>DATJIG010000241.1:0-7804 GCA_035493495.1 Alphaproteobacteria bacterium
GATCACCCGGTTTCATCGCGCGGGGTCTAGTGGCCTGCAGGTGCCGGCGACGCCGTTGTCGCGCGATGCGCGCACCATGCACACGCCGATCACAGGCCACAAGGGGGCTGTGGAAAGTCGGGAATCGCTGAAGCGGTTCAATGCACGCTGTCGTCATGCCCGGCCTTGTGCCGGGCATCCACGTTCTTTAGCTGACAGAAACACGTGGATGGCCGGGGCAAGCCCGGCCATGACGAGAGACAAAAGCCTGGACTTCCGCTCTTACGGGCGGGTTGCCCCCCGTTCTTAAAAGAGGGGCGGCGAGGATGACGAGAAAACGCCCCCTCACCCTGTCCTCTCCCCAATGAAGAGAGGGTTGGAAAAGAGAAAGTCCGCGCCGGCGCCGCTCACCAGCCCGCGTCGGGAGCCTTGGTGAGCCACGGCGGCTTGGGGCGGGAGCGCGTGAGCTTGCGGCCGACCGGACAGTCATCAGTGTGGGCGCCCGGCAGGAAGCCGATGCTTTTCAGGAACTCGCCGACGATTTCGCCGCCGGTGAAGACGAACTCCCGCTTGAACAGCTTGACCCATTCGGCCTTGGTCATCGGATGACGCGCGGCGAGCCACGCCGCGAACGATGCCTCGCGCGCCTGGATGGCCTGGATGCGCTTCGCGTTCTCGATCGTCGCCTCGATCTTGAGGCGGTTGCGGATGATGCCTTCGTCCGTCATCAGCCGCGCCCGCTCGCGCGCGCCGAAGCGCGCGACGCGGGCGATGTCGAAACCGGCGAACGCCGCACGGAACGCCGGGCGCTTCTTCAGGATCAAGCCCCAGCTCAACCCGGCCTGGTTGATCTCCATGACCAGGCGCTCGAACAGCACCTGGTCGTCGGCGACCGGGAAGCCGTATTCGAGATTGTGGTAAGGCGCGTGGAGCGGATCTCCGGGCGCGTAGTCGCAATACTTCTGCGCCGAGTCGAAAGCCATCTCAGCCGTCGTTCCTGATCAGGTCGCGGAAGCTGAGATAGTCGCTCTCGATCAGCCAGAATACGCCGGCGAAGATCACGACCGCGACCAAGGTCGTCCCGGCGAGCTTCCACCACAGATACGGCTTCTCGGGCGCTCCGGGTTCGTGTCCCGCCTCGGGATTGTCGGCGCGGTGGACTCCGATCGGCAGCGCGCAGAACCACGTCAGCCACCAGATCAGGATGAACACCATCGTGCCGGTGAACCAGTTCATCTCTTCTCCCCTCGCCTCTAGTCGAGGCGTACCAGGTGAACCTGCACCATCGGCTTCTTGCCCGACTCGGCCGTCGTGCGCTGGCGGATCGCGCGGCGCACCGCGTCGTGGACCTGGGCATCGTCCTCGCTCGCGCGGCGCGGCATCGCGCGCAGCGCCATTGCCACATCGTCGGCCAGCGTGTCCTGCGTCGAGCGGTCGTGCTCCTTGTCGAGCACGCCCTCGATGCTGACCTGCGGCGGCGCCGCCACGCGGCCCTTGCGGTCGAGCACCACGGTGACGACCGCGAGACCGTTGTAGGTGAGACGACGGCGCTGACTCAGCACCGGGCTGTCGATCGGCAGCAGGCGCAGGCCGTCGACGACGAAGCGGCCGTAGTTGACGTGGCCGATGACGCGCGCGGGCTCGGGCGCCAGCCGGAACGCCGTGCCGTCGGTGACGAGGTGCGGCGCGGCGCCCTTGGTCAGCGCCAGCTCCATGTGCGCCGACAGGTGCCGGATCTCGCCGTGCATCGGGATCGCGAGCCGGGGCCGCGCGAGGTCGTACATGATGCGCAGGTCGTCGCGCGCCGGATGTCCCGACACGTGCACGAAGTGCGTACGGTCGGTCAGGATGTGGATGCCCTGGGCGATCAGCAGGTTCTGGACCGTGGCGATCGGCTTCTCGTTCCCCGGAATTTCCTTCGACGAGAAGATCACGGTGTCGCCGGGGTCGAGCCGCACCGCGTGATCGCGCGAGGCGATGCGCGCCAGCGCCGAGTTGGGCTCGCCCTGGCTGCCGGTGCAGATCATCAGCACGTTCTCGGACGGGAGGCGCTCGACGTCGTGATCGGTGAGGAACGGCGCCATGCCGTCGAGATAGCCGCAGCGGCGGGCGATCTCGGTGTAGCGCCACAGCGAGCGGCCGACCAGCGCGACGCGGCGGCCGTTGGCGTGGGCGGCGTGAACCAGCGATGTGAGGCGCGCGACGTTGGACGCGAAGCAGGCGACGGCGACGCGCTGGCGGCACGTCGCGATGATCTCGCGCAGGCTCTCGCGCACCTCGGCCTCGGAGCCGGTCTTGCCCTCGAGCGTCGCGTTGGTGGAATCGCACACCAGCGCGAGAATCCCGTGATCGCCGGCCGCCCGGATCTTCGCCTGATCGGTCGGCTGGCCCAAAAGCGGCGTCGGATCGATCTTGAAATCGCCGGTGTGGAGCACCGTGCCGTATCGGGTGCGGATCAGGAGCGCGTTAGGCTCCGGGATCGAATGAGTGACGGCGACGTACTCGACGTCGAAGGGCCCGAGCTTCAGCTTCGCGCCCAGCGGCACGGTGTGAAGATCGACCGCGTCCTCGAGCTCGGCCTCCTCGAGCTTCGCGGCGATGAGTCCGGCGGCGAACGGCGTCGCGTAAACCGGCGCGCGCGGGAAGCGCATGCCGAGGTACGGGACCGCGCCGAGATGGTCCTCGTGGCCGTGGGTGATGACGATCGCGATGAGATCGTCGCCGAGCGACTCGGCGAAATCGGGGTCGGGAACGATGAGATCGATGCCGGGCAGCGTCGCGTCGGCGAACGTCACTCCCATCTCGACGGCGATCCATTTGCCGTCGCAGCCGTAGAGATAGAAATTCATGCCGATCTCGCCGACACCGCCGAGCGGCAGGTAGACGAAGCCCTTGCGCGCGGCGTCGATGACGAGGTCGGGGGTCAGCTCGCGCTCGCCCCCGTTGGCGTTCCCGTTGGCGTTTGCCCCCTTAAGACCAGGACTACGGCTCACGGCTGGTTCAGCCCGTGGATGCGGACGAGACCGCGCAGCGTGAGGTCCGGATCGAGATGGTGGATCGCCTTGGTGGCGCCGGCGAACAGGGCGGCGAGCCCTCCCGTGGCTATGACCGTCGGCTTGATCGCGAGCTCGTCGGCGAGGCGCGCGACCAGCCCCTCGATCAGCCCGACGTAGCCCCAGTAGACCCCCGATTGCATGGCCGAGACAGTCGTCGTCCCCAACACGCGTTCCGGCCGCTTGACGCTGATGCGCGGCAGCCGCGCCGCGGCCCGGAACAGCGCCTCGACCGACAGATTAACGCCGGGGGCGATGATTCCTCCCACGTAGTCGCCGTCGGCGTTCACGGCATCGAACGTCGTCGCGGTGCCGAAGTCGACGAGGATGAGATCACCCGGGTAGCGCGCATGCGCCGCGACGGCGTTGACCAGCCGATCGGCGCCGACCTCGTCGGGACGCTCGGTCAGGATCTTGAGGCCGAGCTTCACCGCGGGATCGCCGATCACCAGCGGCTCGACGGCGAAGTAGCGACGGCACAGCGCATCGAGGGCGAAGGTCGCCGTCGGCACGACGCTGGCGATCACCGCGCCCTTCACGTCGGCGGCGGCGAGGCCCTCGAGCGACAGGAGCTGCGTCAGCCACACGCCGTGCTCGTCGGCGGTACGGCGAGGCTCGGTCTGGGACCGCCACTCGCCTTTCTTGTTCTCGCCGTCGAACAGCGCGAAGACGGTGTTGGTGTTGCCGCAGTCGATGACCAGGAGCATGGGAAACCCTGAGATGACGGGCGATCCTAACGTGCCGGAGCGGCACCGGGAAGAAACACATCGCCGGCGGTGACCCGCCGCGTGCTTCCGTCCGGCATCGTCACCACCAGCGCCCCGTCGCCGCCGAGGCCGGTAAAGGTGCCGGTGAACTCCTCGGATTCGAGGCGGACGCGGACCGGCTTGCCGATGCCGGCGGCGCGGGCGAGCCAGGATTCGCGGATCGGCTTGAAGCCTGAGCGCCGCCATTCGTCGTAGCGCCCGGCGAACGCGGCCCCGAGGACGGCAAGCGCCTCCTCCACCGCGATCGCCCGCCCCGCACCGGGTGAAAGGTGCTCGGCGAGATGAGTCGCCGGGTACTCGGCGTCGTCGGGGTGCCCGGCCAGGTTGATGCCGATGCCGACGACAATCCAGTCGAGCGCCGAACCGGTGATCGACGACTCGATCAGCAGCCCCGCGCACTTGCGGCCGTCCACCAGCACGTCGTTGGGCCACTTGCAGCGCACGTCGGCGGAACGCGCGAACGCGGCGCAGGCTTCGGCGGCGGCGAGTGCGGCGACAAAGGCGATCTCGCCCGCGCGCGCCGGCGGCACGTTCGGCCGCAGCACGATCGAGAGATGGAGATTGCCCTCGGGGCTGACCCAGGTGCGGCCGCGGCGGCCGCGACCTTTCAATTGCCGCCGCGCCCAGATCAGCGTGCCCTCGGCGGCACCCTCGCGCGCGGCCGTGGTCGCGTCGTCGTTGGTGGAGCCGGTCTCGTCGAGCGCGACGGCGCGGAAGAACGCGGGCAGCGTTGCCGTCAAAACGTCAGCCCGCGAACAGCGCGTGGGCGGCGCGCGCGGCGCCGATCAGGATCGGCTGCGGATAGACGAAGAAGAACATGACGAAGACCGCCGACACGAAGGTGATCGCGCCAACCTCGGCGCCGGGCATCGGATCGAACACGCCGACCGGCTCGTCGAAGTACATGATCTTGACGATGCGCACGTAATAGTAGGCGGCCACCACGCTCGCCAGGACGCCGAAGACGGCGAGCGCGTACATGCCGGCCTGCACGGCTGCCAGGAACACGTAGAGCTTGCCGAAGAATCCGGCGAGCGGTGGGATGCCGGCCATCGCGAACATGAAAATCGCCATGGCGAGCGCGAGGCCGGGGCGCGTGCGAGCCAGACCCTTCAGGTCGTCGATGCCCTCGACCGCCACGCCCTTGGAGCGCATGGCGAGGATCACCGCGAAGGTACCGATGCTCATGAAGATGTAAATCGCGAGATAGACCCCGATCGCCTCGACGCCCTGCTCGGTCGCGGCGGCGAGACCGATCAGCACGTAGCCGATGTGGCTGATCGAGCTGTAGGCCATCAGCCGCTTGATGTTGGTCTGGTTGATGGCGGCGACCGCGCCGAGCGCCATCGAGGCGATCGAGATGAAGACGATGATCTGCTGCCACTCGCCTGCGAGCGGCGCGAACGGCCCCATCATCACGCGGACGAACAGGCCGACGGCGGCGACCTTGGGCGCCACCGAGAAGAATGCGGTGACCGGAGTCGGCGCGCCCTCGTAGACGTCGGGGGTCCACATGTGGAACGGCACCGCGGCGACCTTGAACGCGAGGCCGGCGGCGATGAACACCAGACCGAACACCGCGCCGATCGACACGCCGTTGGCAAAGGTCTCGGCCAGCACCGGGAACGAGATCGAGCCGGCGAAGCCGTACACCAGCGTGATGCCGTAGAGCAGCATGCCGGACGACAGCGCGCCGAGGACGAAGTACTTGAGGCCGGCCTCGGTCGACTTGAGCGAATCGCGGCGGAACGCGGCGATGATGTAGAGCGTCAGGCTCTGCAGCTCGAGCGCAAGGTACAGCGACAGGAGGTCGTTCGCCGACACCATCATCATCATGCCGAGGGTGGCGAACACGAACAGCACCGGATACTCGAACCTGGCCATGTCCTCCTTCTCGGCGAAGGCGAGCGAGAGAAGCAGCGTCAGCGCCGAGCTGCCGAGGATCAGCACCTTCATGAAGCGGGCGAACGAGTCGGCAATGAACACGCCGCCGAACGCCTGAACCGAGCCGCCGTCGGAGCCGAGCGTCACCAGACCGCCCGTCACCACCATCGCCGCAACGGCGAGCCAGGAGACGAGCCGGAACGAGTTGTTGCCGCCCCTGGGACCGCCGCCGTAGACGCCGATCATCAGCAGCGCCATGCCGGAGAGCGCGAGGAAGACCTCGGGCCAGGCGGGGGAAAGTGCCACGAGAGAGAAGCGATCCATGATGACCTCAGCGGCCCAGCAGCGACGCAAGCCCGGTCGGCTGCGGCCCGTTGGCGAGTTGCACCTGGTCGACCAGGTTCTGGACGGCGGCCGACATCCCTTCGAGGAACGGCGCCGGGTAGATGCCCATCCAGATGACGACGAGGACCAGGGGGACGAACACGGCGATCTCGCGCGGGCTGAGATCGAGAATCGCCTTGAGATCCTCCTTCTCGAGCGCCCCGAAGATCACGCGACGATAGAGCCACAGCATGTAGGCGGCGCCAAGGATCATGCCGGTCGCCGCCAGCGTCGTCGCGAGACGGTCGACCTGCCAGGTGCCGAGCAGCACGAGGAACTCGCCGACGAAACCCGAGGTGCCCGGCAGGCCAACCGCGCCCAGCATGAACACCATGAACACGGCGGCGTAGGCCGGCATCCGGATCGCAAGCCCGCCATAGCGCGCGATGTCGCGCGAATGGATGCGGTCGTAGACGACGCCGACGCAGAGGAACAGCGCGGACGAGACGACGCCGTGGCTCAGCATCTGGAATATGGCGCCCTGGATGCCCTGTTCGGTGAAGGCGAAGATGCCGAGCGTCACGATGCCCATATGGGCAACCGACGAGTACGCGATCAGCTTCTTCATGTCCTCCTGGGCGAGCGCCACCAGCGACGTGTAGATCACGGCGATGACCGAAAGCGCGAACACGAACGGCGCGAAGTAGTGGCTCGCCTCCGGCAGCATCGGCAGCGAGAACCGCAGGAAGCCGTAACCGCCCATCTTCAGCAGCACGCCCGCCAGGATCACCGAGCCCGCGGTCGGCGCCTCGACGTGGGCGTCGGGCAGCCAGGTGTGGAGCGGCCACATCGGCACCTTCACCGCGAACGAGGCGAAGAAGGCGATCCACAGCCACTTCTGCATCGCGACCGGGAAGTCGTGTGTCATCAGCGTCGGGATGTCGGTCGAGCCGGCCTCGAAGTAGATCACGAGCAGCGCGATCAGCATCAGGACCGAGCCGGTCAGGGTGTAGAGGAAGAACTTGAAGGCCGAGTAGACGCGGCGCGGGCCGCCCCAGACTCCGATGATCAGGAACATCGGGATCAGCACGCCCTCGAAGAACAGATAGAAGAGAATGAAGTCGAGCGCGCAGAACATGCCGACCATCAGCGTCTCGAGCACAAGGAAGGAGATCATGTACTCCCGCACGCGCCGGGTGACGGCGACCCAGCTCGCGAGGATGCAGAGCGGCGTCAGGAACGTGGACAGCAGGACGAAGAAGATCGAGATGCCGTCGACGCCGACCCGGTAGTTGATGCCGAGCGCCGGAATCCACGGCGCCTCCTCCATCAGCTGGAAGCCGGCGTTGCGCGGGTCGAAGTTGGCCCACACGAGCAGCGAGACGACGAAGGTTGCGAGCGACGTCCACAGCGCGATGGCCCGGGCGTTGCGGGCGACCGTTTCCTCGTCGCCGCGCACCATCATGATGAACGCGGTGCCGAGCAGCGGCAGGAAGATCGTGACCGAGAGTACAGGCCAGCTCATCGTCTAGTGCCCCGCCCGCCAGAGATACCAACTCACAAAAATCACGACGCCGACCAGCATCGCGAACGCGTAGTGATAGACGTAGCCGGTCTGGACCTTGCCCGCGCCGCGCGCGAGGTCGGTCGTGACGTTGGCGATGCCGTCGGGACCGACGCCGTCGATCACCGCCTTGTCGCCGCCGAGCCACAGGCCGCGGCCGATGCGGAACGCCGGCTGCACGAACAGGCGGTCGTAGAGCTCGTCGAAGTACCACTTGTTCAGGAGGAACAGGT
>DATJIG010000242.1:0-4076 GCA_035493495.1 Alphaproteobacteria bacterium
GATCACCCGGTTTCATCGCGCGGGGTCTAGTGGCCTGCAGGTGCCGGCGACGCCGTTGTCGCGCGATGCGCGCACCATGCACACGCCGATCACAGGCCACAAGGGGGCTGTGGAAAGTCGGGAATCGCTGAAGCGGTTCAAGGCGCGCTCCTGTTGCCCTCTCCCCCGAGGGAGAGGGTGACAACAGAAAAGCTCGTGGCTCCTCGTTGTTGACGGCCGCGCGGATGCGCGGCCTAAGGCGGCCCCTTCGGACCGCGCTCGCGCGGTCCGTTTGAAAAGAGCGGCGCCGACCATGACGTGGCGTTTACGTGCGCCATATTCCTTCGTCATGCCCGCGAATACGGGCATCTAGGGCGGCCACTCGGAGTCCGACGGCCCTGGACTGGCTGCTTGCGCGGGAGTGACGAGAACAACAAAACGTGGATGGACTGAACGAGTCGGGTGAATTTCACCCTGGTCCCGGCAACACGTCGTCGATGCGGCCCTGCGCCGCGTAGACGACGAGCCCGATCCATTCGCGCACCGCGAGATCGAGGCGGTCGAGCTCCATCGTGAGCTGAAAGCTCGCGAGCTTGCCGCGCACGCCGGTGGTCCGGTAGTCGACCGGATACGGCAGGACGCTCCAGCCCGCGGTGCGGAAGCAGCCGACCGCGCGCGGCATGTGCCACGCCGAGGTGACGAGGATCCACGTCTGTCCCGGCTTCGGCTGGGCGACGCGGTAGCTCTCGACCGCATTCTCGAAGGTGTTGCGCGACTTGTCCTCGAGAACGATCCGCTTCGGGTCGATGCCCTGGCGCACCAGTACGTCGCGCATGATCGGCGCCTCCAGGAGGTGCGTCGGCACGATCGACGCCTCGCCGCCGCTGACGATGACCTTGGCGTCGGGATAGCGGCGGGCGAGCTCGCTCGCGGCGAACAGCCGGTCGGACGCGGTGACCACCGCGGGCTCGCCGCGCGCGGCGGTGATGAACTGGTTGACGCTGCCGCCGAGCACGACGATGCCGTCGACGTGGTCCGGCAGCGACGGCTGCGGGAACCGGTTCTCCAGCGGCACCAGCGTCCAGTTCGCGACCGGCAGTGCGGCGATGCCGACGAGCCCCAGCGTTCCCGCGACGATCAGTATCATGCCGTGACGGCGCTTGCTGGCGACCCGCCACAGCAGCCCGGCGACGAGAAGAAGGACGCAGAAGTTTCCGGGCGCGATGACGTACCAGGCGAGCTTGCTGAGGGCGAACATGAGGGCTCCGGGCTGGAAGCGGCCAGACGTGGCCGTAAGGGCTGGTCCGCATCCTACGGGAACACAGGGGGTCTTTACCCGTGAGGAATGCCCCGGATTGCGGGACCCGGCGAGCCGCAGGGATTCGCGGTCACCGCCGTGAAACACTCCAGAAGCGGACGAGATTGGTCCGCCCCAAACAGGAGTGTTCTTTATGACCAGGTTCACCGCCGCGAAGAAGACCCTCGCCATCGCCGCGATCGCGCTGGCCGGCGTGCCCATCGCGGGATGCGCTACCTCCGCCTCGGCCCAGCCGCGGCCGCCCGCCGCCGATGCCGCGCGCCCCGATGGAGCACGCGCCGATCACGTCCGGCCCAATCGCATCGAGGGGCGCATCGCCTACCTCAAGGCGGAGCTCAAGATCACCCCGGCCCAGGAGAACCAGTGGAACGCGGTCGCCGACGTCATGCGTCGCAACGCCACCGCGCGCCAGCAGCTCGCCGAGGAGATGCGCGGTCGCCGGGACCAGCCGATGACCGCGGTCGATCGTCTCAATTTCCGCCAGCGCTCGTCGGAGATCGAGGCCAACAACGCCAAGTCGTTCGCGACCACCTTCGCCGCTCTGTACACGCGGCTCGACGATGGACAGAAGAAACAGGCCGACGAATTGCTGTCGCCGCGCCGTCACCGCCGGCTGTAGTCTCGCGGGTGGGCGGGATGCCGGCTGCGGCACGCAAGGTGGCCGGCATCCCTGCCGCGAGCTGCAAACGGGATGCGACGCCACGGATGACCGAGGCCCGTACGGATGCCGATCCGCGCGGCGACGACGAGCTCCTGATGCTCGCCGGCGCCGGCGACCAGCGCGCCTATCGCGCGCTGGTCGCGCGCCATTTGCCCCGCGTGCTGGCGATGGCGCGCCGCATCACCGGCAACGGCGCCGAGGCCGAGGACGTGGCGCAGGACGCGTTCCTCCGCGTCTGGCAGAAGTCGCCGGACTGGCAGGAGGGCGACGCGCGGTTCTCGACCTGGCTCTACCGGGTGGTGGTGAACCTTTGCGTCGACCGCAAGCGCCGCCGGCCGACCGCGCCCATCGAGGCGGCGGGCGATCCCGAGGATCCGGCGCCGAGCGCCGAATCGCAGTTGGCGACCGCGCAGAGGAACCGCCGCGTCGCCGGCGCAGTCGCCCGGTTGCCCGAGCGCCAGCGCACGGCGCTGGTGCTGACGTACTACGAGGAGCTGAGCAACGCCGCCGTCGCCGAGATCATGGGCGTGTCGGTGTCGGCCCTGGAATCATTGCTGGTACGCGCGCGGAAGGCGCTCCGCGGCGCGCTGGACGAAGCGCCGAGCGCCGTGGAGAGATAGGTTACGATGTTGCGGGAGTCGGAGATCATCGGGGGCCGAGGGATGGGAGGTGTGTCGTGGCGAGTTCGATGAGTCTTGCGCGTCTGGAGCAGCTGGTGGCGGCCTACGGGGCCGATCCCGAGCGGTGGCCCGAGGCCGAGCGCGGTCCGGCGCTGGCACTGGTCGAGCGTTCGGCGGAAGCGCGGGCGCGTGTCGCCGAGGCGCGCCGCCTCGATCGCGCGCTGGACGCGGCGAGGGTCACCGTCGATGAATTGTCGCTGGCGCGGGTTACCGCGAAGATCCAGCGTCGGCTGTCGGAGCCGCGGGCCACCGGCGGCGGCTGGCTGTCGTTCCTTGCCGGCGCGATCGGGCCGACGTGGTCGCGCGGCGCGGCACTCGCGAGCGTGGCCCTGCTCGGCATCCTCGTCGGCCTGTCGAGCGATCCGTCGCTGATGGACAACGGCGCGGTCGACGGGATCGCAAGCCTCAGCGATACCTCGATCATGGGAGCGATCTCGCCATGGTCGGAATGACCATCCAGCAGGGCGGCTTGCGCCGCCGCTGGCGCATCTCGCTGCTCGTCTCGCTCGCGCTCAATCTGCTCCTCATCGCGGTGATCGGCGTCTGGGTCGCGCGGCCGATGTTCCGTGGACCGCCGCAGACGCCCGAGTTCGGTCGCGTCGTCGAGCGCATCGCCCACCGCGTCGGCGACAGCGATGCCGCCGCGCTGCGCGGCGCCTACCGGTCGCACCGCGACGAAATCGCACGACTGGCGGGAGACATCCGCACGGCCCGCGAGCGCGTGCGCGCCGCGCTGCGCGCCGATCCTTACGACGCCACCGCCGTCTCCGGGGCGATGGCCGACCTGCGCGCCGCGCGCACCACCATGGAAAGCGCGATCCAGGGAGTCATCCAGGAAAGCGCGGCGGGAATGTCGGCGGACGGCCGGCGCACGCTCGCCCACGGGCCGCGGGTCGACGACCGCCACTAGAGGCGCCACTGACAGCGGACCTCTGCGCCTGAGGACAGTGCGTCCGGAGGGTGCATCGGGCGCGATCTGCGGGTAACCTAGCGGTTCGCTTCAACCGCCGGCGTTCCCATGAGACCTCCGTACCATCATCCCGAGCAGCACTTCGGCGCGTCGCAGACCGTGCGCGACGTCGTCCTCGGAGCGGCTGACGGGCTGACCGTTCCGTTCGCGCTCGCCGCCGGCCTCGCCGGCGCCATCTCCTCGACCAACATCATCGTCACGGCGGGGCTCGCGGAGATCGTCGCTGGCGCCATCGCCATGGGCCTCGGCGGTTATCTCGCCGCCCGTTCCGAAAGCGACCACTACGCGTCCGAGTACCGCCGCGAGGCGCGCGAGATCGTCGAGATCCCCCACGAAGAGCGGCGCGAGGTCGCCAAGGTGCTGGCGGAGTACGGTCTCGAGGGCGAGGCGCTCGGGCGTGCCGTCGACGCCATCTCCGCCAACCCGCGGCGCTGGGTCGACTTCATGATGCGCTTCGAGCTAGGACTC
>DATJIG010000243.1:0-7792 GCA_035493495.1 Alphaproteobacteria bacterium
CCGGGGCGGACCGCCGAGGCTTCACGGATGCCGTTGGTCTGGAGAATGGCCCAGGCCGGCACATTGTACCGGCGCGCGATGCTGTCGACCGTCTCACCGCCGCGAACGCTGACCGGCCGACCGCCATCCCACGTCCAGTGACCGGCCGGCCGTGGCGGCTCGGCGGCAATGACGGGAGCCGGAGCGACCGGACGTTCGGTGACCGACCCGGTCACATCGGATGGCGGACGATAGGCGCCGAGGCCCTGGGCGCCGTAGGACACGCCGCCCGAATTCGAGCTCATGCTCGGCGCGACCGTCGCGGGCCGGCTCGGCGCCGGCAGCGGCTGTGCTTCGATCGGCCGATACATCGGACGCTGACCGCCGATCGAGCCGGTGACCTCTTGCTGTGGAGGTGGCGCCTGCCGGTTCGACGCGAACGGATTGGAGTCGAAGCGAGCGGAGTCCGCACAACCGGCGGCGCTGACGCCGACAACAGCAAGGACTGCGACACTCGCAAAGGCACGCGAACGAGACGACACGGTGGGTCGCGGCATATGGTTACTCACTCATACGCGAGATAACGAGAGCTTGAAATAAAGCAGCCGCGAGTAAATAAGGTTTTAAGAATACTGATTTCTTACCGAAGACTTGGCGTTGAACGATAGACTTGCGCCCTAGCCTCGCGGCTCAACACGCCGGAAACGTCTAGAGTTCTCGCGCCTGCCCGTGCAGCAGCGGCACAAAGCGCACCGCGATCAGATCCTCGCGCTCGAGGCCGGTTGGGGTCTTCGTCAGCTTGACGATGTTCTGCGGACCGTCTTGCGGACCGAGCGGCAGCAACATGACACCGTCTTCGGCAAGCTGATCGACCAAAGCGTCCGGCACCTGCGGTGCGGCGGCGGTGATGATGATGCGATCGTACGGCGCCTTGTCCGGCACGCCGGCAAAGCCGTCGCCGACTACGACCTCGACGTTGTCATAGCCGAGCGCGCGCAGCCGCTCCCGCGCCGCCTCCGCCAGGGTCCGATAACGCTCGATGGTGACCACCTCGCGCACAAGGCGCGACAGCACGGCCGCCTGGTAGCCAGAGCCGGTGCCCACTTCGAGCACGCGATGCTCGGGGCGTAGCCGCAGCTTCTCCGTCATGTAGGCAACGACGTAGGGTTGACTGATCGTCTGACCACACGCAATCGGCAGTGCCTGATCCGCGTAAGCACTGCCGGCGAAGTCCGTCTCGACGAACCGCGCGCGAGGGACTTCATCCATGGCCCGCAACACGGCCTGATCGGTGATGCCGCGCCGGCGCAACGTGAGCAGGAACTCCATGCGACCAACGTCCTGCTTTTCAGCCTGTTGAATCACCCCAGTCCCCCGTTTCCGCCATTTTTAACACGTTTGTTAGCGGTTCAGGTAAGCTCACGTAAAAACCCGGTAGTGTGAAAACGGAACCGGCGCAGCGTCTTCGGTTGTGGATCGGGAGCAAGCAATGGCGGAATCCGGACAGGCATCACCGAAACTTCTGGTGGTGGAAGACGAATACCTGATCCGAATGTTGCTCGAGGACATGCTGGTCGACCTCGGCTACTCGATCGCAGCCGCGGTCGGCACGATCGACGAGGCGAGCGAATTTGCCAAGCACGGCGAGTTCAACGCCGCCATCCTCGACGTCAATCTCGACGGCCGTGAAATCTATCCCGTTGCGGACATCCTGACCAAGCGCGGCCTGCCCTTCGTGTTCGTCACCGGTTATGGCGAGAACAGCCTGCCAGCCACCTATCGCGACCGCCCGGCCCTGCAGAAGCCATTCCAGGCCGAGCGGCTGCAGGAGACCCTGCAGGGCATATTGCTGTCACAGCCTTCCTGATCGACGTCGCGGCAAACCGTCCAACCTCAAGAGGTCGATGCGCGGGCGCTGCTGGCTCCGGCGAGCTCCATCTGCACGCGCTGCACAAGGGCGAGATCGCGGAGAGCCGCGGGCGACTCGATGAGATGACGAACCCCGAGCATGAGCTTGTGGACCTCCGGATCGCGCGCCGCCAGCATGGTCAGCCCGGCACTGAAACGCAGCGAGTTCTCAATGTCGCTCGGGCGCTCGCCGCGGGTCTGAGGGAAAATAAAATCCGGAACCGCGGACATCGACCACGTCGCAGCAATGATCGGGTGCACGGCGGCCAGATAGGCCGGCGCAAATCCCGCGAACGGATCGGCGTCGCCACGACGGGCGCCAAGCAGGTCCTTCAGCGCGCGCGCCTCCTGCGCGGCAACCGCCATGCCTTGTCCATAGATCGGATTGAAGCGGCTGATCGCGTCGCCGAGCGGGACGAGGTTGCGCGGAAAGTCCGCGACCGATTCGAAATGCCGCCACGAACTGTCCGGAAAGGCGAAGCGATGAATAACGTCCAGCCGCTCGGCGCCCCTGACCGCGTCAAAGATGGTGCTGGTCCGCAAAGAGCGCAGCGACTGCATGAACGCGTCAGCATCCGCCGCAGCCGGCGTGCTGTGCCAAGCCCCGACGAGAGCCATCCATCTGTTGCCCTCGATCGGCATCAGACAGGCGGCATTGGTCGCTCCTGGCACATCGGGGAACGTGACGACGAGCGTCCAATCCCGTTGGCCTTCGGGGATCGCAAAGGTCGTGGTGGCATAGTTGACGTCGATGCCGATCGTGGTCTGCGCAGGCTGCGATCGTCCGCTGGCTTCGAGAAACGCCAGCGTCAGCGCGCCGCGCCCTGACGCATCGACGACGAGATCGGCGGCGAGAGCCTCCTCGCCGCTCCCTTTCGGGGCAAAACGCACGCCCGCCACCGCGCCATCGGCGGCCGCCATGATCGCGAGCACCTGACACTTGTCGCGCAGCGTGACGTTCGGCAGCGCCTCGACCCGGCGACGCGCGACGTGTTCGAGCAGCGGGCGCGACATCGTATAGCCGATCCAGCCGATATCGCGTTGTGGAAACGGATCGAAATGAGGCCGCTCCTCACGGACATCGCTGACGGCGCGCAGCGTGACCGCGCCCGCCCTCGCGAGATCGGCTTCGAAACCGGGAAACAAATCGTCGAGCGCGCGCTGGCCGCCGAGGAGAAGCGCATGCGGATGATTGGACTGCGGAACGCCCGCCCGGGGCGACGGATCCGCCGGAAGCGCGTCGCGCTCCAGAATAGTGACCCGTTCAAAGAAATCGGCGAGCGCGCCGGCCGCCGCCAAGCCACCGATCCCTGCGCCGATGACGATGGCGTGTCTCCCGAGCGGGGCAGTCTGTGTTGCAGTCATACTGATCGTCTCCACTTGTCCGGGGCGACGATCGTCGACGCGCGTTACGGCGTTGTTTCAGTGCGCCTCACAAAGCACTCCCTCTCGATCAGAGAATTGTGAGCCGCGCTTCAGGTCGGCCTTGGTGCCGTGAAAGAAGCGCTGCGTGTCGTGACGAGACAGCATCACGCGCTCGATTTGAAATTCGCTGGGAGCAATCCCTAATCCATCTCCACGACCTTGCCCTCGCGCAAGGTCACGCGACGGTCCATGCGCGCGGCAAGATCCATGTTGTGCGTGGCGATGATCGTGGCGAGACCGGACGCCTGCACGAGTTGCATCAGCGCGTCGAAGACGTGGTCCGAGGTGTGGACGTCGAGATTCCCGGTCGGCTCGTCGGCGAGCAGGATCCGGGGTGCGTTGGCAACCGCGCGGGCGATTGCGACGCGCTGCTGCTCGCCGCCCGACAGTTCGGCCGGACGGTGCGTGAGCCGGTTGGCGAGGCCCAGATAAGAAAGCAGCTCGTTGGCGCGCTTCGCCGCCTCGCGGCGCGACAGACCGCGAATCATCTGCGGCATCACGACGTTCTCCAGCGCCGAGAACTCGGGCAACAGATGGTGCGATTGATAGACAAAGCCGATGTCGTTGCGGCGGATGCGCGTGCGCTCGTGGTCCGGCAGGATCGCGGTCGCCCGGCCGTCGATGTAGACATCGCCGTGGTCGGGATGCTCGAGCAGTCCGGCGATATGCAAAAGCGTCGATTTGCCGGAGCCTGACGGCGCGACCAGCGCGACCGACTGGCCGGGCCAGATCGCGAGCTCGGCCCCGGTCAGGATGTCGAGCGTGTCGTCGCCCTGGCGATAGTGGCGCTCGACCGCATGCAGGTAGAGCACCGGAATCTCCTGTTCCTCCTGCTGCGGTTCTTGCAGCTCGGTGTCCGGCTCGACCATCGTGTCACTCATAGCGCAGAGCCTCGACCGGATCGAGGCGTGCGGCGCGCCAGGAGGGATAGAGCGTGGCGAGGAACGACAGGACCAGCGCCATCACGACGACGGCGCTGGTCTCGGCCGTATCCATGTCGGCGGGCAGGTGCGAGAGGAAATACAGTTCCGGCGAGAACAACTCGGTATTGGTTAGCCAGGAGAGGAACTGGCGGATGTTCTCGATGTTCGAGCAGATCACGACGCCGAGCAGAAAGCCGACCAAAGTGCCGACCACGCCGATGGCGGCGCCGGTGATCAGAAACACGCGCATGATGGAGCCCTGGCTCGCCCCCATCGTGCGCAGGATGGCGATATCCGAGCCTTTGTCCTTCACCAGCATGATGAGGCCGGACACGATGTTGAGCGCGGCCACCAGCACGATCAGGGTGAGAATGAGGAACATCACGTTGCGCTCGACCTGCAGCGCGTTGAAGAACGTGGCGTTGCGCTGGCGCCAGTCGATCATGAAGATCGGTCTCTGCGCCGCGTCCTGCACCTCTTTCCGATACGTGTCCACGCGATCGGGATTGTCGGTGTAGACCTCGATCGCGGTGACGTCGCCGGCGCGATTGAAATAGGCCTGCGCCTCCTTCAACGGCATGAAGACCATGGCGGAATCGTATTCCGACATGCCGATCTCGAAGACGGCGGCGACCTTGTAGACCTTGATGCGTGGCGTCGTGCCCATGGGCGTGACGGCGCCGCGCGGCGCCACCAGCGTGATGTTGTCGCCGGCGCGCAAGGAGAGCTGGTCGGCGAGCCTGCGGCCGATGGCCACCCCCTGCCCGTCATCGAAACCGCCGAGCGTGCCTTGCTTGATGTTGTTGACGACCGACGGAAGGCCCTCGAGGTCCTTCAGGCGGATGCCGCGGATCAGCACGCCGCCGGCATTGAACGGCGACGAGGCCAGCGCCTGCCCCTCGACGATGGGCGCCGCGAGGCGGACCCCCTTCACGCCCGAGATCCGCGCGGCGACCTCGTTCCAGTCGGTCAGCGGCTTCTCCAGAGGCTGGATCAGCAGGTGGCCGTTGAGGCCTAAAATCTTGTCGAGGAGTTCCTTGCGGAAGCCGTTCATCACCGCCATCACGATGATGAGCGTCGCGACACCCAGCATGATGCCGAGGAAGGAGAACCCGGCGATCACCGAGATAAATCCTTCCTTGCGGCGTGCCCGCAGGTAGCGCAGCGACAGCATCCACTCGAACGGCGAAAAGGGCCGCGTTCCGTTGGGCTCGGTCATTGTCTGATTGGTTCCCACCAGTGTCGGATTTTCACACGATTCTGGCGGTTTCAAGCCCTCAGGGCGGCGAAAGTGCTTGGTCGCACACAGGTTTCTTGCCGAAAGGGTCCGCCATCAGCGTCAGTCGCGGCATTCGGACGCGCGCCGCAGCAGGAAAGCCTTCTCGCGTGCATTTCGGCTGAGGCCAGCAGCACGCTCGAATTCGATCCTCGCTTCGTCGCGCCGACCGGCGCGGAGCAGGAAATCTCCCTTCGCCGCCGGTAAGGGTACGTAGTTGCGTAGTGCTGCGGCATGCTCGATCTCATTCAGCAGTGTCAACCCCGCTTCGGGGCCGACGGCCATGCTGTAGGCCACCGCCCGATTGAGGTCGACCACCGGCGACGGCGTGACCTCGCGCAGGCGGTCATAGAGCGCGGCGATCTGCGGCCAATCCGTGTCATCGGCCTTGCGTGCCCGGGCATGGCAGGCAGCGAGCGCCGCCTGCAGCGCATAAGGTCCGTCCGCGCCGCCAAGCGACTCGGCGCGCGCCAGCGCGGCGAGCCCGCGGCGAATCAGAAGGTGATCCCAGCGAGCGCGGTTCTGCTCGGTGAGCGGCACGAGCGCACCGTCCGCCGCCGTGCGCGCGGCAAAGCGCGAGGCCTGCAGTTCCATCAGCGCGAGCAGGCCAAACACCTCGGGCTCGTCCGGCATCGCCGCCGCGAGGATGCGGCCTAGCCTTTGCGCCTCGGCGGATAGGCCGGTGCGGATGAGCTCCTCGCCCGCGGTCGCGGCATAGCCCTCGTTGAAAATCAGGTAGATCACCTCGAGCACCGAGGCGAGGCGCGGCATACGCTCCGCGCCGCGCGGCACCGAAAAGGCGACGCGCGACTGCGCGAGCGTCTTCTTGGCGCGCACGATGCGTTGCGCGATCGTCGGCTCGCTCGCCAGGAAGGCGCGGGCGATCTCGTCGGTGGTCAGCCCGCCGACGACGCGCAAGGTCAGCGCCGCGCGCGCCTCCGCCGACAGCACCGGATGGCAGGCGGCGAAGATCAGCCCGAGCAATTCATCGCCGAGATCGTCGTCGACCGCCGCCTCGATCTCCTCGGCACCAGAGTCGTGCGCACCGTCGAGATCGCGCGCGATCTCCTCGTGCTTGCGTTCCAGCATCTTGTCGCGGCGGAAGCCATCGATCGCCCGCCTTTTGGCCGCGGCCATCAGCCAGGCGCCCGGGTTCTGCGGCACGCCGGTCCGCGGCCATTCGGCGAGCGCGGCGACAAGCGCCTCCTGCGCCAATTCCTCGGCGCGGTCCATATCGCGCACCATGCGCGCCAGGCCACCGATCAGCCGGGCGCGCTCGATGCGGAAGACCGTCTCGATTGTGCGATGTGTTTCACCGTCGGCCACGGCCCCCGCTTAACTGACAAGCGGAGGCCGAGGCAAGACGGACTACTCATCGGCCCTTGATCTGATCGCGCAGGCGGTCGTTGCGCTCGGCGATCTCCGGCGTCACCGCCTCGCCGAAATCGGCCATTTCGTAGAACGGCCGGATCTCGAGCTCGCTCGGGCCGGGCATCGGGTTGGGGCAGCGCTTCACCCAGGCGACCGCCTCCGCCATGTCCTTGACCTCCCAGATCCAGAAGCCGGCGACGAGCTCGCGCGCCTCGGCGAAGGGTCCATCGATGACGGTCCGGTTCGGCCCGTCGAAGGCCACCCGCTTGCCGTGCGACGACGGCTTGAGGCCGTCGCCCGACAGCATGATGCCGGCCTTGACCAGTTCCTCGTTGAACTTGCCCATGGCCTCGAACATTTTCGTCATTTCCGCCGTCGGCAGCAGGCCTTTTTCGCTTTCCGGCGTAGCCTTCACGAACACCATCACGCGCATCGGATCATCTCCTCTGGTTCCTGGGGGCGCGACAGCGCCTCCCTGACACAGCGACGAACGAGACGCGGGCGGATCGACAAGGCCCTCGAATTTTTTTTCGGGTCCCGCGCCCGCTCAGCGGGTCAGCAAATCAAGCGCCGCCGCCGGGCTCATCGTTTCGCGGTCGCCGGTGGCGCGGTTCTTCACCTCGACGGTGCCTTCGGCGAGGCCCTTGGGGCCGACCAGAACCTGCCACGGGATGCCGATCAGGTCGGCGGTCGCGAACTTGCCGCCGGCGCGTTCGTCACGGTCGTCGTAGAGCACGTCGATGCCCTTGGCGGTGAGCGCGCTGTAGAGGCCCTCGCAGGCGGCATCGGTCTCGCCGCTGCCCTGCTTCAGGTTGAGGATCGCGACCTTGAAGGGCGCCACCGGCTCCGGCCAGATGATGCCGGCGTCGTCGTGCGAGGCCTCGATGATGGCGGCGACCAGACGGCTCGG
>DATJIG010000244.1:0-8605 GCA_035493495.1 Alphaproteobacteria bacterium
CCGACCGGTTTCGCCGCAGTTCCCGCGGCGATTCCGTCGGCGGAATCCGTCCCAAACCCCTGTGGCCTAGCTCCGCAAGACAGCGTATCGTCCCCGAGTGAATTCCGCTCGGAGAACGTAATGACTCGTTGGTTGGGACTGGCGGTCGCGGTGGCGACGGTCGGAAGCATGCTGGTTGCGACGGGTTGCTCGCCGAGGCCCGGCTATAACGCCTACGGCCGCTATCAGAATCAGAACAGCAACTCGAGCCAGGCGGTGTACGACCGCCTCAAGAGCACCGACAAGGACGACTGGTTCAAGGACCGCCCGATGTAGCGGGCGGCGGCGGCGTTCGTCGCCGGCTCCCAGTCTGGCCGGGATCCAAGGAGGACGATATGAAGCGTTGGCTCACGATGGTCGGCACGGTGGGACTGCTGGCCTCGCTCGCGGTGTCGGTCACGGCATGCGGGAATTACCAGAACTACAAGTCCAGCCATTCTCAGCAGTCCATCTTGGACGGCCCGGACCGTAGCAACGACTGGTGGAAGACCAACGACGACGGCAAATAGCCGCGTCCGCTGCCCGACGTGCGGCCGCCGTACGAATGTGACGGTCGCACGTTATCTTTTTCGCGGGTGAGTCTTGCGCGACCGCGGCGCCATTACGCAGGAGGTCCGCCATGGCGAGTTCCGATGCGTTCCATCACCCGCTGTCCGTCATCGCCGCCGTGCTGATCGCCGCCGCTCCGCTTGCGGCCTGTGATGGATCGACCCGCATCAATTCCGATCCCACCCCCGCCGCGCGGTCCTACGATTGCGACACGCGCGGTGCTTGCGGCACGTTCCGGCTGGGCGCCCCCAACACCGACACGCGCAGCGTACCCGGACCGAGCGGCGAGGAATTCCGCCGCGATTCAGCGACCATGCGCTGATCGGCCGGCGCCCGCACCCCGTTCCGGCCGCCCCGTGGCCGCTTCCTCCGTGGTCGGTTATGCTTGGGCCCCGCCCGTTAACGGGCTAGGCATAAGCAAATAATCAAGAGGAGGCCCCCTGTGCTGAACTTCCATCGGTACGCCGGATTATCCGTTATCGCCACGGCTGCGACGGTCGTCGCGGTGGTGACCTGCATGGCAATGTCGGCGCGTGCTGAGACGATCATCGACGAATGGTCGAGCGTTAAGATGCCGCCGGCGCCGCAGCTCAAGCCCGCCAAGATCGACCCGAAGACTACCGCGTTCCTGTCGCTCGATCTCGTCAAGGGCACCTGCAACAACGAGCGTCGGCCTCGCTGCTTGCAGACGATTCCCGTGGTCGCGAAGCTCTTGGACGAGGCGCGAGCCAAGGGCGTGGCGGTGGTGCACAGTCTGCCGTCGAGCGCGACGCCCGAGGACTTCGTGTCGCAGGTCGCGCCGAAAAGCGGCGAGCCGATCGTCAAGGCGTCGGTCGACAAGTTCCTCAACACCGACCTCGATAAGATCCTGAAGGAAAAAGGGATCAAGACGGTGATCATCGTCGGCACGACCGCCGAGGGTGCGGTGCTCTTCACGGCGACCGAGGCCGCCGTGCGCGGTTACAACGTCGTCGTGCCTGTCGAAGGGTCGACTGCGGCTTCGACCTACGCCGAGTCGGCGGTCGCGTGGATGATCGCCAATGCTCCGGGAATCTCCCAGAAAGCGACGCTCACCAAGGCAGATATGATTACCTACTGAGGTGCTTACGCGCCGGGGCGTCAGGGTGACGCCCCGGCGATTTCGAGTGATGTCTTCGTATGAGTATGAGTTGGACGGACGATTTTGCGTTGCTGATAGTTCGTTGTGCGTCGCGGCGCTGTTCATCCCCGATGGCTTCGGCAAGCTGATGAACTTCTCGCGCTTCACTGCCTCCCTTGCCCAGCATCAACTGCCGTTTCCCGAGCTGTGGGCAGCCGCCGGGATCGTCATCGCCCTCGGCGGCGGGATCGCTGTGCTGCTCGGCATCCAGGTGCGCTGGGCGGCGCGTCTGCTGCTTGCTTTCGTGATCATCGCGACCGCGCTCAGCCACCGCTACCGGGAGATCGCCGAGGAGGTGCGGCGGCGGCGAACGCCGGCCAGTTCTGGAAGAACGTCTCGCTGATCGGCGGACTGTTTTTTCTCCACGCCGCCGGCGCCGGCCGCTATCGGCTCGGCATCGGACGAAGATAGGCGCTGCGCCGGGGCAAGCCGGTCATCCGTGCCTCACTCACCGCGGTGGCCGGTACCCGCTCATGTCGGCGCCGACGTTCGGGTGCAGGCGCACGAAGTAGAGCACCGACAGCAGGCCCAGGGCTGCGATGATCACATAGGCGACGACGATGTCGGTCGTGGTCATCGCCGTCCCGCCGCGCGCTCGCTCGCTGACGTGCAGGATCAGCGCCGCGAGCCCGACTCCGAGACTCAGGAACAGCTGCTGGGCCATGGTCGCCAGCGTGTTGGCGCGGCTCATCATCGCGGGCGGCACCTCGGCGTAACCCAGCGTCCCGATGCAGGTGAACTGGAGCGATCGGAAAAACCCGCCGACGAACAGAATCGCCAGCATGACGATGTGCGGTGTCTCGGCGGAGAATAATGCGCATGCGAACAGGAAGATCGCGCCGATCACGCCGTTCGCGATCATCACCCGGCGGAAGCCGAGGTTCCGGATGGTCGGTGGGGCCGCGAACTTGGTGAACAGCGCGCCGACGGCGCCGATGAATGTGATCAGGCCCGAGGCGAACGGCGTGAGGCCGAACGCGACCTGAAGTTGCATCGCGAGCAGGAACGGAAGCGCGCCGACGCCGATGCGGAAAAGGCCGCCGCCCAGCACCGACGCCGAGACCGTCGGCAGCCGCAGGAGCTCAGGGTCGACGATCGGCTCGGGCGTGAGCCGGGCGTGGATGGCGAACAGCGCCAGACACGCGGCACCAACCCCGAGCAGACCGATCACTGCCCACAGCGGCAGGAAGTCGCGCCCCATGGTCTCGAAGCCGTACAGCAGCGCCGCGAGGCCGACCCCGGTGAGGACGAAGCCGCGGAGATCGAGCGGCGGCACGTGCTCTTCGCGCACGTTGGCGATGAAGCGCATAACGAGCAGGACGCCGACGATGCCGATCGGCACGTTGATGAAGAAGATCCAGCGCCACGAGCCGTAGGTGGCGATGAAGCCGCCGATCGGCGGGCCGAGCGCCGGGCCCATCACGGCGGGGACAGTGAGATAGCTCATCGCCTGGACGAGATCGGCCTTGGGCATTGTGCGGAGAATGATGAGCCGGCCGACGGGCACCATCATCGCGCCGCCGAAACCCTGGACTATGCGCGCCCCGACGAGCTCGGGGATCGACTGGGAGATCCCGCACAGCACCGATGCCGCGGCAAAGATGCCGATCGCCAGCACCAGGATCGTTCGTCCGCCGAATCGGTCGGCGAGCCATCCGCTGATCGGGATGAACACGGCGAGACTGAGAAGGTACGACGTGATCGCGACGTTGAGGCGCACGGGATCCTCACCGAAGGTCTTGCCGATCTCGGGCAGGGCCGTGGCGATGACGGTGGAGTCGAGCGACTGCATCAGATAAGCGCAGCCGACGATGACGGGAACGAGGTAGGGGGAACGCATGGGGAGAATGTAACCGGGTGAGATCGCGGGTGCGACACTGCGCGCGCGACGGTGCGATAGCAACTATCCTTCGAGAAAGTGCCCGAACACGGCGAGCGGGCGGATGCGGTCGCAGATAATCTTGATCACGGCGAGAATCGGCACGGCGAGAATCGCGCCCGGCACGTTCCACATCCAGAACCAGAACACCAGCGAGAGGATTACGAGCACCGGGTTGAGAGTAAAGCGTCGAGCGAGCAGCATCGGCGTGATGAACTCGCCTTCGGCCATGTGGATGCAGAAATAGAGCGTCGCCGGAAGCGCCGCCATGCCGAGGCTGTCGAAGCTCAGCGTGCCGACGAAGAAGAACAGCACGACGCCGAGCAGCGGACCCAGGAACATGATGTAGTTGAGCAGGAACGCGACAGCGCCCCACAGCAGCGGATCGCCGAGCCCGATCGCCCACGCCATCAGGCCGGTCGCGGTGCCGACGGCGGCATTCATCGCCGAGATCGTCACCAGATAGATCGACATGTCGTGCTCGACCTGCTGTGCGATCTCGACGGCCTGGCGCTTGTCGGAAAATCGCGGCAGCACTTCGACCATGCGCCGCAGGAACGTCTCGCCCGCAATCAGTAGGAAAAACAGAAGTATGATCGTCGTGAACAGAGTCGATAGCGCGACGCGCGTGCTTTCCACCAAGGCACCGGTGAGGCCCGGTCCCCTGAGCGTGACGACGCTGGAGCCATCGCCCGGCGCCTGGGTCGCCTCCTCGGCCTTCTGCAGGGCCGCGCGCGCCTCGTTGAGACGCGCGGTAATCGGGGCGAGGTGCTGCTCGAGGCGCGGCAGGCTCTCGGGAAGCTTCTCGGCCCAGTTCGACGCCGGTCCCGAGATCATCGCGGTGAAGCCGATGATCACGGCGAACAGGACGGCGATGCTGGCGACCGCGCCAATCGGTCTCGGGACGTAGAGCGTGTGAAGCCCGCGCACCGCCGGCTGCAGCAGCAGCTTCAATATTACCGCGAGGATGATCGGCAGGATGATATCGCGCGCGACATAGACGGCGGCAAACAGCGCGAGAAAAAAGATTCCACCGAGAAACACAGTCTGGGGATTCGCCGGATGGACGAGCTGTGGCCGCTCCTCCTCCGGGTTACCGATGGAGATATCGTCGCCGCCGTTCACTTGGTCGCATACTTGAATTCGGGAAGCGCCTTGAGCTGCTCCTTGGACCCGCCGGGCAGCACGATGCGCTCGTCGGTGATCTTCAGACTCTCATAGGGCAGCGCCACGAGGTGATCGCCGAGCCCGAGAAAACCACCGACCGACAGGATCGCGAACGAACTCCGCCCATCGGCGCTGAGGATGATGTCGTCGACCTTGCCGATCGATTCGTTCGAGTCGTTGTAGACGGTGGCGCCGCGCACCTTCGACAGGCGATAGCCGGTGGCGGCGGCCATCGGATCGACCCGCACCAGCACGACCGACTGCTGCGCGCCTTGCGCGGACGCAGGGTGATCGACCGGCACGGCGGCCAGGATCGCGGGCGCGAACGCCGCGAAAAACAGCGCTTTTGTGGACATATTTGCCTCCGTCCCGAGGGCAATTGGGGGGCGCTTGGACTCGCAGAGAGAACGAAGCGGCACTGAAACAGTTCCGGCGTCCGGTCGCGGCGGAACGGAGCGCCGCGAGGGCTGGCCCCGCGCGTGTTGCGTGACGCTCAGGCCTTTGCCGTGCGTGCTCTCAAGTGTCCGACACGCAGGAGATTAAGATCGGGCCGATACGGATCGACGGCGACATCGATCGTTCAGCCCACCAGTGCATGTCTCGGTGTTGCGCGACATGCTTCGACGCGCGCTCGAAAACGGTGGAATGAAGTGGAATGAAGGGGCAACGTCGACGACGTCGCCAACGCTGCGTATGAGGCGATGGTCGCCGAGAGCTCGACGCGACCCTATCGCGGACTGAGGTGGTGGCGGTCTCCGCGAAGGCCATCGATCGTGTGCTGACATTCGGCTCAGACCGCGGCCTGCTGGATCAGAGCGCGAAAAGCAGGGACGTGATCGAAATCGAGCGGGCGCACGGGACGATTCGCGGCGACAGCGCAACGTCAAGTTGCGCTTCGATTCGTGATGTCGAGCGACATGGGGTGGCGGCGGGGGCGCTCTGAGGATGCAGTTCAGGACCGACGCGCGTCGCTCCCCGGACGCGTGCGCCGTACCGCGTGAACCCTCAGTTCTGGCCGCTCTCGGGCTTGCCGGGCTCGCCCGAGGGTTTCTCGGCATCGCCGGTCGACGGACGCTCCAGGCGGTTGCCGTCGTGCTCGCGACGGGTGCGGCTTTCCTCGAGATTCTGGCGCGTGCGTTCGTCGCGCGTGCGTCCGAATCGTGCGCGATTTTCGGATGCCTTGGCCTCGGCGAGGGCACGCGCCCGGGCCTTGCGGACGTCCTTCAGGTTGATGATGTCGGCCATACTGTCCTCGTTTGTAGGCAATTTCCGGTCAACGGGCCGGGCGGCCATCATCAAAAGGCCATTTTCCTCGATGATAAGCTTAGCGCGATCCTAGGCGGCTGCAAGTCGCAACGGCGACGAATTCATCATTTTCCTGTCGCGAGGTTACGTGAGGACGTTTTTCACCGCGCTCGGGATAACCGGTGTTCTGATCGTAACGGCGTTGCTCGTCGCGCCGTCGGTCGTCGACTGGAATTCCTATCGCGGCGCTCTCTCCGAGGAACTGTCTCGCGCGACCGGCCGCACAGTGTCGCTCAACGGTCCGATCGAGGCGTCGTTCCTGCCCGCGCCGCGCATTCTCGCGAACGACGTTCGCCTGTCGGCGGACGCGCCGGCGAAGCGCGCCGGCGACGGCGAGGATTTCCTCCGGCTCAGGGCGGTGGAGTTGCGGGTCGGACTGCTGCCGCTGCTCACCGGGCATATCGTGGTGGAGCGGCTGACGCTGGTGCGGCCCGAGTTCCTGGTGGAAACCGAGAAGGACGGGCGGCTGCACTGGGTGCTCGATGGCGCAGGCGGCGATCTTCTGCCCGCCGTGGATTTGCAGCGCCTGGCGATCAGCGATGGTACGCTGGTCTGGCGCGACCGGCGCAACAACGCGCAGACTCGAATCGAGAACATCTTCCTGAGCCTTGCCGCCGGCTCGCTGTCGGGACCGGCAAAGGCCCAGGGGACGGCGCGGCTCGGCGATGTGCCGGTCAAGTTCACGGCGAGCGTCGGCGCCTTCCACAAAAAGGCGGCCGTTCCCCTCAACATCTCGGCGGAGATGAGCTCGCTCAAGAGCAAAGCCGAGTTCGCCGGCCAGCTCACGCCTGCGGATGGCCGTGTCACCGGTCGTTTGAAGGCGAGCGGCAGTGACGGACGCGCGCTGATTGCCGGACTTGCCGGAGGGCCCGCCGCGTCCGGCGTCGGCCCCGCCTTGCTCGCGCACCGCTTCGCCGTCGATGCGCGCGTCAGCGCCGCGGTCGATTCGATCGAGGCCAATGATGTCGTGCTCGATCTTGCGGATCAGCATGCGACAGGCACCGTTCGCGCCCATATTCCGGACTCTGGAGCGACGGTTGTCGACGTCGCGCTGCGCGCTCCGCGTCTCAACCTCGATTCGCTCGCGACCGTGCCGCCGATCGCGTCCGGAGGTTCATCGGCGCTGCCGCGCGACATCAAGCTGGGGATGACGCTCCAGGCCGACGCGGTGCTCGCCGCCGGGCGCGCCGTCCAGGGGTTCGCCGTCGACGCCGCGCTCGATCAAGGGCGCGTTGAGGTCAAGCGGCTGGAAGGTCAATTGCCGGGTGCGGGATCGGTGCGGCTGAGTGGTGTCGTGGCACCGGAGGGAAACAGCTATCGCTTCGACGGTGCCGTCGAGACCGCCGCCGCCAATCTGCGCGATCTCCTCTCCTGGCTGGATGTCGACACCAGCACGGTGCCGGGCGGGCGCCTCGGACGCGCGACTCTTAAGGCGAAAGTCTCGGCGGACCGGGACAGCGCCGAGCTCAAGGACGTAGATCTCCACATCGACTCGACGCGCGCGCACGGCTCGCTGCGGGTCGACTACCGCGACAAGCCCACGCTCGCGCTCGACCTCGCGGCCGACCAGCTCGACGCCGACGCCTACCTCGGCGATTCGGACGCGGGTGGCGCTTCGGCGGTGCCGCCGGCGCTCGCCGATCTCGCCGGTGAGGCGCGCCTCAGCATTGGGCAGCTCACGTATCGCGACGTCGACATGCGCGACGTCGACCTCACCGCGGCGATCGATGGCGGCGACGTGAACGTGTCCTATTTCTCCGGCGGGCCGCCTGAAATCGAGAAGATGTTCGGGCAGAAGGATGCCGCACCGGCGGTCGCCGAGGATCCGCGCACCGACTCGCGCGCGCCGATCGTGGCCGTGCAGGCTCCGGCGCTGGCGCTCGATTCCGGCGCCATGGCGATTCCGGCTCCGCCTCCGCCGGCCAAGGATCCCGCTCCCGAGGCGCGCCCCGATCCCGCTCCGGAGCCGGCCGAGCCCAGCCGGGACGATTTCGTGCGCGACCTTCTCGGCCGGCTCGCGCGTTGATCTCCGTTTCGTTCTGTTCGCTACCACCGGCTGCCGCTCCCGGCGTAGAGTCGCTCGGCAGGGTTTGGGAGCGAGCAGCATCGTGGCCACCATCGACGCCGACGCCCACGTCATCGAGTCCGATCGCACCTGGAGCTATCTCTCGGCCGACGAGCGCCGGTTCGCGCCGTTGGTGCTCAAGCAGATCGCCGGCGAGGGACGCGTCGACAGCGGCCCGCGCGCCGCGAGCGCCTTCTGGTACTCGGGCGGCCTGATTCAGCCGGCGGACGACAACGCCGACACCGCCGGAATGAGTACCGAGGCGCGCGAACTCGCCGACGTCGGCGCGCGGCTCAAGCATATGGACGAGCTCAACATCGACGTCCAGGTGCTGTACCCGACGATCTTCCTGCAGCCGACCGCACGCGACGCGGCCCAGGAGCGCGCGCAGTTCCACTCCTACAACCGCTGGCTGGCCGACATCTGGAAGTTCGCCGGCGAT
>DATJIG010000245.1:0-3650 GCA_035493495.1 Alphaproteobacteria bacterium
CCCTTGGCGTCACGGTTGCACGTCGGGCACTTGCCGAAGTTCCGCGGGTGCCGCGAGTGGTCGAGGATCACTTCCTGATACAGCTCACGCAAGTCGCTCATACGTGGAAGAACTCCTTCACCTTGTGCACGCCGCGGGCCAGCGCCTCCATGTCGGCCCGGTTCGTGTACAGCCCGAGCGAGGCGCGCGCCGTCGCCGGGATGCCGAAGAAATCCATCACCGGCTGGGCGCAGTGATGTCCGGTGCGCACGGCGATACCCTCAGAGTCGAGCACAGTGCCGATGTCGTGGGGATGGATGCCGTCGATGACGAACGACAGCACGCCTGCTTTCCGCTTTGATTCGCCGATCAGCTTGAGGCCGGGGATGGCGCGCAGCAGCTCGGCGCCGTACGCCAGCACCTCGGCCTCATGGGCCTCGACCGCGTCCCACGGCAGCGCCTCGATATAGTCGACGGCGGCGCCGAGGCCGATCGCGTCGGCGATCGCCGGCGTGCCGGCCTCAAACTTGTAGGGAAGGTCGTTGTACTCGGTCTTCTCGAACGTGACCGAGCGGATCATGTCACCGCCGCCCTGCCACGGCGGCATGGCATTGAGCAGCTCCTCGCGGCCCCACAGGGCGCCGGT
Organism: Alphaproteobacteria bacterium; assembly: GCA_035493495.1. GTDB lineage: Bacteria > Pseudomonadota > Alphaproteobacteria > SMXQ01 > SMXQ01 > DATJIG01. Next base: position 626 of record DATJIG010000245.1, read on the forward strand.
GCCGGTCGGTCCGTACAGCTTGTGGCCGGAGAAGGCGTAGAAGTCGCAGCCGAGCGCCTGGACGTCGACGCGGAAGTGAGGGATGCCCTGGGCGCCGTCGACCAGCGCCAGCGCGCCGGCCTTGTGGGCGAGGGCCACCAGCTCCTCGACCGGATTGACCGTGCCGAGCGCGTTCGAGACGTGGGCGAAGGCGACGAGCCTGGTGCGCGACGAAAGCCGCTTCCGGAACTCGTCCATGATGAGATCGCCGTTGAGGTCGATCGGCGCCACGACGAGCTTCACGCCCAATGTGTCGCGCAGCATCTGCCACGGCACGATGTTGGAGTGGTGCTCCATGCCGGTGCTGAGGATTTCATCGCCGGCCTTGAGGTTGGCGCGGCCCCACGACTGGGCGACGAGATTGATCGCCTCGGTGGTGCCGCGGACGTAGATCACCTCGCGCTCGCTGCGGGCGTTGATGTAGCGGGCAACCTTCTTGCGGGCACCCTCGTAGAGGGCCGTCGCACGGTCCGACAGCTCGTACACCGCGCGGTGGACGTTGGCGTAGTCCTGCTCGTAGGTCCTTGAGACTGCGTCGATGACGGCCTGCGGCTTCTGGGCGCTGGCGGCCGAATCAAGGAACACGAGGGGCTTGCCCCGCATCGGCTTCGCCAGGATCGGGAAATCGGTGCGCACGCGCTCGACGTCGAACTTGACGTTACGGAGGAGGGGAGCCGTCTTGCGCGCGGTCTCGGTCATGCTCAAGCCTCTAGGCCCGCGTCCAGCCAGCGGGCGAACTGATTGCGGAAATGGCCGCGCACCGGCTCTTCGGATATGGCATCGATGAGATCGGCGGCGAAGGCCTCGACCAGCAGCGCGCGTGCCTCGGCGTCGTCGAGCCCGCGCGAGCGGAGATAGAAAACCTCGTTCGGGTCGAGATCGCCGGTGGCCGAGCCGTGGCTGCACATCACGTCATCGGCGTTGATGATCAGCTCGGGCTTGGAGTCGGCGACGGCGCGGTCCGACAGCAGCAGGTTGCGGCTGTTCTGGCGCGCGTCGGTCTTCTGCGCGCCCGGCGCTACCTCGATCTTGCCCTGGAACACGCCGTGGGCGCGCCCGGTGACGGCGGTCTTGAAGAACTGGTTCGAGCAGGCGCCCTCGGCATCGTGGTGGATGTCGGTGCGGTGCTCGATGTGCTGGTGGCCGCGAGCGAGCGTCAGCCCGCGCACGTTGGTCTTGGCGTTGCGGCCGGCGATGTTGACGCGCACTTCCTGGCGGGCGAGGTGACCGCCCGAGGCGAGCACGAAGTGGTTGTACTCGGCGTCGGCCGTCAGCGTCGCGACCGTGCTCGAGGTGTGCGCGGCCTGGTGGTCCTCGATCTGCATCTTGTAGTGGCGGAGCTTGGCGCCACGGCCGACGTGGATCTCGGTGACGGCGTTGGTCCACGCGCCGGGAGCGGCGGGGCCGAGCGTGCCGTAGCCCTCCACGATCGTCGCTTCAGATCCTTCCTCGGCGACGATGAGCGTGCGCAGGAACTGCGCTCCGCCGACTGCCGGCGGCACCGGTAACGTGTCGAACAGGAACAGCAGGTGCAGCGGGCGATCGAGCTTGGCGCCGGCGCCGATCTCGATCAACGCGCCGTCGGTCGCGAACGCGCCGTTGAGCGCCTCCAGCGCGAGTGCCGGATATTCCTCGCTGTCGGCGAGCGCCGAGGCCACGGTGCCGAGCTCGGGCTCGGCCGCGGTCGACAGCGGCGACACGGTGATGCCCTTGGGCAGCGCGCCGTCGTCGGCGATGTCGGGATCGGAGAGGTCGGGGCGGAAGCGGCCGTTGACGAACACCAGCAGGTGCTCGCACAGGCCGGCCATGCGGAAGTGCGCGACTTCGGACTGCCGGATCTCGGCGCGGCCTGGCTCGGCGAGCCTGAACGGGCTCGCGGCGAGCGGCGCCAGATTGGTGTACTTCCACTCCTCGATGCGGCTGGTCGGCACGCCGACGCGGACGAAGCGGGCGAACGCCTCCTCGCGGGCGCGGCTCAGCGCCGTGGTGCGGGCGCCGGGCAGCGTTCCGCGCACGCGCGCGAACGCCTCGCCGAACGCCGGCGCCGGACGCAGCGCGGTGGGGTGGGCGACAGCCACCATCTACGCCGCCAGTCCGGCGTAGCCGGTACGCTCGAGCTCGACTGCCAGGTCCTTGTCGCCGGTCTTGACGATGCGGCCACCCGACAGGACGTGGACCTTGTCTGGCACGATGTAATCGAGCAGGCGCTGGTAGTGGGTGATGATCAGCATCGAGCGATCGGCCGCGCGCAGCGCGTTGACGCCTTCGGACACGATGCGCAGCGCGTCGATGTCGAGGCCGGAGTCGGTCTCGTCGAGGATCGCGAGCTTCGGCTCCAGCATTGCCATCTGGAAGATTTCGTTGCGCTTCTTCTCGCCGCCGGAGAAGCCGACGTTGAGGGCGCGGGCGAGCACGCTGTCGTCCATCTTGAGCTTCCGCAGCGTCGCCTTGGCGCGCTTGAGGAACTCGATGGCGTCGAGCTCGGTCTCGCCGCGCTCGCGGCGGGCGGCGTTGATCGCCGCCTTGAGAAAGGTCGCGTTCGGCACGCCCGGGATCTCGACCGGATACTGGAAGGCGAGGAAAACGCCGGCGCGCGCGCGCTGCTCGGGCGGCATGTCGAGGAGATCGCGGCCCTGGAACAGCGCCTGGCCGCCGGTCACTGTGTAGCCTTCGCGACCCGCCAGCACGTGGGCGAGCGTCGACTTGCCCGAGCCATTGGGGCCCATGATGGCGTGGACCTCGCCGGCAGGCACCGTCAGGCTGAGGCCCTTGAGGATCACCTTGTTGCCGACCTGCGCCTGGAGGTCGCGGATTTCGAGCATTGCGGAGGTTGGGGCAGACATGGGGCTTTCTCTTGCGCTTTAGCCGACGGCGCCTTCGAGGCTGACGCCCAGAAGCTTCTGGGCCTCGACGGCGAATTCCATGGGGAGCTTCTGCAGCACTTCCTTGCAGAAGCCGTTGACGATCACCGACACCGCGTCCTCGG
>DATJIG010000246.1:0-13135 GCA_035493495.1 Alphaproteobacteria bacterium
TTGGCCGGATCGATCGCCACGCGATTGATCGCGACATACGGCCGCTCGCCGGATTCCACCGGGCCTACGAGGAAGGAACTGCCGTAGGCGGTCGCGGGCGCGGCCTGCGTCCCCTCGCCTCGCCCGGGAGGCGCCAGCGGACGCGCGCGCCAATAGCCGTCCGGCGGATAGAGGACGAGTACCTCCTCGTGCTTTGCGCCGCGCGTCCATATCTGGATCAGATGGACGTCGTCGAACGGCTGGCCGGCGACCGACACCTGAAAGGGTGGGCGCCAGAACGTCGGATAGGTAATCCCGACGATCTCCCAGTTGTCGGACGACCCGAGCACGCGGCGCGCCGGTGCGTAGCTCGTCCCGGTGGGCGGCGGTGGCGGCGGACAGTGGGTGACGTCCGGCGCCGTGTTGTCGTCCTTCAAGTCGCCGAGGTACACGGGGTGACGCGCCTCGATCCGAAAGCTCCGGACATCGCCCGACATCAGGCGGAGGTCGACATTGTCTTCCTCGGCGCACAGGGTCGGAGTCGATTGATTCGCGACGTCGACGGCGATCTCGTCTGCAAGGGCCGCGGTCGAAATGACGAGCAACGCGAACGCGGCAACGAAACGCTTAATCATCGACGGCAACATCCGCAGTGGCTGTGAGCGGCGCGACCGGCACGGGCCGCGCGGTAAACGTCGGAGCAGTCCGCAGGCGCCGGAGTTCGGCCGGCAGACCGAAGTCCTCCGGAACTCCATTGAGCCCCCGGCGCACGAACGCCGCGCCGACCGCGGGGTGCGCCGAGAACACCGCGAAGGGCACGGCGAGCACGTAGCCGGCGATCAGCGGCGTGCTCCACGCCAGCACCGTCGGGCTCAAAGCGGCCAGCGCGCCCGTCACGGCGACCCCGAACAGCGTCTGGGGCCAGAGCTCGCGCAGCGCATCCATCCACGAGACATGACCCGTGTCGCGCGCCTGCCCGCCCCACGTGATCGATCGGCCAAACGCAAGCCCGACCATGAAGATGCTGGTGCGCAGCGTCACGATGGCGCCGAGCACATAGCAAAACGCGATCTCGATGACCGCGCCGGCGATGAACCGCGCGGGGCCTCCGTAGCGCTCCGTGGCGCCGCTGAAGGCGATGTCGAGCAGTCCCGCGATCTTCGGCATCAGCGACATCGCCTGAAAGACGATGAACAGACCGATGGCCAGTTCCGCCGGGAACGTGGCGGCGTCCTCGCCATCGATGAGCTTGAACGGCAGCAGGGCGATGGTCGCGGTCCACGCCGGAACGCTGACGAACATCAGGATCGCCCAGACGAGCTGGAAGCGGCTCATGAACGGCAATCCCGGCATCGCCAGCAGCCGCCAGTACTGCATGTTGCCCTGGCACCAGCGCAGGTCGCGGCGGCTGAACTCCAGCACGTTCGGCGGATTTTCCTCCCAGCTCCCGGTTTCGACGGGCAGCACGCGGACCTCGTATCCGGCCCGCCGCATCAGCACCGCCTCGACCTGGTCGTGTGACAGGATGTGACCGCCAAGTGGCGGCTGACCCGGAAGCACCGGCAGGTCGCAGTGCGCAACGAACGGGGCGATGCGGACCAGCGCGTTGTGGCCCCAGAACGGCCCGCAGTCGCCGCCCCACCACGCGCTGCCCATGGTGTAGGACCGCATGCCATGGCGCATGCCGAATTGGAACACGCGGGCAAACGCGCTGTCGGACGGCATCCCGACCACGAGGCTCTGCAACAGGCCAAGTCTTGGATAACACTCCATGATCCGCACCATGGCGATGACGGTCTCGCCGGCCATGATGCTGTCCGCATCGAGCGGCAGCATAAGGTCGAACTCGTCGCCCCAGCGCTCGCAGAAATCCCGAAGATTGCCCGCCTTGTAGCCGGTGTTCTCGGTCCGGCGCCGGTAGACGATGGTGGCGTCAATCTCGGCATCCTGCCATTCCTGGACGGCCGCATTCTCCCGCGCGGCGATCTCGAGATCCGAGGTGTCGCTGAGCAGGAAATAGGCAAACCGATCGCCGGCCCCGGTGCGATCGAGGCTCGCCTTCACCGCCATCAACCGCGCGAGCGCCCGGCCGGGATCCTCGTTGCGCAGCGTCATCAATACGGCAGTACGCAGGGCGATTGGCGTGCCGGCCGCGCCCGCGGCGGCAAACGGAGCGACGCGACCGAGGCCGTCGCGGACGCCGTGCAACAGCCATAGCCCCAGGATAGCGTTCCAGAATCCCAGCACGGTCCACGGTGCACCGATCGCGGCGGCAACGAACAGTGTGACATCCGGCCACGACCAGCCCCCGGCACCGAGCACGCGGGCCAGCACCGCGAGAAACGCGGCGTAGGTCAAGATGTTGAGGGAGAGGACGAGAGCGCGGCGGCGATGCAACAGGCGCGTGTTCTGGAGCCCGGCCGGCGTCACCTCGCCGGCGACGGGGGTCTTGGTCATGATGTTGTCGGTTCCGGCTCGCTCGGGCGTTCCATTATGGTAGACGATATTACACCGCGCATGCGTCCCCAATAAACGCTGACACGGAGGATCGCATGAATACCCTGCACCCCGCCGCATCTGAAGCGACATCGTCGACCCTTACCGCGACTGCCCTGTGGTACGTCGGCAACGGCCGCGCCGAGCTGCGCACCGCACCGCTCGCTCCCCCGGGCGACCACGCACTGGTTCGCATGGAGTGGAGCGGCATCAGCCGCGGCACCGAGCGTCTCGTGCTCGAGGGCCGGGTGCCGCCGTCGGAACGCAAGTCGATGCGCGCGCCGCACCAGGAAGGCGAGTTTCCGTTTCCAGTGAAGTACGGCTACTCCGCCGTCGGCCGCGTCCAGAGCGGGCCGCGCCACCTCATCGACCGGCTGGTGTTCTCGCTCTATCCGCACCAGGACCGATTCACCGTCCCGGCGGATTGGCTGGTGCCGGTTCCCGAAGGAGTGCCGGGCAAGCGTGCCGTGCTCGCCGCCAACATGGAGACGGCGCTCAACGCGGTGTGGGATTCCGGCGCGGGCCCCGGCGACCGCATCGCGGTGGTCGGCGGCGGTATCGTCGGAATGCTGATCGCCTACGTGTGCGCGCGCATTCCCGGAACCGAGGTCATCGTCTGCGACGTCGTTCACGAACGCGCGCCCATTGCGCATGCGCTCGGGGCCGTGTTCGAGGTGCCGCACGCGCTGCAGCACGAAGAGGCCGACATCGTCTTCCACACCAGCGCGACATCGGCCGGCCTCACGACCGCCATTCTCGCCTGCGCCAACGAGGCAAGCATCGTCGAGGTGAGCTGGTACGGCGATGGAACCGTTCCGGTGCCGCTGGGCGGCGCGTTCCACAGCCGTCGACTGCGGCTCATCTCGTCGCAGGTGGGCCAGGTCGCGCCGTCGCACCGCACGCGCTGGCCCCATCGCCGTCGTCTCGCCAAGGCGCTCGATCTCCTTGCCGACGATTGCCTTGACGGACTCATCACCGGCGAGGTTGCATTCGCCGACCTTCCCAACGCCCTGCCCCGGCTGCTCGCCCCGAGCACGTCGGAGCTGGTCACCGCCGTCCGCTACTGATCCGCTCCCGCCATCGAGGTTCGTATGTACGCCGTCGAAGTTCGCGACCACATCATGATCGCCCACACCCTGAAGGGCGATCTGTTCGGCCCGGCGCAGCGCCTGCACGGCGCGACGTTCGTGGTCGACGTCGCGTTCTTCCGCGACACGCTGACGCCCGACAATGTCGTGGTCGACATCGGCCGCGCCACCGACGCACTCGGCAGCGTGCTGTCGCCGCTGCGTTACCAGAACCTCGATGACGTCGCCGGGCTCAAGAGCAGGCTGACGACGACCGAGTTCCTGTGCCGCCACATCTTCGACGGCATGGCCAGGGCGGCGCGCGCCGGTGACCTCGGTCCGGGCTCCGACGGCGTGACGCAGATCCGCGTCACGCTCCACGAATCGCACGTTGCCCGGGCCTGGTTCGAAGGACCGGTGAGTGCGTGATCTCGCCTTCGCGATCCCGGGCGACCTCACCAGCCCAACGGGCGGCTACGAATACGACCGACGCCTGATCGCATTGCTCTCCGCGCACTTTCGCGTCCGCCACATCGAGTTGCCGGCGAGCTTTCCGCATCCGACGGCTGGCGATCTCGCATCCACCGCCCGGGCACTCGCCGATATCGCGCGCGACGCGATGCTGCTCGTCGACGGCTTGGCCTACGGCGCGTTCAGTTCCGACCTTGTCGCAAACATCCGCGCGCCGATCGCCGCGCTGGTTCATCATCCGTTGGCCTACGAAACCGGACTGTCGGACGCGTGCCGAGCATCGGTGCAGGCGAGCGAGCGCGCGGCGTTGGCGCGGGCGCGCACCGTGATCGCCACCAGCCCGTCGACGCGGACGATCCTCGAGCGGGAGTATGGCGTGCCGTCGTCGCGACTGTTCGTCGCCGAGCCCGGCACCGACCGTGTCGAACGGGCGCGTGGCGCGGGCGACGTGCCGACCATCCTCGCCGTCGGCGCGGTGTCGCCGCGCAAGGGCTACGACGTTCTGGTCGACGCGCTGCGGCCGCTTGCCGACCGCGCGTGGCGCGCGGTGATCGTCGGCAGCCTCGTTCACGACCCGAAAACGGCCGAGAGGCTGCGCCGCCAAATCGAGGCGTCCGGGCTCGGCGATCGGGTGAGGCTGACAGGCGCGGTCAGCGCCGCCGATCTGGCCGAGTTCTATGCGACCGCCGACGTGTTCGTGCTGTCGTCGCTCTACGAGGGCTACGGCATGGCGCTCGCCGACGCCATGACGCGCGGCCTCGCGATCGTCTCGACGACCGGCGGCGCCGCATCGGAAACCGTGCCCGACGGCGCCGCCCTCAAGGTCCCTCCGGCCGACGTTCGCGCGTTGTCGTATGCCATCGCACGCGTCCTCGCCGACGCCGACCTCCGGCGCTCGCTCGCCGACGCGTCGTGGCACGCCGGCCAGCGCCTGCCGCGCTGGGAGGACACCGCCGGCATCGTCGCCGCCGCACTCGAGAGCGCGGCATGAACGACTTCAGCCCCGAATGGCTGCGGCTGCGCGAGCCCGCCGATCACCGCTCCCGCAGCCCGGAGATCGCGGCGGCGGTCGCCCGGCTCTTCTCCGACAAGCGGAACGTCTCGATCGTCGATCTCGGCTCGGGACTGGGCTCGAACCTGCGGGCGCTGGCGCCGGCGCTGCCGTGCGACCAGTCGTGGCGGCTGGTCGATCATGATCGCCACATGCTCGATGCCGCGCGCGAGGAGTTGGCGCGCTGGGTGCCCGCCCGCAGCGAAGTCGATTCGCTCGTCCTGGAACCTGGAGGACAGCGCGTCACGGTGACGACGTACTGCGTCGATCTCGCCCATGCCGTCGACGCGCTGTTCGCGCCGCGTCCCGATCTCGTCACCGCCGCCGCGCTGTTCGATCTCGTGTCCGCCGAATGGATCGGCAGGCTGGCGGATGCGGCCGAACGCCACCAGGTTCCGGTCTACGCCGCGCTGACCTACGACGGCGACGACTGGGGCGAACCTGCCCATCCGCTCGACGAGGCAATGCTGGAAGCGCTGCACGTCCATCAGCACCGCGACAAGGGCTTCGGTCCCGCCGCCGGCCCCGACGCCATCGCCATCATGCGCCAGGCGTTCGCGGCGCGGCGCTTCGACGTGCGCACGGCACCGAGCCCTTGGATTCTCGACGATTCCGACTCGGCGATGCTGACGATGCTCGGCGCCGGCGTGATCCAGGCGGTGCGCGAGACCGGCTTTCTCGGCGCCGATGAGCTACGCGAGTGGCGCCACGCTCATATGCCCGACGGCCGCTGGCGCGGCGTCAGGTGGACCGTCGGACACGTCGATTTTCTCGCGGTCCCCCGAGCGATCTGGTGAGGCGTTCGCCCCAGCCCTCGGGCAGCATGCGCGCAAGAACGCCGTCGCGCTCGATGAAGCCGTGCATCAGCGCGGCGCCGATGTGCAGCGCCAGCGTCGCCGTCATCAGGTACGCGGCCGAGATGTGGAACAGGAAGATGGTCTCGCCGAGGTGCTGGTTCTTCTGGAACAGCGCCGGCAGGCTAAACAGCCCATACACCGGGATCGGGGTCCCGGTGTACGCCGACGCCCCCGCCCAGCCCAAGAGCGGCACGACGATGATCAGCACGTAGAGCAGACGATGCACCGCCGACGCGCTGATGCGCTGCCACCTGCGAAGCCGTTCGTACGGCGGCGGCGCGCCGCGGATCAGCCGCACCGCGACGCGCAGGCAGGCGAGCGCGAAAATGGTCGCGCCGAACGATTCGTGGATCTCGAAGAGATTGTCCTGGAGATGCCCCGACGGCAGGCGGGTCATCGTGAGCCCGATCGGAATGATCGACAGGACGAAGGCCGCCATGATCCAGTGGATCAGCTTGGCGAGCGGCGAATAGCTGGTGACGGTCATCGCACGGTTCCCCTCGCGGGGGATCATGGCGTGGCGGGCCGGAGGTCGCAATCGAAGAGAACGTTGCCGTCGGGCAGCACATAGACGTCGGCCGCGGGCCGCAGCGCCTTGTCGAGCGCGCTGATCGGCGTCATCTCGAGCGACGGCTTGCCCGAGCCGATGATCACCGGCGCGACCATGACGTGGAAGCGGTCGACGCAGCCGGCGTCGAGGAAGCGCGAGATGGTGTCGGCGCCGCCTTCCACCAGGATGCGCCGGAGCCCGCGCGCGAACAGCGCGGCGACGATCTCGGCCGGCGGGATCTGCCCGTTGGCGTCGGCGTCGAGATGGAGAGCTTCGACGCCGTCGGGCGTCGGCCCGTCGATCGCGGCACTGTCGGTGGCGCGGACGATGTAGCGCGGCGTGTCTCCGCTTTGCACGCACCGCGCGTCGAGCGGCACGCGGCCGCGCGGATCGAGGACGACGCGCGCGGGGTTGCGGCCCGGCACGCGCCGGACGGTGAGCTGCGGGTTGTCGGCGACGACGGTGCCGACGCCGACCACGACCGCGTCGACGTGGGCGCGCAGCGCGTGCAGATGATCAAGCGCGCATGAGCCCGAGATGTCGCGCGACTCGCCGGTGTCGGTGGCGATGCGGCCGTCGAGCGACTGGCCGAGCTGCGCGACGACAAACGGCCGCGACGGATCGGCGCACAGGATCGCCGCAAACGCGGCGGCGGTCCCGGCGCGATCGGTCTCGGACCGGCCGGTCTTGGCGCGGCCGGTATCGGACCGGAAAGCATCCTGGTGCTGGGGGACGACGCCCGACGAATCGCACTGCGATTCGCGTTGAAGCCCGGTGGTTTCCATCGGCGTCATCACGCTCATCTGAAAAGACGGTACCATCGAATGATGGGACCGCCAAGCACGGCACCAGCGCGTGAACCCCGTAACAAAACAATGAGGTTCCGGGTCTACTCGCCGTCGGTCTTTTGAGGCAATATCGCCGCGCGTCGAGGGGCTCCGCTTCGGCCCGTCGCCCGCATCTACGACAAACACGGCATAAAAGCCGACAAGCCGAGAGTCCGCGCGCCCGTCATGAAGTTCCTCCGTATCTATACCCGCGTCCTCGGGCTACTTGCGCCCGAGAAGGGCCTCGCCATCGCGCTCGCCGTCGCGAACCTCGCTCTCGCCGGGTTGCAATTCGTCGAGCCGGTCCTGTTCGGCAAGGTGATCGACCTCCTGTCGAACGCCCAGGGTAAGCCGAGCGAGGAGATCTGGTCGTCGAGCTTCCGCCTGCTCGGCATCTGGGCCGCCGTCGGCATCGGCGGCATCGTCGCCAACATCATGGTCGCGCTCTACTCCGACCGCATGGCCCACCGCGAGCGCCTGCAGGCGATGGCGCGCTATTTCGAGCACGCGCTGTCGCTGCCGCTCGCGTACCACACGGCGACGCATTCGGGCCGCATCCTCAAGATCATGCTCGAGGGCGTCGACAACCTGTTCGGCATCTGGCTGTCGTTCTTCCGCGAGCACCTGTCGACGTTCGTGGTCGTCGTCGTGATGCTGCCGTTCACCCTGTTCCTCAACTGGCGGCTCGCGCTCCTCCTGATCGTACTACTGGTGATCTTCGCGATCCTCAGCATGATCGTCGTATCGCGCACCGAGCAGGCGCAGGCCGAAGTCCAGACCTCGCACTCCGAGCTGGTCGAGCGCGCCGGCGATGCGCTCGGCAATATCAGCCTGATCCAGAGCTTCGTCCGCCTGGCCCTCGAGGTGCAGCAGCTCGGCAACCTGATCGAGCGCGTGCTGCGGGCGCAGTTCCCGGTGCTGACGTGGTGGGCGGTGGTCTCGGTGCTGACCCATGCCGCATCGACTCTCACCGTCATCGCCATATTCCTGCTCGGGACCTGGCTGTTCCTCCACGGCCAGACGACGGTCGGCGAGATCGTCGCCTTCATGGGATTCGCGACGCTCATCATCGGGAGGCTCGAGCAGGCAATGGGCTTCGCCGGGCGCCTGTTCTTCCAGATGCACTCGCTTGCCGAGTTCTTCGGCGTGCTCGACACCCGCTCGTCGGTCGAGGAGAAGCCGGGTGCGATCGACCTCAAGCGCGTCAACGGCGAGGTCGCGTTCGAGGAAGCATCGCTCTCCTACGACAACCGCCGCATGGCGGTGAGCGATCTGACGTTCCACGCACCCGCCGGCAGCATGGTGGCGCTGGTCGGAGCGACGGGCTCCGGCAAGAGCACGACCATGGCGCTGCTGCACCGCCTGTGGGACCCGCAGTCGGGGCGCGTGACCATCGACGGCACCGACATCCGCGACGTCACGCTGACCTCGCTTCGCCGCAACATCGGCGTCGTGTTCCAGGAGAGCACGCTGTTCTACCGCACCATCGCCGACAACCTGCGCGTCGGTAAGCCCGACGCCACCGACGCGGAGATGATCGAGGCCGCGAAGCTCGCGCAGGCGCACGACTTCATCATGGCGCACCCCGACGGCTACCAGACGCTGGTCGGCGAGCGCGGCCGCACGCTGTCGGGCGGCGAGCGCCAGCGCATCGGCATCGCCCGGGCGCTCCTCAAGAACCCGCCGATCCTGATTCTCGACGAGGCCACCAGCGCGCTCGACACCGTCACCGAGGCGAAGATCCAGCAGGCGCTCGCCGGCCTGATGAAGGGACGCACGACGTTCGTCATCGCCCACCGGCTGTCGACCATCAGACATGCCGCCATCGTGCTGGTGATGGACCAGGGCCGCATCGTCGAGCAGGGAACCTACGCCGAGCTGATGGCCCGCAACGGCCTGTTCACGCGTCTGGTCCAGACGCAGTCGGCGGTCACCGCCGACGTCAGCGCATAGCGCCAACACCGTCGCCTCTCGAAACTACCGGTCGCGAACGCCTTTTGTCTTCTTCGTCATCCTCGGGCCCGATTCTTCTTTGATACGGACCGGCGAAGCCGGTCCTAAGGCCGAGGATCCATGAGTTTCTTTGCCGGTACAAAAACTCGTGGATGGTCGGCCCCTTAGGACCGCGCTCGCGCGGTCCGTTCTAAAAGAGGGGCGCCGACCATGACGATTGAGAAGATAGTCACACGCGACGCATCGCGCCCCGCGAATAAACCGCGCTTGACGCACGTCCTCTACGGCAGAGCCCCCGCGATGTTCGCGGACGGCCAACCGCAAGAGGTGTTTCGTGAAGACGTCGACATCCTTCTATCTCCTCGCCGCCCTGATTTTCGCTCCGTCGCTGGCGGCGCCGGCCTTCGCCGAAGACGGCAAGGACTTCCCCGGCTGGCCGCCGCCCGACCAGACGGTCAAGTCCGCCGGTCCGACCACCCCGGTCCTCGCGCCGTATCCGCGCCAGTGGTGGAAGGACAATTAAGTCGCTTCCCGGCCCCATCGGCCGGAACCACGGCGTCTCCCCCCACGCCGTGCAAACGGCCCCGCGGCCTCCTGCGGGGCCGTTTTTTTCGGGAATAAGCCCGGGCCGCCGACGGTCGAGACAGGGAGACACACACCGCTGGAGGCGACGATGACGGACCGAAGCGACGCACCCGACCGCAACGACATGAATCTCCTGAGCTGCGCTGTCGATCGGCGCGGCCTCCTCAAATGCATGACCTGGGCCGGCACCGGCGTGCTGTGGACCGTGGCCGGCGGCGTGCCGACGTCGCTCGGCCTGATCGGCGACGCCAGGGCCCAGGTGCCCGCCACGGGCTTCTCCTTCATGCAGATCAGCGACAGCCACATCGGCTTCAAGCGTCCGGAGAATCCCGACGCCATCGGCACGCTGACGGCCGCGATCGACCAGATCAAGGCGATGCCCGTGAAGCCGTCGTTCATGATCCACACCGGCGACATCACGCATCTGTCGCGCGACGACCAGTTCGACAATGCGCAGAAGATCATCGACAGCGCCGGCGTGCCCGTCTTCTATGTGCCGGGAGAGCACGACATCGTCGACGAAGACGCGGGCAAGGCCTACCTCGAACGCTACGGCAACGGCACGAAGGGCGCCGGCTGGTACAGCTTCGACCAGGGCGGCGTGCACTTCCTCGGCCTCGTCAACGTCGTCGACCTGAAGGCGGGCGGCCTCGGCAATCTCGGCAATGAGCAGCTCGAATGGCTCGAGAGCGACCTCAAGGGCGTGTCCGCCAGCACGCCGATCGTCGTCTTCGCCCACATCCCGCTGTGGATCGTCTACCCCGAATGGGGCTGGGGCACCGAGGACGGCGCCAGGGCGCTGTCGTACCTCAAGCGTTTCGGCTCGGTGACCGTGCTCAACGGCCACATCCATCAGCTCATGCAGAAGGTCGAGGGCAACATCACCTTCCACACCGCCCGCGCGACAGGATTCCCGCAGCCGGCTCCGGGCACCGCGCCCTCTCCGGGACCGATGCAGGTCCCCGCCGACAAGCTCCGCGACTATCTCGGCATCACCCGCGTCGACTTCAGGCAGGGCAGCCGCGAGCTCGCCATCACCGACACCGCGCTCAGCGCGTCGTAACTCCGAGGATTGAACTGATCATGTCGACGTTGTCCACCAGCGCTCACCGCCGCCTCGTCGCCGCGGCCGCCCTGTCCCTCGTTGCGTTTGCATTCGACAGCCCGATCGCGATGGCGGCCGAAGCCGCCGCCGCGATCCCCGCCGCGGCCGCGCCGGCCGAGATCTCGATCGACAACTTCACCTTCGGCCCGAACGTGCTGACGGTGAAGGCCGGCACCACGGTGCGTTGGGTCAATCGCGACGACATCCCGCATACGATCCTCGACAAGCAGCGAAAGGTGTTCCGCTCGAAGGTGCTCGACACCGACGATTCGTTCTCATTCACCTTCGCCGCGCCCGGCACGTACGAGTATTTTTGCGGCCTGCATCCGCACATGACCGGCCAGGTCGTCGTCACGCCATGAGGGAGCCGATGCGTGCAGGTACGACGTCTCTTGCCGGGGTCGTGCGCCTGTCGGATACTCCGGCCCGCGCGATCCGGATACGCACGCCACCGCGGACGCCCGCCCCGGTGTCGACCGCGCGCTCGGCCCACAGCGGATCGACGGATCCCAAGAGGGATCCCGATATGGATCCCAAGATGCCCAACGATGAAGCGACGGCACGTCGGTTTCGGGACGCGGTCATGCCGCATCTCGACGACGCCTGCAATCTCGCGCGTTTTCTCACGCGCAACGCCGCCGACGCGGACGACATCGTTCAGGACGCCTATCTGCGCGCCTTCCGCTTCTTCGCGACCTTCAGGGGCGAAAATCCCCGCGCATGGCTGTTCGCCATCGTACGCAACTGCTTCTATTCGTCGCTGAAGGGGCGGTCACGCGGTGAGTCGCTGACCGACGTCGATCTCGACAGCCTGGACGCGGCCACGGTGACCAGCGACCTCTGGACGTCGGAATCCGACGACCCCGAGCGGACGCTGATCAAGCTCGACGACGCGAACGTCGTGCGCGCGCTGATCGAAGCCCTGCCGGTTCCGTTCCGCGAAACGCTGGTGCTGCGCGAAATGGAAGAGATGTCCTACCAGGACATCGCGACGATCACCGAGGTTCCGATCGGAACGGTGATGTCGCGCCTCGCCCGTGCGCGGCAGCTTTTCAAGGCGGCGTGGATCGATCGTCAGAACAAGAGCTCGCGGAACAAGGACTGGCACTGATGACCTGCACGAACGAAAACCTGCTGTTGCTGCACGCGTATCTCGACGGCGAGCTCGACGCCGCGAACACCGTGCACTTCGAAGACCATCTCGAAACCTGCGCGCTGTGCCGGACCGAGCTCGAGCGGCAGCGGGAGATGCGCCGCGCGATCCGTGGCCCCGGCGTCGCGCACGCGGCGCCCGACGACCTGCGTCGCCGCATCGAGGCGGCGATCGCCGCCGAGACCGGTATCGCCGAGCCGGCGCCGCTGCCCAAGCCGCGCTCGAGCTGGTGGCCGACCGCCGGCGCGCTGGCGCTCGCCGCGAGCCTGGCGCTCTTCCTCGCCCTGCCCCAGCCGGGTCCCGCGATCCAGGAGCAGCTCGTCGACAGCCACGTTCACTCGCTGCTGGCTCAGCACCTCACCGACGTCCAGGCCTCCGATCAGCACACGGTGCGGCCGTGGTTCAGCGGCAAGGTCGACGTCGCGCCGCCCGCGGTCGATCTCGCGCACGAGGGCTTTCCGCTGGTCGGCGGCCGCCTCGATTACGTCGGCAACCGCGTCGTCGCGGCGATGGTCTACAAACGCGATCAGCACGTCATCAACGTGTACGTGCGGCCGGCATCCGATCGCCAGGACCTGTCGCCGCAGGCCGAAACCTATCGCGGCTACAACCTGTGCCAGTGGCGGCAGCATGGAACGGAGTTCTGGGCGGTCACCGACGCGAGCCGCGCCGAGCTCGAGGCGTTCGCCCACGCCTACACCAGCGCCAACTCGTAGGACTTATGAGGAGACCCAGCGGGCGACGAGATAGGCGACCGCCGCCGCGACGCTGCCGATCACCACGGTCTGAATGCCGGAGCGCAGCGGCGGCATGCCCGTCATCTTGCCCTTGATGGTGCCGAGCACCAGCAACGTCACCAGCGTCACCGCGGCCGAGAGCCACAGCGCTTGAGTTGCCGATGGCAGCAGGATGTAGGGGACCAGCGGCACGAGGCCGCCGCCGAAGTACGCCGCGCCGATCGTGCCGGCGCTCGAGACCGCGCGCCGCGCCGCCGGCCGCTCGAGTCCTAGCTCGAAGCGCATCATGAAGTCGACCCAGCGC
>DATJIG010000247.1:0-19223 GCA_035493495.1 Alphaproteobacteria bacterium
CTGGATCGAGTCGGGGCGCATGCGCGTGCTGTTCAACGTCGAGCGCGATCCGATCCCGGGGCTCGGCAAGCCGTCGGTCTACGAGTTCGTCAAGACCCCGGAGCAGCGCCAGATCCTCGACTTCTACTCGTCGAGCGTCGAGCTCGGCCGCCCCATCGTGGCGCCGCCCGACGTTCCGCTCGACCGCGTCGTGGCACTGCGGCGCGCGTTCGACGAGACGATGACGGACCCGGCGTTCCTCGACGACGCGCGGAAGCTCGGAGCCGAGATCAACCCGCGCTCGGGCGAGCGCCTCACCGGCATCATCAAGGATTTGATGCAGACACCGCTCGAGATCACCGAGAAGACCGAGGCGATGACCCAACGCCCATCGGGCTCAACCACACCGTAACCACTGGAGCTTGTTATGCGCATCCTGTTCCTCAACCAGGCGCCGAAGGGCCCGAACAACAACAAGGCCCACTACGACGTCGAGGAGATCGAGAAACTGCTCAACAGCTACGCGTCTCCGGGCACGAAGGTCGAGGTCGGCTTCCCCGACAACTTCGACGGCGCCCACATCCTCGACGCGATCGGCGCCCAGAGCGCGCTCAACGGGCTCCACCACATGATCGAGACACCGGCGATCGTGCGGAAGATCTTCTGGGCGGCACAGAACGGCTACGACGCCGTGATCCAGAGCAACACCTTCGATCCCGGCGTCGACGGCGGCCGGCTCGCGGTCGACATTCCGGTGATCGGGCTGATGCGCACGGCGATGCACTTCGGTCTCAACCTGGCCGACCGCATCGGCATCACCGTTCCGCTGCAGCCGCACGTGCCTTACACCTGGCGAATCCTGAGAGCCTACGGGCTCGATCGCTTCGTCACCGACATCAAGCCGATCGGCATCTACGGGACGAATCTCAAGCAGCGAAAGGCCGAGATCTTCGACATCACCTGCGGGCTGATCAAATCGCTGGTCAAGGACACCGGCGCCGAGATCGTGCTGCCGCTGGGCGGCGCGATCATTCCTTACGTCGTCGACACCGCCGATTTGCAGAAGGCATGCGACGTCCAGGTGCTCAACACCAAGTCGATCGGCATCCGCTTCGCCGAGACCTGCGTCGCGCTCAAGTACACCCAGAGCCCGATCACCTACCCGCGCCCGAAGCTCAGTTACGAGGACTTCACGAAAAGGGCCTAGCCCAGGGGAGGGCCTAGGGCGCGAGACGCTTCACCGCGGCCCAGTCGACGAGCGGCGCGAGGCCCACGCCGTCGGGCAGCGTCAGCGCGCCGCCCGTGATCTGCGGCGCCGCCGCGAGCAACGTCTCGGGAAGCTGGAGAAAGTAGCTCGACTCGCAGGGGAGCCATGTCTCCCCCATCGCCGACGACAGGCTCGTCGCCGTCAGCGCGCCGAGCCCCGCCTCGGCCAGCATGCCGACGTGGACGTTTGCGCCCGCATCGGACGCCGCGCCGACGATGGCCAGCGATTCGGCGATCCCGCTCTTCCCCACCTTGACGGAGAGCGCCTCGGCGCCGGACTCGACGAACAGCTTCGCCGATGGCAAATCGCGGCACGGCCCGTCGACCAGCAGCATCACGTCGGAGTCGTCCTTGATGCGGGCGAACGCGCGATTTGGCGCGAGCGGGCACGGATCCTCGGCGCATACCACCTCGCGCTCGGCAAGCACCGCAGTCACCGCCGCCACGTCCTCGGCGGAGTAAGCACGGTTTGAGTCGGCGTAGAGCCTGACATGGGCGCCGACGGCCGCGCGGATGGCATCGAGCGCTTCGGCGTCGCGGGCGAGCCCCTGCCCGGTCTTGACCTTGAGAGTGGCGAACCCGTGGCCTGCAACGGCGTGCTCGGCGTCGCGCGCCATCGCCGCTGGGTCGCCCCGTGTCACAGTGTAGGAGAGCGGCACGGAGGCCGAGCGGCCGCCGAGGAAGCGCCACAGCGGCTGGCCCGCCGCCGCGGCGCGAAGATCGGCGAGCGCCGCATCGACCATGGCGTGCGCCAGCCGGTGCTCGCGGATCGGCGCAAGCACCGTCGCCACCGCGCGGGCGTCCCCCGCATCGACGCCGATCAGGCGCGGACCGAAGATATCCTCAAAGGCGCAGGCGAGCGTCCTCAACGTCTCGCCGGCGAAGGTGAGCTTCACCGTGCCCTCGGCGACGCCGCGGACGCCGCCGGCCCTGAGCTCGAGGATCATGTAATCGGCGTGACTCTCGGACGATGACGCCCATGTCACCGTCCGGCCGAGCGGCATCCGGATCGGATGCAGCGCGAAGCCGTCGATCCGGGGCCCGCTCACTGGTCTGTCACCCCTTGTTGGCCGCTTCGGCGGCGGCGCGTGGATCGTCGGTCGACGCCATCTTGAAGGCGCAGTAGCCGCCGTCGATCAGAAGATCGGCGCCGGTCATGAACGATGAATCGTCGGAGGCGAGGAACAGCGCACCGCCCGCCACTTCGTCGACGGTGCCGACACGGCCGAGGATGTAGAGCGGCCCGCGCGCCTTGCTCGACGCCTCGCGTGTGCCGTAGCGGCGCAAGCTCCGCGCGGTGTCGATCGCGCCCGGCGACAGCGACACGACACGGATATTGTCCTTGGCGTGGTCCATCGCCATCACCTTCGAGAGATGGATCAGCGCCGCCTTCGACGAGCAGTAGGGCGCGCGGCCCGGCACGCCCATCTGGCCGAGCTGCGAGGCGACGTTGATGATCACGCCGCCGCCCGCCTTGCGGATCAGCGGCACCGCGTGCTTCGCCATCAGGAACGGACCGGTGAGGTTGACGGCGAGCGCCTTGTTCCAGTCCTCGAGCGCCAGCGTCTCGCAGGTGCCGTCGGGAGTGACCGCCGCGGCGACGTTGACGAGGATGTTGAGGCCGCCGAACGCCTCGGCCGCCCGGATGGCGGCACGCTCGGCGTGCGCAGGATTCGACACGTCGGTTTCCTGCGCCACCGCGGCGCCGCCGGCGTTGCGAATATCGGTCGCCGTACGCTCGGCCTTCGCGGGCTCGAGGTCGGCGACGACGACGCTCGCGCCCTCCGCCGCAAACCGTTTGGCGATGGCGCCGCCGATCTCTCCGCCGGCGCCCGTGATGAGGGCCACGCGTCCCGCGAGTTTGCCGGTGTCACTCATATCGATCTCCCGAATACAGATGAACGCTACAGGCGGGCGAGTGTGCCCTCGCTAGGCCAGCGCAGCAAGCCGCGGCATTTGCGCGGGCCGTTGGTGCCGGTATCATTGCCGTAACACGAGCAGGGGCCAGCAATGATCAAGACCGTCATTTATCAGGGCATTGTCCGCCCCGACGTCCGCGCCCTGTTCGATGCATTCCCGAGCATCGAGCCCATGTTCGTGCCGCGCGACGACGAAGCGGCGCTCGCCAAAGCCTTGCCGGGCGCCGAGATCTTCCTCGTCTCCAATCGCGTCTATACCCCGAGCGTCGGCCGGATCGTTCGCGACCACGGCACCGCGCTCAAATGGATCCAGTTTTCGACGGCGGGATACGACAACGCGCTCAATGCCGGGCTGCCGAAGGGCGTTGTCGTCACCAACTGCGGCGGCGTGCGCGCCCACTCGGTCGCCGAGCAGGCGTTCACGCTGCTGCTTGCGCTCGCGCGTCAATGTCGCGCGGTCGAAGCCGCGAACAATCGCCACCGCTGGATCCGCGATGAGATCACGCCGTCGCTGCACAACATCGCCGGCCGCCGCATGGTGATCGTCGGCATGGGCCCGGTCGGTCAGGCACTCACCCGCCGCGCCCGCGCCTTCGACATGACCGTTTCGGGCGTGAGCCGCACGCCGGAGCCGCCGCCCGGCGTCGACCGGGTCTATCCCCGCGAGCGCTTCCTCGACGCCTGCCGTGAAGCCGAGGTACTGGTGCTGGCAACCGCGCTCGACGACGATACCCAGCGCATCATCAATGCTGAGTCGCTCGCCGCCCTGCCCAAGGGCGCATACCTCATCAACATCGGCCGCGGGCTGATGGTCGACGAAGCGGCGCTGGTGGACGCGCTGCGATCCGGGCACCTCGGCGGCGCCGGGCTCGACGTCACCGAAATCGAGCCGACGCCGTCCGACAGCCCGCTGTGGGACATTCCCAACGTCGTGCTGTCTCCGCACATCGCCGGCGCGGGCGATCCGGCCGACGTCGGGGTCGGCAAGGTGGTTGCCGAGAACCTCCGGACATATCTCGCCGGGAAGCCGTTCCCGCGCGCCCTCCGCACCTAGTCGCGCGCCGCGACACCGGCTCTCGGCTTGACCGGCCGAGGCCCGCGGGGGTTAGCTACCCGTCACAAGGACGGATCACGTCCATCGGGAGAGCGTCAATGACATCACGAGTTGCCGTACGAGTTGCCGTACGAGTTGCCGTCGCCGCGCTGATCGCGGCCGTCGCGTGTCCGACACTGGCACGAGCCGACGCCGTGGCGGACTTCTATAAGGGCAAGCAGATCAGCGTCTACGTCGGCTTCAGCCCCGGCGGCGGCTACGACGCGTATGCCCGCCTGGTGGCCAAGCATATGGGCAGCCACATTTCCGGCAACCCCGTGCTGATCCCGAAGAACATGGTCGGTGCCGGAAGCCGCAAAGCGACGGCCTACATCTATTCGGTGGCGCCGAAGGACGGCACCTCGATGGCGACGGCCGATCAATCGCTCGCGTTGCAGCAGGCGATGGAGGACCCGACCATCCAGTTCGACGCACGGCACCTGACGTGGATCGGTAACCCCAACCGCGACGTCAACACGCTCGCCGTCTGGCACACCTCCGGCATCAAGACGCTGGACGATGCCAAAACCCACGAGGTGGTGGTCGGCGCGACCGGCTCCAACACTTCGGCCCAGTATCCGCAGGCGATGAATTTCTTCCTGGGTACCAAGTTTCGCATCATCAACGGCTACCCCGGCGGCAACGACATCAATCTCGCGATGGAGCGTGGCGAGGTGATGGGCCGCGGCTCCAACGCGTGGGCATCGTGGAAGGGCACGCGGCCCGACTGGCTCCGCGACAAGAAGATCACCATCCTCGTCCAGATCGGGCTCGCCAAGGCGCCGGATCTTCAGGAGGTGCCGCTGATGATGGACCTCGGCGGGAACGCCGAGGACCGCGCGGCGTTGAAGCTGTTGTCGGCAGCAACTGAAGTGGGCCGCCCGCTGTTCTCGACACCGGACGTCCCACCCGATCGGGTGACGGCACTGCGCGCGGCCTTCGACGACACGATGAAGGATCCGAAGTTCATCGCCGACGCCGAGCAGGCGAAGCTCGATCTCGATCCGGTGCCCGGAACGCGATTGCAGGAAGTGATCGAGGAGATGCTGGTGACGCCGAAGCCGATCGTGAAGCGGCTCGCCGAGGCGCTGATCGAAGATCGCGACGTGGTGAAGAACCTCAAGCCCGCTGCCGGCGGCAGCCAGTAGACCCAATCACGAAAGGCGGTCGTCGATGGCTCGCGCGGTGCTCCGGAGGCTGATCGCCCGCGCCGTGCCGACGATCGCCGCGGCACTCGTCGCCGTCGTCGCCCCGGCCGTTGCCCAGGACCAAGCACCCGCCCCTGCCGGCGGCGTTCCGGTCGATATCGAGCTGGTGCTGGCGGTCGACGCATCGCTCAGCATCGACGCCGAGGAGGCGCAGCTCCAGCGCCAAGGCTACTACCAGGCATTGACCGACCCCAAGGTGATTCAGGCGATCCAGTCCGGCCCCAATCAGCGCATCGCCCTTTTTTATTTCGAATGGGCGAGCGAGTTCTACCAGCGGGTCATCGTCGACTGGACGGTGATCTCCGACGGGGCCTCGGCGCGTGCCGTCGCCGAGAAGATTGCGAGCTCGCCGTACCGCGCCGAGCGGCGCACCTCCATCTCGGGAGCGTTGCGTTTCGCATCCGGCCTGTTCGGGCGCGGCTACAGCGGCGAGCGCCGCGTCATCGATGTCTCGGGCGACGGCTGCAACAATTCGGGCCCGGCGATGGAGCCGACCCGCGACGAGGTTGTCGCCAAGGGGATCGTCATCAACGGCCTGCCGATCCTCAACGACTCGCCGAATCCGGGATTCGGCGGCTACGGCGGTTTCCGCGGCTACGGCGGCTACGGCTGCGAGCCGGTGACCGTGCCGCTCGATCGCTATTACCAGGAGTACGTGGTCGGCGGGCCGGGTGCGTTCTCGGTCCCGGCGGAGGATTTCGAGAGCTTCGACAAGGCCATCCTGTCGAAGCTTATTCGCGAGATCTCGGGTCGCGAGGAGCGACCGACCTACGCCGGGTGGCCCACGGGCAGCCTAGAGCTCCCGTAGGACGCCATCGCGCGCGCGGAAGAACATCTTCACTTCGTTCGCGACCATCTGATAGTCCGACCCTGCCTGGAGCTGGATCGCCTCGCTGTGCACGATCGTGACGTTGTTGTTTGTCGCGATCAAGCGCACCTGCATTCCGTGACCGATTCCCGTGAACTCCGAGAAGCGGCGTTCCGTCGGCACGGAAATGTAGACCGTCGCATGGCCGTCGGCGTCGAGAATCGCGCCGTCGAGCACCTCGGCGTAGTGGCTCGGTCGCCGGTCGACGAAATCAACCTCGTAGAACTTCTTCCCGTCGCATCGCAGGGTCAGCAGAACGCCCGGCGACAGGAAACGTCCCTCGCGGCACTCGAACAGGTCCGACGACTGGGGGATATAGATGCGGCGCTTCGCATTCCCGCCGGTCAGCGTCAGCGTCTGACCGGCAGCGTAATCGCCGGGCGTGAGAATCGGCGTGACGATGACACCGTCGGCGGGCGCGGCGAGCGCCAGCGCCTCGTCGTTGGCAACGCGGACCGGCGTCCGACCGTCGGTCACGACGACCGCCGCAGGATCGCCGATGTCGATCGAGCGGTTGTCCCACATCAGAGGCATGGGACCGTGGCCACCGGGGCTCAGCGTCGCCCGCTGGGGTCGGAAGTAAGTGTTGCCGGACACGAACACGCCGGCAACATCCGCGCGAGGCTGGAACGCGTACGCCAGGGGCGCCGCGAAGCGCAGACCCTTCTCAACCGCCGGCCCGGACGATCCGACGAAATTGTCCGCGACCACCACCGAGCGCAGCCGCGCGCCGTCATCGCAGCCAAGCGCGATGCCGAGGCCGCCCGAGCGATTGTGGCGAAGGATCGTGTTGCCGCGGATGGTAACGCCCGCCACCACGCGCGTGCCGTCGCGGCTCGGCGCGACGCCGATCGCCGCATCCGCCGCCTGCTCGTAGCCGCAGTCGATCATCGTGTTGTCGGAGACGAAGGTCGGACCGTTCTCGGCGTTGAGAAACACCGCGGCGCTGCGGCATTCGGTGAAGGTGTTGCCGGAGATCACCGTCGGCACGGTGCCGTTCCACGGCGTCTGGAGGACAATGCCGACGCGCGACTCGGAGAAGCGGTTGTTGACGTAACGGCCCTCGCGGCCGGGGTGCAGATTGTCCACGCAGGCGCGGGCACAGTCGTAGACCTTGGTGTCCCGCACCTCCTGGGACGCCGACAGCGCAATGCCGTCGCCGTTCGTGGCGTGAATCTCGCAGCCGTCGATGATGACGTCCTCGATGCCGGACCCGGAACCGTGGACGATCTCGCCGCGGAAGTGGTGGAGGTGAAGATCGGTGAAACGGACTCGGCTGTAGGCGCGGTCGGGGACGAACAGGATCGCGTGGTGCGTCGAGTCCAGGCCGGCGCCGGTCTCCGACGGGGTCGGGCGCGACCGCTCCTCGGTATTGCCGGGATAGGCGCCGCCGTCGATCTCGAGATGCTCGATGACGATGTCGTGGCGCGGTCGGTCGACCGAGACGGTCCCCTCGATGACCACCAAGCTGCCGCGCCACGCCGCCGGCTGCCCGTCGCGGTAGACGACGTCGAACGCGTCGGAGGGATCGCGATCGCCTGAGACCCGGAACATGAGACGCGTCGCGCCGCGGCCATCGCCGGTGATGCGCACGTTGTCGCCACGAATGTGGAGCGCGTCGACCTCGAGGCCGGTCGAGGGATCCTGCTGCGGCATGACGCGATAGGTCCCGGCCGGTACGTAGACGGTGCCGCCGCCCTGGGCGACGACGAAGTCGATCGCCGCCTGGATCGCATGCGTGTCGTCCGCGGTGCCGTCGCCCTTGGCGCCGAAGCCCTGGACGTTGGCCACCGGACCGACGAGATGGCGCCGCAAGAGCTCCTTGCGGACTGCCTCGCCCGTCGGAAACAGATCGTTCATCCCGGTCATGGTGTCACTCGGTGAAATCGGAGCCGTCTGAGAAGAACGGGCCGGAATAGACCCGCTCCGCCGGCTCGCGTCGCTCCGGCGCGCAGCGGGCGAGGAGGAGCGCCGGCAATCCGCTCGCGAGAGCGAGAAACCGTCGCCGGGAGAAGGCGAGCGCGGACCGAGGCGTCATGACGGGGTGAACGGGAGCTCCGGTGTCCAAGCGGCTCAACAGCCACCGGACACGGCGACGGCGGTACGTCCGCGACGCGCGCCCGGCACCGCTGGTTGTACCGGCTGGCGGGCGCGGAGACAAGCTGCGCCGCCGGTTTCCGCGGCGACGCGCGTCATGCTAGCTTGCCGCGGCCGTCGATCGCCTGTCGGTTGAGGTGCGCGAGCGGCACCGTTAACGTTTCGCCGTTCGCCGCCGCGTCACCGGCGGCCGACGTTGCCCCAAACTTCCCACAATGTTGTGCGCCTATAAGCAGGCTTCCATGAGCGCGACCCACCGCACGCCTTCCCGTCCATGAAACTCCTGATCACCGGCGGCTTCGGCTTCATCGGCTCGGCACTCGTGCGCTTCCTGCTGCGCACGACCGACGCCCACATCGTCAATGTCGACAAGCTGACGTACGCGGCGAGCCCGGAGGCGCTGGAAGACGCGCTCGGGCACCCTCGCCACGTCCACGAGAAGGTCGACATCGTCGACGGCCCGGCGGTCAGCGCGGTCATCGCCCGCCACCGGCCAGACGCGATCATGCACCTCGCCGCGGAGAGCCACGTCGACCGCTCGATCGACAAGCCGGCGGCGTTCATCGAGACCAACATCGTCGGCACCTACACCATGCTCGAGGCCGCGCGCGGCTACTGGCAGGCGCTCGATGCCGACCGCAAGAGGCACTTCCGCTTCCATCACATCTCGACCGACGAGGTGTTCGGATCGCTCGGCGAGGACGGCCGGTTCGACGAGGAAACGGCGTACCACCCGAACTCGCCCTATGCGGCGAGCAAGGCGTCCTCGGATCATCTCGCGCGTGCCTGGCACCACACCTTCGGACTGCCGGTGCTGGTGACGAACTGCACCAACAACTACGGACCGTGGCAGTTCCCCGAGAAGCTGATCCCGCTGATCATCCTCAACGCGCTCGAGGGCAAGGAGCTGCCGGTCTACGGCGAGGGCCGCAACGTGCGCGACTGGCTGTTCGTCGAGGACCACGCGGAGGCGCTGTGGCTCTGCCTCAACCGCGCGGAGCCCGGGTCGACCTACGGCATCGGCGGCAACGCCGAGCGACGCAATCTCGAAGTCGTCGAGACGATCTGCGACATCATCGACGGCATCACGCCCGACCAGAGCATCGGCGCACGGCGCAAGCTGATCCGCTTCGTGCCCGACCGCCCCGGCCACGACTTCCGCTACGCCATGGACATCGCGCGTATCGGTCGCGACCTCGGCTGGAAGCCGAGGCTCGACTTCAAGGCCGGCATCGAGAAGACCGTGCGCTGGTACCTCGACCACCGCGCATGGTGGGAGCCGATCCGCTCGGCGCGCTATGCGGGCGAGCGGCTCGGGCTCAGCACGGACAGCAAGACGGGCGACGCGAACACGGCCAAGGGTGGAGCACGATGAAGGGCATCATTCTCGCCGGCGGCAAGGGCACGCGGCTTTACCCGGTCACCCACGCGGTGTCGAAGCAGCTCCTGCCGGTCTACGACAAGCCGATGGTCTACTACCCGCTGTCGACGCTGATGCTGGCCGGCATCCGCGACGTGCTGCTGATCTCGACGCCCGAGGATCTGCCGCAGTTCCAGCGGCTCTTGGGCGACGGCGACCAGTGGGGCGTGCGCATCTCCTACGCGGCGCAGCCCAAGCCCGACGGCATCCCGCAGG
This sequence comes from Alphaproteobacteria bacterium, assembly GCA_035493495.1. GTDB lineage: Bacteria > Pseudomonadota > Alphaproteobacteria > SMXQ01 > SMXQ01 > DATJIG01. The sequence continues at coordinate 10,067 of DATJIG010000247.1, forward strand.
CGTTTCTGATCGGCCGCGACTTCATCGCCAATGACGCATGCGCGCTGGCGCTCGGCGACAACATCATCTACGGCGACGGCCTGTCTGCGCTGATGCGCCAGGCGGCGATGCGCACCCACGGCGCCACCAATTTCGCCTACTGGGTCAAGGACCCGGAGCGTTACGGCGTGATCGAGTTCGACGACAAGAACCGCCCGACGCGCATCGTCGAGAAGCCGAAGGAGCCGAAATCGAACTACGCGGTGATCGGCCTCTACTTCTACGACAAGCGGGTCGTGTCGCTGACCGAGAAGCTGAAGCCCTCGCCCCGCGGCGAGCTCGAGATCACCGATCTCAACGTGCTCTATCTGCAGGAGGGATCGCTCGAGGTCGAGCGGCTCGGCCGCGGCTACGCGTGGCTCGACGCCGGCACGCCCGCGTCGCTGCTGCACGCCGGCAACTTCGTCTACACCGTCGAGGAGCGCCAGGGCCTGAAGATTGCCTGCCTCGAGGAGATCGCCTACCGCATGGGCTTCATCGACCGCGACCGCTTGGCGGCCCTCGCCCAGAAGTACAAGTCGACGACGCTGGGCCCCTACCTCGACGATATCGTTCGCACCGGCGGCTCGCCGGCGTGATCATGGCCATCGCTCCCACCACCGTCGCGTCTGGCGTCCGGTCCTGGGCCGGCCGCAAGGTGCTCGTCACCGGCGGCGCGGGCTTTCTCGGCTCGAACGTCGTGCGCGCCGCGGCCAATGCCGGCGCCGAGGTCATCGCCGTCGACAACTTCATCGCCGAGGGCGGTGCCAACCCGGCCAATCTCGAGGGCAGCGGCGCGCGGCTGATCGAGGCCGATATCGCCGACAACGCGACGATACGTCCGCTGCTCGGCGATCGCGACGTGGTGTTCAACCTCGCCGGCCGCACCGGACATCTCGATTCGATGACCGATCCGATGGGCGACCTCGCGGCCAATGCCGAGAGCCAGCTCGCGTTCCTCGAATCCTGCCGCGCCGCGAATCCGAAGCTGCGCATCGTCTTCACCTCGACGCGCCAGGTCTACGGCCGCCCGCAGCGGCTGCCGGTCGACGAGGCGCATCCGCTCGAGCCGCCCGACATCAACGCGGTGCACAAGATCGCCGCCGAGCAGTACCACCTGCTCTACCACCGCGTGCACGGCCTCAAGTCGGTGGCATTGCGCCTCACCAACTGCTTCGGACCGGGGATGCGGGTCAAGGACGCGCGCCAGACCTTCGTCGGCGTGTGGATCCGCCGCGCCCTCGAGGGCGGCACTGTCGAGGTGTGGGGCGGCGAGCAGCGCCGCGACCTCCTGTTCGCGCCCGATTGCGCGGCGGCGATGATGACGGCCGCCGACTGCGACGCGGCGATGGGCCGCGTCTTCAACATCGCGGGCTCGAGCCCGCTGCCGCTCAGCGAACTCGCGACCATCGTCGTCGCCGCGGCCGGCGGCGGACGCATCGAGCGGCGCGAGTTCCCCGCCGAGCGCAAGGCAATCGACATCGGCGATTTCCTTCTCGACGACCATCCGTTCCGCGCCCTCACCGGCTGGGCGCCTTCGGTGCCGCTCAAGGACGCGCTCGAGCGCACCATCGCCTACTACCGCGACCGCCTGCCGAAATACCTCTGACCGCGCGTTGAGGAGCTTCCTCGTGGCCACCATCCGCATTCCGCAGACCGACCCCAAAGCCGGCGTGCTCGCCCAGCGCACCGAGATCGACGCCGCGATCGCCCGCGCGATCGACGGCGGCCGCTACATCCTCGGCGACGAGGTGGCGAGCTTCGAGCGCGAGTTCGCGGCATTCGCCAAGGCGAGCCACGGCGTCTCGGTCGCCAACGGCACCGACGCGCTCGAGGTGAGCCTCAGGGCAATGGGTCTGCCGCCGGGCTCGGGCGTCGTCACCGTGAGCCACACCGCGGTCGCGACCGTCGCCGCGATCGAGCGCGCCGGCCTGACGCCGGTGCTCGCCGACATCGACGCCGAGACCTACACCATGGCGCCCGAGGCGCTGCGGCGCGCGGTGTCGGGCGACGTCCGCGGCGGCGCCGGTGCACGCCCCGTGATCCGCGTCGCGATCCCGGTGCACCTCTACGGCCAGATGGCGGCAATGACGGAGATCGGAGAGATCGCCCGCTCCGAAAGCCTGCGCATGATCGAGGACTGCGCCCAGGCGCACGGCGCGGCCCTTGGCGGCAAGCCGGTCGGCTCGTTCGGCGACGCGGCGGCCTACAGCTTCTACCCGACCAAGAATCTGGGCGCGATCGGCGACGGCGGCTTCATCACCACCAACGACGCGAGTCTCGCCGAGCGCATCAAGATGGTCCGTGAGTACGGCTGGAAGAGCCGCTATGTCAGCGACATCACCGGCCTCAACAGCCGGCTCGACGAGTTGCAGGCGGCGATCCTGCGGGTCAAGCTGACGCGGCTCGCCGACGCCAACGCACGGCGGCGCGAGATCGCGCTGCTCTACGACGAGGGGCTGAACGGCGTCGTGCCGACGCCCGCGACGCGGCCGGACGCGATCCATGTGTTTCACCAGTACGTGATCCGGGTGCCGGGCGCGCGGCGCGAACAGATTCGCGCGGCGATGGCCGAGCGCGGCGTCGGCACGCTGATCCATTATCCCGTGCCGGTGCATCTGCAGCCGGCCTACAAGGGGCGCACCTGGCTCACCGGCGGCGCGCTGCCCGCGACCGAGCGCGCGGCCGACGAAGTCCTGAGCCTACCGATGTATCCGGAGCTGACCGACGCCGCCGTCGCCGAGGTGGTCGCGGCGGTCAAGGCGGCGATCTAGGCGAGCCGCGCTAGACCGCGTGGAGTAGAACGACTCCCGTGACGATCAGCGCGATTCCGGCGATGTGGGCGAAGCCCATCGCCTCGCCGAACCACAGGTTGCCCATCAGCGCGACAACCACATACGACAGCGCCACCGACGGGAACGCGATCGAGATCGGGATTGTCCGCAGCGCGACGATGTAGAAGAACGCAGCCGCCGCGTAGAGCCCGAGTCCGGCGATGGTCTGGACACGGAACAGCTGGGCGACGATACCGCCCTCCCCCATTGCGCCGCTCTTCAACAGGAGCTGCGCCACGACGCCGATCAGGATGCCGAGCGCGAGCGCGACGTGATTGATCGTCATCGGGCGGTCTCTCCGTCGCGCAGGCGCGTGGCGTCGCGGACGACGTACTGCGGCTTGCGGTTGGCGGACAGGAATACGCGGCCGACGTACTCGCCGACCACGCCGAGCAGGATGAGCTGGACGCCAGACAGCAACAGCACCGCCACCATCAGCGACGCCCACCCTTCCGGCGGACGTCCGCGCACCGCCTCGATGATGGTGAAGGCGGACCAGGCCAGGCCGAGGATGCTGGTGATGAACCCGAGCAGCGCGCTGAAGCGCAACGGGATGATCGAGAAGTTGACAAACATGTTGAGCCACAGCCGCACCAGACGCCGGAGCGTGTAGTTGGAGCGGCCCTCGGCGCGCGGCAGATGCTGCACCTCGAGCGAGCCGACGCGGCGCGTCACCTGCAGGATCAGTCCGTCAATGTAGGGATACGGCCCCTGGTAGCGCAGCACGTTGTCGACCACGAAGGCGGAGACGCAGCGAAAGCTCGAGAGATAGAGATCCTTCGGCTTCTCCAGCACCAGGTTGGCGGCCCAGTTGGCGAAGCGGCTGCCGAGATTGCGCCACGCCGCGTGCTGCTTGGTCTTGTAGCGGGTGTAGACGACATCGAGGTCGTTCGAGCGGGTGTGCTCGAGCAGTCGCGCGACTTCCTCTGGCGGATTCTGCAGGTCGTCGTCCATGGTGATGACGTAGTCGCCGCGGATGAAGGAGAAGCCGGCCATCACCGCGTTGTGCTCGCCGAAGTTGCGGGCGAGATTGACGAACGTCACCGGGACGTCGCTGCGGCGCGCAAGCTCGCGGCACACCGCCTCGGAGTCATCGGGGCTGCCGTCGTTGACGAGCACGACCTCATGGCCGCCGCGGATCTCGATGCCGGCGAGCGCGTCGACCAGCGCGCCGACGGTGCGGGCGCCGTTGTAGACGGGGACGACGATCGAGAGGGCGTAAGGTCTGGTCATGGTTTCACTGCCACTGCGAGAATCGAGCCGCCGAACGGAAAGCGCAGGCCGAGCGCGAGCACGGCGCGTTCGATCGCCAGCACCGAGCGGAACAGAAATTCGACCGGCGCCGGAAACGGATGAACATCGCTCGCCTCGCCGCCGAGCAGCTTGCGCTTCAACACCATCATCGGAAACAGAAGCGTGTTCCAGTAGCTTGCCCACACGCGCGCGAAGCCGGCTCGCCCCAGCATGTCCACCACCTCACGACGGGTGTAGCGGCGCACGTTGTGGACGCGGGTGTCGTGACTCGAAAGCATCCAGCGGTAGGCGGGCAAATTGACGATCAGCACACCGCCAGGCGCGAGGCAGCGGTGGGCCTCGGCGAGCGCGCGATCCTCGTCGACGGCGCGGTGGCACAGGACGTCCATGCTGAACATCGCGCCGAACGCCGCATCTGCGAACGGGAGCGAATTGACGGTACCGATGACGATGCCGCGCCCGCTCTTGGCCCGCGCCATTGCCGCCGCGGGAGGCGCGTATTCAATTCCGACCAGTGTCGCGTCGGGCGCAGCCGTAGACAGACGCGTGAGTAATCCGCCGGTGCCGCAGCCGCCGTCGAGTGCGGGGAGAACGGGAAGCGGAGCTTTGCCGCGCGCCGCGACGAAGCGTTCGGCGGCGAGGGTGTGGAGGCCGTGGTACCACCACATGCGGTCCTCGACCGTCGCCATCAACTCGTATTCCGCTTGCTCCATCGCCCCGCCTTCACTCCTCCGGCCGCCGCATCTATCGGAAATAACGTGTATTTCCCATCTTTCTTGCGGCACGGAGGCCGTTGGTCGTATACGTCATTTCCACCGCGCCGTCCAACAACCGCAGAATAACCACAGTTGGGCACCATGTATTCGACCCGACACCGGCGCGAGCGGTCCGTTTCCTTGCACCACCTTTCTTCGTCCTGATGACCACATCCCAGATGTCGAACGAGCGCCCGGTCAAGGCTCCGCCGTGGGCGGCCGGCGGGTTGCTCACCGCCCTCGTGCCCTCAATCTTCTGGTTCCTGCCGCTGATCTGGGCGGCGGTGTACCTGCTGCCGCCGATCAACTTCGATGTATCGCTGATCCTGTCGGTGTCGCAACGCTGGCTCGACGGCGAGCGGCTGTACGTCGACCTGATCGACGTCAATCCGCCCCTGATCTTCATCATCAACCTGATCCCGGCGGCGATCTCGAAGTTCACCGGTCTCGGTGGGCCAGATACGCTGATCCTCTGCATCCTCGCGCTGATCGGCGCCTGCGTCTGGCTATCGGTCAAGATCCTGCCCGCCGCGCTCTACGACGGCGACGGCACCGTGCGGATGATCCTGCCGCCGCTGATCCTGTTCGCGCTGATCATCTTCCCGGGCGAGATGTTCGGGCAACGCGAGCACCTGATGCTGGCGACGCTGTTTCCCTACACGCTGCTCGCCGCGGCGCGCGCGGCGAACCGCCCGGTGTCGCCCGGCCGTCGCGTCGCCGTCGCCGTGCTGGCGGCAATCGGGTTCGCGCTCAAGCCGCACTTCCTCGCCATCCCGGCACTGATCGAACTCTTCGTCCTCGTGCAGCGTGGGTTCGGCCCGTGGATCCGCGGACTGGTGCCATGGACGATGGCCATCTTCCTCGTCGCCTACGCCGCGGCATCCTGGTTCCTGTTCCCCGCGTATTTCAACGACGTGCTGCCGCTCGTCCTGTCGGCGTACTCGAAGGTCGGCGGCGCAACGCCCTTTACGGTGCTGCTCGGAAACCAGCTCGGCCCGGCACTGCTCGTGATCGTTCCGCTCGGTATCGCCGTCTACCTGGCAAAGGTTCCGGCGCTGATCCGCATGCTGGTGCTCGCCGGCATCGGCGCCGCCATCAGCGGCCTGTTGCAGGACAAGGGCTGGCCGTACCACCTGCTGCCGGCGCTCTCCCTCGCGTTCGTCGTCGCCGGCCTCGCCGTCGCGGCGGCGCTCGATCATCTCATCGCCCAGGGCGGCCGCGATGCGCACCTCCCGCCGCCACCCGCCGCGCGCGCCGTCGTCGGCGCGGTGCTGCTGACCTTCATCGCCGTCACGATCAACATCCGCAACACCTTCTACGATCAGTGGGGATTTCAGGCGAGCCCGGCTGGCCAGCTTCTGTCGGTGGTGAAGCCCGTCGCCGAGGGGCAGCCGATTCTGATCCTGTCTCCCGGTGTCTATCCGCACTGGCCAATGCTGAACTACGCCCACGCCGAGCTGGGACTCCGGTTTCAGACGATCTGGCCGCTGCAGGGCGCCTACGAGGACTGCAAGGAAGGCGATGCGCGCTACCACAGCCGCCGCGACATGCCCGAGAGCGAGCGCGTGTTCGTCAAGGCGGTGGTCGAGGACTTCGCCAAGTACAAGCCGCCGATCGTCATCATCGATAAGGTCCCCGGTATCAAGTACTGCGGCGGCCGCGACTTCGATCTCACGGAATACTTCGTGCGCCAGCCGGGATTCGCCGACGAGCTCGAGAAGTACGATCTGATGATGCAGATTGACCGCTACATCATCTACAAGCGCCGGCCCGACGGCGAGACGCCGCCCGACGAGTGAGCGGCGCTCGCTTCCGTCGCCGTCTGCCGGGTGATAACGTCGCGCGAACGATCAACCGGGGGCAGACGATGGCGATGACGGGGTGGATGACGAGCGTGCTCGGCGCGGCGACAGCGATTGCGCTGGTGCAGGCGGCGAGCCCGGCGGCGGCCGATTCGGTCGAAGACTTCTACCGCGGCAAGACCATCACCGTGATCTCGACCGGCAGCGTCGGCTCGATCTACGATTTGTCGTCGCGCCTCACCGTCAAGTACATGGCGAAGCATCTGCCGGGCGATCCGCAGACGATCGCCAAGGTCATGACCGGCGCTGGCCATCTCGTCGGCACCAACCACCTCTACAACATCGCGCCGAAAGACGGTACGACGCTCGGCGCGGTGGGCGAGACGATTCCCCTGATCCAGGTGTTGCAGCCAGAGAAGGCCAAGTACGACGTCCGCAAGTTCAACTGGCTCGGCAACCCGGTGATCAACAACCTGACCATCGTGTCGTGGCACACCAGCGGCGTCACCTCGATCCAGCAGGTGTTCGACAAGGAGCTGATCATCGGCACCGGCGGCCCCGGCTCGACCTCGACGCAGAATCCCCGGGCGCTCAACAACATCCTCGGCACCAAGTTCAAGATCATCTCGGGCTTCCCGGGCGCCGAGATCGATCTCGCTATGGAACGCGGCGAGGTCAACGGCCGCGGCGGCGCCATCTGGAGCTGGTGGCAGACCTCGAAGCCGCAATGGATCGCCGAGAAGAAGATCAACATCCTGCTGCAGATCGGCCCGCGCCGTGCCAAGGGCCTCGAGAACGTGCCGCTGATGACCGAACTCGCCCGCAACGAAGCCGAGCGCCGCGTGCTCGCGTTGCTGTCGTCGTCGGTGATGGTCGGCCGGCCGATCCTCGCGCCGCCGAACGTTCCGGCCGACCGCGTCGCCGCGCTGCGCGCCGCGTTCCGCGCCGCCATGACCGATCGCGAGTACGTTGCCGAGGCGGCAAAACTCAACCTCGATATCGAGCCGACCTACGGCGACGAGTTGCAGAAATTCGTCGAGGAGATCGCGTCGACGCCGCCGGAGCTGGCCAAAATCGCAGGTTCCGCGATCATCGAAGGCCACATCTTCAACTGCAAGGAGCAGGTGAAGGATGCGAAGCTGTGCGAGGGCTCGGGCGGCGAGTGACGCTGCGGGCAGCCGGATTGCGGCCGGCCGCCGCGAAGACCTAGGATTGGCATCGGGCACGGGCTCTCGTCCCGCGCCGTCCGGTCTCCGTTGAGGCTTTGATGCGTCCTCCGCACTTCCACCGCACCCATTCCGTCGAGGCGCTCCGCCACGAACACGTCTTCCTTGGCGCTCGTCACGCCCGCAACGAGCGCCGCACGTGGATCGTGGTCTGGCTGACGGTCGCGATGATGATCGGCGAGATCGCGGCCGGGCATCTGTTCGGCTCGATGGCGCTGCTCGCCGACGGCTGGCACATGGCGACTCACGCCGCCGCGCTGGCAATCGCGGGCTTCGCCTACCGCTATGCGCGGCACCACGTTCACGATCCGCGCTTCGCCTTCGGCACCGGCAAGGTCGGCGAGCTCGCGGCCTTCGCGAGTGGCCTCGGGTTGGTCCTGGCCGGCCTGTTCATCGCCTTCGAATCGGTGGGACGGCTCGTCAGTCCGATGCCGATCGCGATCGCGGAGGCGATCGGCGTCGCCGTCCTAGGTCTCCTCGTCAACCTGGTCAGCGCCTGGCTGCTGTTCGACCAGGGCCACCATCGGGCTGCGCACGCCCATGACCACGGGCATGCGCACCAGGACGACCATGGGGGCGACCACGGCCATCATCACGGCCACAGCGACACCAACCTGAAGGCCGCCTATTTCCACGTACTGACCGACGCCGCGACGTCGATCCTGGCGATCGTTGCCCTGCTCGGCGCCTGGGTGTGGGGCTGGACCGCGCTCGACCCGATGATGGGCCTTGTCGGCGCGGCGGTGATCCTGCGCTGGTCGGTCGGCTTCATTCGTGAGGCGGCGGCGGTGCTGCTCGATACCGTGCCGAACCCGAAGGTCGCCGATCTGATCCGCAGCAAGCTGGAGACCGAGGCCGACCGAATCACCGATCTGCACCTATGGCAGCTCGGCCCGGGTCATTGGGCGGCGGTGGTGTCGCTGGTATCGTCGGATCCGCAGGCGCCGGACGTCTACAAGCGTCGGGTCGAGGGAATCGAAGGCGTATCGCACCTCACCGTGGAGGTGCAGCCGTGCGAGACCTGCTCCGAGGGTCCGAACGCGCCCCTACAATCGGGCATGCTGTCCGGCAGCAGGTGAAGGCGGGGCGGCTCCGCCGTAGGGAGCCGCCGCCGCCGAATACGAAACGCTCAGACCGCTTCCTTGAGGTCCTTCGCGACGCGGAAGGCCACCTTCTTGCTGGCCTTAATCTTGATCGCCTCGCCGGTCGCCGGGTTACGACCCATGCGCGCCGGGCGATGACGGACCTGGAGGATGCCGAAGCCGCTG
>DATJIG010000248.1:0-3958 GCA_035493495.1 Alphaproteobacteria bacterium
CGCCGTTGCCTTCTCAATCATCCGCCGCGCCGGTGTCCCGGTTGTCGGGGGCCTCTCGCGGTTTCATCGCTTCACTCGACGGGGCGCTAGGCCTAATAGCTCCCGGCCGCTTGTCGCGACGCGCGCACCATGCGCGCGCGCGAAACCCCGCGCAAGGGGGCTGTGGAAAGTCGGGAATCGCCGAAGCGGTTCAATGCTCGCTTCTGTTGCCCTCTCCCCGTCGGGGAGAGGGGTGGTTGAGGGGGAGTGCAATCGCGGCATCCGCCCCCTCACCCCCGCCCTCTCCCCTGGAGGAGAGGGAGAAAAGAAACACGTGCACTCCCGCTCTTACGGGCGGGTTGCACCCCGCCCGTTCTTAAAAGAGGGGCGCGGGAGTGACGAAAACCAATGAAGCTCGTGGATGGCGCGAGCGCGTCTACGCGCGCGGCGTTTCGTCGATCGGCAGCAGCGCGTCGATGCCGGCAAACGCTTCGGCCGCTTCGGCGTTGGACGCCAGCATCTCGTAGTCGGCCGCGAGACTGAGGACGAGAGTGCGACTGGTGGACGAACGGAGATCGGAGGCGATCTGCCGCAGCGCCATTGCCTTGCGGCGCAAGCGCTCGGCGCGGAGGGGGGATACATCACTCGTACGGGCTTCACGGTTCGATACTGACGGCACTCTGCACACCTCATACGCGATACGCGGGACTGGGAAGCGAGTCGTTCCTTGGCCAGACTGTCACCTGTGACGCCCCGACGGCGAATGGACAAAGACATGGCGTGCGTGTGGCAAAAACATGCGTGCTCCAACCTGCTGTTCCGAAAGGTTCTTCGCGCTCGGCGGGAAGCGGCACGGCCGGCTCGCGAGGCGCAGAGCCATCGTCTCTCTCCGATGGTTGGCGACCGGGCTGAGCGAACGGTCGCCACATTGCTCGTGCGCGTCGTTCCAACGGGGACCTGTTGGTGTGCGTTTTGGCCTTCGCCGTCGGCCGAAGCACTGCCCGTGCGCGCCGATTGAGATTCGCCGCGGGGCCCGCTACAAGGGGCCGCACTTCGCCATGAAGACACCTGACCTCGAATCCGCCGCCACCGACATCGTCGCCGCCGGGCGTTTCATCGCCGGACGCGGCTGGGCGCCGGCCACGGCGGGCAACTATTCGGTGCGCATCGCTGGCGATCGCATCGCGATCACGGCGTCGGGCATCGACAAGGGTGCGCTGACGCCCGCCGACGTTCTGACAGTCGACGGCCACGGCCGCGCGGTCGACGGCGGCAAGCCCTCGGCGGAGACGCTGCTCCACATGCGGATCTACCGCGACCGGCCGGACGCCGGGGCAGTGCTGCACACGCATTCCGTGGCGTCGACGACGCTCGGCATGCTGCCGCCGCACAGCGACGAGATCGTATTCGCCGGCTACGAGATCCTGAAGGCATTCGTCGGCTACGGAACGCACGACGATCGTCTGATCCTGCCGGTGGTCGACAACAGCCAGGACATGGCGGCACTGGCGGAGACGGCATCGACGCGGCTGCGCGCCACCCCACGGACTCCGGGCTACCTGATCCGCGGCCATGGCGTCTATACCTGGGGGCCCGACATGTCGGGCGCGCGCCGCCACCTCGAAGCGCTCGAGTTCCTGTTCGGGTGCGAGCTCGCACGCAGACGCACCATTCAGCCGTAACGGACGACCATGAGCCAGCTTCGCGTCTTCGACGAAACCAATCCGGCCAGCCCGGTCCTCGACACCTCCGACGCCGCGGTGATGGCGCGCGAGCTCGCCCGCATCGGCGTGCGCTTCGAGCGCTGGGCGACGGCGAAGCCGGTGGCATCGGGCGCGCCGCAGCAAGACGTGCTGGCAGCCTACAAAGGAGATGTCGATCGCCTGATGCGCGAAGGCTACAAGACCGCCGACGTCATCAGCCTGACCCGGGATCACCCGGACAAAGTCACGCTGCGCAAAAAATTCCTCGACGAGCACACGCATTCGGAGGACGAGATCCGCTTCTTCGTCGACGGCCAGGGGCTGTTCTATCTCCACGCGCAGGGGCGGGTGTACGGCGCGCTGTGCGCGAAGGGCGATCTCATCAGCGTGCCCGCCGGCACGACCCACTGGTTCGACATGGGACCGAACCCGCATCTCGCCTGCATCCGCATCTTCACCAATCCCGAGGGCTGGGTCGCGCAGTTCACCGGCTCCGACATCGGCGGCCGCTTCCCCAAGCTCGAGAACTGACGGTTCATGACACCGTCGTTCTCCGGAATCCGCGCTGTCATCACCGACATCGAAGGCACGACGAGCGCGATCTCGTTCGTGCACGAGGTGCTGTTCCCGTACGCGTGCGAACGTCTCGCCGAGTTCGTCGCGCGGCGCGGCCGCGAGCACGACATCCGCATCCTGATCGACGTCGCCAAGAACGACGCCGGCAATCCGGCGATGAGCGATGGCGACGTCGTCGGCGCGCTGCTCGGCTGGATCGACGAGGACCGCAAGAACACCGCGCTCAAGGCGCTGCAGGGTTTGATCTGGGAAGAAGGATATCGCAACGGCGCGCTCAAGGGACACGTCTACGCAGACGCCGCGGATGCGCTGAAGCGCTGGGCCGGCGAGGGCATCAAGCTGTTCGTCTACTCGTCGGGCTCGATCGCGGCGCAAAAACTGATCTTCGGCCACAGCCCGTTCGGCGATCTCACGCCGCTGTTCGCCGGCTACTTCGACACCACGACCGGCCCGAAGATGCTGCCCGACAGCTATCTGCGCATCGTCCAGGCGATCGGCTTCGCGCCCGCCGAGGTTCTGTTCCTGTCGGACAGTCCCGAGGAGATCACGGCCGCGAAGCAATCGGGTCTCCACACCGTACAGTTCGTGCGACCGGGCGAGGCGAGGCCCGTCGCGCTAGGACAAGCGAGTGCGGAGTCGTTCGCCGACGTAAGGCTGGCGTAGTTGTTTTTTCGTCACTCCCGCGCAAGTGGGAGTCCAGGCGGCTGCGCGGAGCCTGCCGGCTCTGGATCCCCGCTTTCGCGGGGTGACGAGCATCTCTGTAAAGCCACTCTCACAGCGCGACCAAAGCCCCCGCTATCGCTTGCCTTGACATGCAGGTAAATACCTGCCTATTGTCGTCTCCCAGATGAGGACGATGGATGCCGACAAGGTCTTCAAGGCGCTGGGGGACGCGACCCGCAGGAAGCTGCTCGATCTCCTCTATGAGAAGAACGGGCAGACGCTCGGCGAGCTGTGCGGGCACCTCGACATGGCCCGGCAGTCGGCGACGCAGCATTTGGGCATCCTCGAGGAGGCGAACCTCGTCACCACGCTCAGGCGCGGCCGCGAGAAGCTGCACTTCATCAACCCCGTGCCGCTCCACGAGGTCTACGAGCGGTGGGTGCGCAAGTTCGAGCGCGAACGCCTGAGCCTGCTTCACGACCTCAAGACGGAACTGGAAGGAGAGTAGGGATGAGCGCTGAGAAGCTGACCTTCGTCTACGTGACCTACATCGTCTCGACGCCGGAAAAGGTCTTCGAGGCGATCACCAGGCCAGAGATCGCGCGGCGCTACTGGGCGCACGAGAACCGTTCCGACTGGAAACCGGGGTCGACGTGGGAGCACGTCGGAGCCGAGGGCAGCGCCAAGGTCATGGGCAACGTGATCGAGTGCACGCCGCCGACGCGCCTGGTCATCTCCTGGGCGAGCCCCGCATCGTTTTCCGATCCCGCCAAGCACAGCCGCGTGACGTTCGATGTGACGTCCTACGACGGCGGCATGGTGCGCCTCACCGTGACCCACGACGAGCTGGAGACGGGCAGCGCGATGGCGGCCGGTATCAGCAAGGGCTGGCCGATCGTGCTCTCGAGTCTGAAGTCGTTCCTCGAGACCGGCGAGCCGCTCAACGTGTTCGCCAAGCCGAAGGAAGCCGCCTGAACGGGTCTTGGTCGGGAGCAGCCGATGAGCGAGCCTTACAGCGGCGGATGCGCCTGCGGCGC
>DATJIG010000249.1:0-30648 GCA_035493495.1 Alphaproteobacteria bacterium
ACAGGCACAAAAAAAGCGGCCGCCGGTGGGGGAAGACCGGCGGCCGCTCAACGCCCGGCCGGGGAGGCCGGTTCGGAGGCCAACACCGCAATGACTCGCAACACCGGGGTGGGGGAGAGAGGGTTGCGAGATGTCGTTGGCAGGGACAATAGAGCCGGGGGAATGTGGTCGGGATTCGGTGCAACTATGGCGAAAATGTGATTTCTCCGACTTTGGCTCAAGGCATTAATTCTATTGTTGAAATTGGAATCGTGGCGGTGGTTCGCGCGCGGCCAAGCCGCGCTTGTCGGGGCCGCGGCGGCCTGTTCCGCCGACGAATCGGTCGCGAATCCGGTGATGATTCCCCAGCGGCGACTGACCGGTCCGGGCGGACACGGCCGCCGCTCCGCGCGGAGTTGTTAAACCGTCTTACACGCGGTCGCCAAGACCCTTGGCGGGTGCCTGCGCAGCGATTAAAACCAAACCCTCCCCCGCCGCGCGCCCGCGCGGAATCCACACGACTCATCGAGCTTCTCCGGAGAGACTCCCGTGGCCGCAGGCATCCTCGACACCTTCAAAGCCCGCCAGACGCTTCAGGCGGGCGGCAAGACGTACACCTACTGGAGCCTCAAGTCGGCCGGTGAGAACGGATTGGGCGACGTGTCGCGCCTGCCGGTCTCGCTCAAGATCCTGCTCGAGAATCTCCTCCGTTTCGAGGACGGCCGCTCGGTCACCAAGGAGGACGTCAAGGCGGTGGCCGCGTGGCTGACGTCACGCACCTCCGACCATGAGATCGGCTTCCGGCCGGCGCGCGTGCTGATGCAGGACTTCACCGGCGTTCCCGCCGTCGTCGATCTCGCGGCGATGCGCCAGGCGATGGTCGATCTCGGCGGCGACGCGAAGAAGATCAATCCGCTGTCGCCGGTCGACCTCGTCATCGATCACTCGGTGCAGGTCGACTCGTGGGCGAACCCGAGGGCGTTCGCCGACAACGTGAAGAAGGAATACGAGCGCAACCAGGAGCGCTATGCATTCCTGCGCTGGGGCCAGACCGCGTTCGACAACTTCCGCGTCGTACCGCCGGGCATCGGCATCTGCCATCAGGTGAACCTCGAATACCTCGCCAAGGTGGTGTGGCACGAGACGCGGGACGGCGTGAACTACGCCTATCCCGACACGCTGTTCGGCACCGACAGCCACACGACGATGGTCAACGGCCTGTGTTGCCTCGGCTGGGGCGTCGGCGGCATCGAGGCCGAGGCCGCGATGCTCGGCCAACCGCAGTCGATGCTGATCCCCGAGGTCGTCGGCTTCAAGATGACCGGCGCGCTCAAGGAAGGCACGACCGCGACCGACCTCGTGCTCACCGTCACGCAGATGCTGCGCAAGAAGGGCGTGGTCGGAAAGTTCGTCGAGTTCTTCGGCCCCGGTCTCGATGCGCTGACCAGCGCCGACCGCGCGACGGTCGCCAACATGGCCCCCGAGTACGGCGCCACCTGCGGCCTGTTCCCGATCGACAATGAGACGCTCGACTACCTGCGCTTCACCGGCCGCGACGCGGCCCAGGTGGCGCTGGTCGAGACATACGCGAAGGCCCAGGGCCTGTGGCGCGACAAGAACGCGCCGGAGCCCGTGTACACCGACGTCCTCGAACTCGACATCTCGACCGTCGAGTCGTCGCTCGCCGGCCCGAAGCGCCCGCAGGACCGCGTTGCGCTGTCGAAGGTCTCGGGCTCGTTCGCCGACGCGCTGCCGGACATGCTGAAGGCGACGAAGAAAGGCGACGGCCGTCGCACCGCCCAGGTCGCGGGCGCCGACTACGCGCTGCAGCACGGCGACGTCGTCATCGCCGCGATCACGAGCTGCACCAACACCTCGAACCCGGCCGTGCTGATCGGCGCCGGCCTGGTCGCCAAAAAAGCCCGTGAGAAGGGCCTTTCGGCGAAGCCGTGGGTCAAGACCTCTCTCGGGCCCGGCTCGCAGGTGGTCACCGACTACCTCGCCAAGGCAGGCCTGCAGAAGTACCTCGATGAGCTCGGCTTCAACATCGTCGGCTACGGCTGCACGACCTGCATCGGCAACTCGGGTCCGCTCGCCGATCCGATCGCGGACGCGGTCGACGAGGGCGATCTCGTCGTCGGCGCGGTGATCTCCGGCAACCGCAATTTCGAGGGCCGCGTGCACCCGCAGGTGCGCGCGAACTATCTCGCCTCGCCGATGCTGGTCGTCGCCTATGCGCTGGTCGGCAACCTCTCGGCCGACCTGTCCAAGCAGCCGATCGGCAAGGACAAGAGCGGCAAGGAGGTCTTCCTCAAGGACATCTGGCCGAGCAACAAGGAGATCACCGACGCGATCAAGGCGTCGATGACGCCCGAGATGTTCCGCACCCGCTACGGCAGCGTGTTCGAGGGCGATGCGGTGTGGAAATCGATCAAGACCGCCACCGGCATGACCTACGAGTGGGACGACGACTCGACCTACTGCCGTCTGCCGCCGTACTTCGAGGGCATGTCGAAGACGCCGCAGCCGGTGCAGGACATCAAGGGTGCGCGGCTGCTCGCGCTGCTCGGTGATTCCATCACCACCGACCACATCTCGCCCGCGGGCTCGATCAAGAAGGACGGCCCGGCCGGCCAGTACCTGGTTCGCCACCAGGTCGGCGTGCAGGACTTCAACTCGTACGGGGCCCGTCGCGGCAACCACGAGGTGATGATGCGCGGCACCTTCGCCAACATCCGGCTGCGCAACGAAATGGCCCCGGGCACCGAGGGCGGCGTGACGCGTCACATGCCCGACGGCGCCCAGATGTCGATCTACGACGCGGCGATGAAGTACAAGGACGAGGGCGTGCCGCTGGTGATCATCGCCGGCAAGGAGTACGGCACGGGCTCGTCGCGCGACTGGGCGGCGAAGGGTACGATGCTGCTCGGCGTTCGCGCCGTCGTCGCCGAGAGCTTCGAGCGTATTCACCGCGCCAACCTCGTCGGCATGGGCGTCGTGCCGCTGACGTTCCCCGAGGGCGTGACGCGCAAGACGCTGAACCTCGACGGCAGCGAGACGTTCGATCTCGCGGGTCTGTCGTCGGGCCTCAAGGCGCGCATGAAGCTGCCGCTCGTGATCCATCGCGCCAACGGCAAGACCGACACCGTCGATCTGCTGTGCCGCATCGATACGGTGGACGAGGTCGAGTACTACCGCCACGGCGGCATCCTGCCGTTCGTGTTGCGCGAGCTGCTCGCGGCCTGACGCCGCGGCGACTCGCTTGCGACCCCTTGCGTGCCGCGCGGCTGTGCTGCGCGGCACGCGGGCGCCCGGCGGCCTGCGCCCTTTTGGGCACCGGTGCTTTTCTGGTAGAACGAGCGTATCAGCGCGCGTGATGGCAAGGAGCCACGCACGGGGCCATGACGCTTAAGATCGAGACCTTCACCAACGCCCAGCCGGGCGCTTGGCGCGTCGGCAACAACGCCGGCGGCCAGAGCCTGTTCAAGGCGCTCGGCCATCCGCTCGCGGCACCGCGCGCGCGCGAGCTCTTGGCGCGTCTCAAGGCTGCGGGCCCGGTCGCGGTCTACGATCCGATCGGCCAGTTCGCGGGGTTCCGCGCGCTCTACGGTCTTGGCGGCACCAACGTCGTCGATTTCTTCGTGCAGAACGTCGCCGACGCCGACCACGAGGAGGCCGGCTGCAAGGCCCGCCTCGTCACCGAGATCGGCAAGACCGACGCCGCCTGCGTGTTCGTCGCCGCGTTCGACGCCGAGCGCTTCCTGCCACACATCCGCCACCTGCTGCCGAAGGGTATCGCCGTCGAGACGCTCGACGCCACGCGCATTCCCGACGACATGCTGACGGTGCGCGGCAACTACCTCGATCCGCTCAATTTCGCGACCAACTTCGCCTTCATGAAGGAGCGTCGCGGCCAGCACACGCGGGTGTCCTCGGCCAACTACTGGGGCAGCTACGGCGCGCCCGCGGCCGAGATGTACCTCGCGGTGTTCGACGAGGCGGGCGAGCGGCTCGCGGCGTGGCGCGAGGCCCTGCCCAAGGGCGGCGGCACCTTCGGCATCGACTCGCGCGACATCAAGGCGCGCTTCGGCCTCGGCGACTTCGTCGGCACGCTGTTCATGCACGGCATCAAGATCGCCGGCCACGACGTGGTGAAGTACGTCGTCGACTTCTACGGCGACAACGGCGGCCCGATCTCGGTGACCCACGACGCCAATGCCTGGCCCGCCGACCTCTACGCCGGCCTGCCGGCGCCCGAGGAGGGCGAGCGGGCGATCCTGTGGATCCAGAACAGCCATCCGGTGACGATCCCCGCGGGCGAGATCGGCTTCAATCTGATGGGCTCGCAGGACGTGCGCATGCTCGATCAGCCGATCGCGCCGTTCGCGACCCTTGGTCTCGACGTCTCACGCGTGATGCCGGACGCCCGCTGGCCGCAGCAGCTCGAAGTCCGCGCCGGCCGCTGGTTCTGCCGTCCGCGCTACGAGCTCGAGCGGCCGAACGGCCGCGGCTTCGTCGCCCACATCAACGTCGAGCGCACCGATCTCAAGCCCGATCCCAATCTGCCAACGCTGCATAAGCAGATGGGCAAGGGCTACATCCTGCCGATGGCGGTGCTGCCACCCGAGCGCTTCCGCACCCGCTTCATTCCGACGCCGATGTCGACCGTGCAACACGAGCTGCCGATCGCGGCGACGCTCTACGACGCGAGCGGCAGCGAGGTCGCGCACAAATTCCTCGGCAAGCTGCCCCGCCGCGATTGCGGTGTCGTTGACGTCGATGCGTGGCTCACCGAGCCCGGCGTCGCATTCGCGTCCGGGTATGGCCACATCGAGTTCTCGTACGATTTCCGCAACGGCGGCGAGGGCGATGGCTGGCTCCATGCCAACGCGCGCTACGAGTCGCGGAAGGGCAATTTCGCAGCCGAGACTACGTTCGGCGCCCACATCTACAACACGCCGATCGTCTACCGCGACGAGCCGCAGTCCTACACGCATAAGCCGCCGGGACTGACGACGCGGCTGTTCATCCGCCTCGGGTCCAGGGGCGTCGTGACCGGTACGCACTTGATCTACCCGGCGTCGCTGCCGTGGCATCCGACTTCGTCGACCAAGTTCATCCTGCACGACAAGGACGGCATGGAGATCACCTCGGTCGAGCGGAAGATCGCCTGCGGCGGCAGCCTGTTCGTCACTATGGACGAATTGTTCGAAGACGCGCTCGGCCGTGCCGGCCCAAAGGTGCAAGAGGGTGGCTATGTCGTGGTGCGCGACACGACGTGTCGCCTGTTCGGGTTCCATACTTTGCTCAGGGCTGACGGCGCCTTCTGCTTCGATCACCTGTTCGGATTCTGACATCCGAATTGTCGCGTAATCCGAGCGCGACCGATTGATCCACAGCAAAGCTGGGAACGTCTTTGCGTGCTTCGGTGTTTCCGAAGGAAGCATTGGAGGTAAGACATGGACGCACCACTCAACATCACCTTTCACGACATCGACAAGTCGGATGCGGTCGAGGCGAAGATCCGCGAACGCGCCGATCGGCTGGAGCGTCGCTACGGCCGGATCGTCAGTTGCCGTGTCACCGTGGCGGCTCCGCATACGAGCCATCGCAAGGGCAAGCTGTTTTCCTGCAGCGTCGAGGTGAGCATCCCGGGTGCGGAAATCGTCGCCAACCGCAACCCCGGCGACGACCACGGCCATGAGGACATCCTGGTCGCGGTCCGCGACGCGTTCATGGCCGCCGAGCGGCAGCTCGAGGATGCCGTGAGCCGCAAGCGCGGCCAAATCAAGCGCCGCGAAGCTCCGCCGGAGGGGCGCGTGCTGCGGATGTTTCCGGATTACGGGTTCCTCATCGATGCTTCCGGGCAGGAGGTCTATTTCCACAAGAACAGCGTCACCGGCGATTTCGACAAGCTCAATGTCGGCGACCCGGTGCGCTTCGTCAGCCAGGACGGCGAAAGCGCCGAGGGCCCCCAGGCGTCGACGGTCACCCCATTGATTCACCTGCATCCCCGGCCCGAAACCCGCGGCTGATATCGGCGTGACGCGTGCGGCGGGGCCTTGAACTCGGGCGGCGAACGCCCGATTCTCCGGGTATGGCTTTTTCCCCCGCCGCGCGCGTGCGTCCGCGCGGCCCCAGTGCCGGCTTCGACGGGCGGGTGCTCGCCGTCCTTGGGCCAACCAACACCGGCAAGACCCATCTCGCCGTCGAGCGGATGCTCGGGCACCGCAGCGGCGTCGTCGGATTCCCGCTTCGGCTCCTGGCCCGCGAGGTATTCGACCGCGTCAGGCGCATTGCCGGCGACAAGGCGACGGCGCTGGTCACCGGGGAGGAGAAGATCGTGCCGCAGGGGGCGCGCTATTTCCTCTGCACCGTCGAGGCGATGCCGCTCGACCGCTCGTTCGATTTCCTCGCCATCGACGAAATCCAGCTCGCCGCCGACCGCGAGCGCGGCCACATCTTCACCGACCGCCTGCTGCACGCGCGCGGCGCTTCCGAAACGATGTTCCTCGGCTCGAGCGTGCTCAAGCCGCTGATCGCCCGGCTGGTGAGGGGAGTCGAGTTCATCGAGCGGCCGCGCCTGTCGCGCCTCACCTTCGACGGCGACAAGAAACTGACGCGCCTGCCGCCGCACACCGCGGTGGTCGCGTTCTCGGCGGCCGAGGTCTACGCCGTCGCCGAATTGATCCGCCGCCAGCGTGGCGGTGCCGCGGTGGTCATGGGCGCCCTCAGCCCCCGCACCCGCAACGCGCAGGTCGCGCTGTTCCAGTCGGGCGATGTCGATTATCTCGTCGCCACGGACGCGATCGGCATGGGCCTCAACATGGACATTGCCCATGTCGCCTTCGCGGGCCTGTCGAAGTTCGACGGTCGCCGCCAGCGCAATCTCGACACCACCGAACTCGCGCAGATCGCCGGCCGTGCCGGACGGCACATGAGCGACGGCACGTTCGGCACGACGGCCGGCGCCGGGCCCATGGACGCGCACATTGTCGAGGCGATCGAGTCGCATCGTTTTCCGCCGGCGCGGTCGATCTTCTGGCGCAACCGCGATCTCGCGTTCCGCTCGCTCGAAGCGCTGATCTCATCGCTCGACGCACGCGCGCCGTTGCCCGACATGATCGCCAAGCGCGATGCGCCCGACCATCAGGCGCTGATCGAGCTGGCTCGCGATCCCGCCATCCGCGATGCGACGCGCGGCGCCGACCGCGTCCAGTTGCTCTGGGAGGTGGCGCAGATCCCCGATTACCGCAAGGAATCGCCGACATCGCACGCGCGTCTCCTGGGCCGCATCTTCAACGCCCTCATCGGCTCGGGGCGCATCGATGAAGACTGGGCGGCGCGCTCGCTCACCAACCTCGATCGCGTCGAGGGCGATATCGACGCGCTGACGCAGCGGATCGAGCATGTACGCACCTGGCGCTACATCGCCCACCGAACCGGCTGGATGAAGGATTCCGAGCACTGGCAGGGCCGCACCCGCGACGTCGAGGACCGGCTGTCGGACGCACTGCACGAGCGCCTGACCCAGCGCTTCGTCGATCGCCGTGCCTCGGTGCTGATGAAGCGTCTCAAGGATTCCCGTTCTCTTCTATCCCACGTCGACGAGGGTGGAGCAGTCGAGGTGGAAGGGCACTACGTCGGTCATCTCGTCGGTCTGAAGTTCACGCCGGATGCTTCCGCGGTCGATTCGGCCGTGCCGCATCGCGCGGTGCGCGCGGCGTCGGCGCGGGCGCTCGCCCGCGAGATCCCACGACGCGTGCGTGAGATTGTCGCCGATGCCGATTCTGCCTTCGCCCTCGATGGGGCTCGCATCGTCTGGAAGGGTGCGGCGCTGGGCGAACTTACCCCGGGACGCACGGCATTGAATCCCGAAGTCACGGTGTTCGCGGCCGACGGCCTGTCGGAAGGCGACCGCCAGTCGCTGCGTCGCCGTCTTGACGATTGGGTCGGCCACCATGTCGCGCGGCGGCTGGCGCCGCTCGTCCGCTGTGCCGATGCGGCCGAAGATCCGGCGCTGTCGGGGCACGGGCGCGCCATTGTCCATCGCGTGGTCGAGGGGCTTGGTCTGGTGCCGCGCGCCGCCGTCACCGCCCATGTCGACGCGGCTCCGCCCGCACTGCGAAAACGGCTCGCCGCGCTTGGCATCCGGATTGGACGCACGGCGCTGTACCTGCCGGCCCTCAAGGATCCGGCGCTGCGCATCCTGCTCGCGTCGCTCCACCATCGGGAGTCGGCCGACACGATCGCGGCCGCCCTGCGACACCGGCCCGCGGCGGTGGCAGCGTCGAAGGACATCGCGCCCGAACGGCTGCATGCCGCGGGCTATCTGCTGCTCAACAGCCACGCGGTGCGGATCGACGTGGCCGAGCGGCTTGCCGCCAGCGCGGCGATGCTCGCGCACCAGGGGCCATTCGCCGCTACGCCGGCGTTGTCGCGCGCGAGCGGCCTTTCACAGGTGATGCTGCCGCCCGTGCTGAAAGGCCTCGGCTATGCCGTCGCCGATCGTGGCGCCGATGGCCACAGTGCCGCGGACCAGGCTTTCACCCGCGCGCGCAAGCGGCCGCGGCGGGGCGCGCGGCCGCGAACCGATTCGCCGTTCGCCAAGCTCGCCGATCTGGTGCGCCGCCCGTGACCGACGACATCGATCCGCCGACTGGCGAGGGCGCAGGCGAGGCGACGCTGCGGCTCGACAAGTGGCTGTGGTTCACTCGGTTCTTCAAGAGCCGGACTCTGGCGACGCGTTTCCTCGATGATGGGCACGCGCGGCTCCGCGGTGCGGTGGTCAAGGCACATGCCCGCGTCCGTGCCGGTGATGTCGTGACCTTCAGCCTTCGCGGCAACGTGCGGGTGGTGCGGATCGTCGCCCTCGGCACCCGACGCGGACCGGCGCCCGAGGCGCGTGCCCTGTATGAGGATCTGTCGCCGCCGTCGGCGCCCCAAAGCAACGAGCCGTCCCCTTTCAGCCGCGATGCGGGAGCCGGGCGGCCGACCAAGGCGGAGCGCCGCGCGCTCGATCGCCTGCGTGGAGGAGAAGGCTGATCGGCTTCCCCGTGGGGTTGCGGCAGTCAGGCCGTCGTGTTACCCCAAGGCCGCTTTTACGCTCGACGGGCCCGCTTTAGCAGTCGCCCGCCATGTCTCCGTTCAAGGAACATTGCCATGACGTACGTGGTCACCGAAGCCTGCATCAAGTGCAAATACATGGACTGCGTCGAGGTCTGCCCGGTGGATTGCTTCTACGAGGGCGAGAACTTCCTCGTCATCAATCCGGACGAGTGCATCGACTGCGGCGTCTGTGAGCCCGAGTGCCCGGCCGAGGCGATCCTGCCCGACTCCGAGGGCGGCCTCGAGAAGTGGGTCGAGTTGAACCGCGACTACGCCCAGAAGTGGCCGAACATCACCCGCAAGAAGGCCCCGCCGGCCGACGCCGACGAGTGGAAGGGCAAGCCCGACAAGCTGCCGCTCCTGAGCCCGAACCCCGGTTCCAAGGCCTGACACAAAATAGATACAGATCTGTATTCCAGCTGGAGGGTGGACTTTCCAGTCGGAATGCATACATCTGGCAGTGCGAGGAGGGGCTGTAACAGCATCTGGTGTTACGGCACCCCTGTATTTGTGCCTCTTTTTTTGTTATACTTCAAAGCATTCGTGGGGCATGGCCACGACCCGCAACGGCTCGAATATGACAGGGCCAGCGCCGAGCAAGGGCTTAGACAGTCCTGAGCGAGACGGCGACCTAGGGTATTAGGCGAAATGCACCCCGGCACCAAAGGTGCTGGGTGGTGTTTCGTACTCTCTTTGGGCGGGTTCAGGCTGCTGGGGGATGGACGAGAAGGACGGTCAGCGATGGCGACGAAGAAGGCATCGAAGGCATCCAAGGCGAAGAGTGGCCCAGCAAAGGTGGTGAGCAAAAGAATGACGAAGTCGAAGCCGGTTGCCCGCGTCGTCAAGGCGACGAAAGTTGCGCGTGTCGCCAAGGCTGCAAAGCCCGCGCCCAGGACGAAATCCGCGAAGTCCGAGCCGAAGCTCGTCAAACCCGTCGCTCACGCCGCCCATGTGGCTCACGCCAGCCATGCCGCTCACCCGGTTCACGCAGCCCCCAGGGCCGCCGCGCCGGCGCTGAAGGCTGCGGCCAAGGCCGCCTCGGCCAAGGTCGTGCCGGTCACCAAGAGCCCGGCCGCGAAGCCCGCCAAGCCGGAAAAGATCGACTTCCACAACGGCGACTACGTCGTTTACCCGACCCACGGCGTTGGCAAGATCGCTTCGATCGAGAAGCAGAGCGTCGCCGGCATGGACCTCGAGCTCATCGTCATCCGCTTCGAAAAGGAAAAGATGACACTGCGCGTGCCGATCGAGAAAGCGAAGGTCGCGGGACTGCGCAAGCTGTCGTCGCATCAGCAGATGGACATCGCGTTGGCCACCCTGAAGGGCCGCTCGCGCGTCAGCCGCGCGATGTGGAGCCGCCGCGCCCAGGAATACGAAGCCAAGATCAACTCGGGCGACCCGGTGTCGATCGCCGAGGTGGTGCGCGACCTGCACCGCAACGCCGGCCAGTCCGACCAGTCCTACAGCGAGCGGCAGATCTACGAGGCCGCCCTTGAGCGTCTCGCGCGCGAGCTCGCCGCCGTCGAGCGGATCGAGCGCGATGCCGCGGCCCAGAAACTCGAACAGGTCCTTAAGGCCGCTTGATCCGAGCCGGTGCTCGGGCGTAAGGAAACGGACGCCACTGGCGTCCGTTTTCATTTATGACTGATCTGAACGCAATTGCCCGCCTTCGCCGCGCGAGCCGCATCTGGACCATCGCCTCGGTCCATGGCGACTCCGCGCGTCTTGCGCGTCTCCACGACGCGATCGCGGCTCGTCTCGAGCGCGGCGATCGCCTCGTCTATCTCGGCAATCTGCTGGGCCACGGCCCCGATCCCAAGGGCGCGGTCACCGAGGCCATCCGATTCCGCCGCGGCGTGATCGCGCGCCCCGGCGCGTTCGCGGGCGACGTCGTGTTCCTGCGCGGCTGCCAGGAGGAGATGTGGCAGAAGCTGCTGTCGCTGCAGCTCGCGCCCAATCCGTCGCAGGTCCTCACCTGGATGCTGGATCAGGGCATCGCCGCCACCATTACCGCCTACGGCGGCGATCCCAATGAAGGCCTCGCGGCGACGCGGTCGGGCGCGGTTCAGATTCAGCGCTGGACCGGCGCGCTGCGCGATGCGTTCCGTGCCCAGCCCGGGCATGAGGCGCTGATGACGGCGCTGAAGCGCGCGGCACTCGGCACCGGCGATAGCGTTCTGTTCGTCAGCGCCGGCATCGATGTCGCGAAGCCGCTCTCGGCCCAGGGCGATTCGTTCTGGTGGGGCGGCACCGCGTTCGATGCCATCCAGTCCTACGACGGTCTCAAGCGCATCGTCCGCGGCCACGACCGCGCGCGCGGCGGTCTGCGCATGAATCCGTCGACCGTCAGCCTCGACGGTGGCGCAGGCTTCGGCGGGCCGTTGCTCGCCTGCGCGTTCGACAACGACGGCAACATGATCGAGGTCCTCGAGGCGTGAGGCGCGCGCCGTGCCTGTCGCAGCCATCCGACTCGAACTGATCGTCTCCGGCGGACAGACCGGCGTCGACCGCGCGGCACTCGATGCGGCGCGCGCCCGCGGACTCGCGGTCGGCGGCTGGTGTCCGCGCGGCCGCTGGGCGGAGGACGGCGCGATCGCGAACGATTATCCGCTGCGCGAGACCGCGACCGATGACCCGGCGGAGCGAACGTGCTTCAACGTTCGCGACACCGACGCGACCCTGGTGCTGACGTTCGGCGCGCCGGATTCCGGAACACGACTCACCGTCGACATCGCGCGCGAACTCGAACGGCCGCTCGGCGTGTTCGACCTCGCGATCGCCAACGCGTGGGACATTCGCGCGTGGCTCGCGGCGACCCGGCCCGGATGCCTCAACGTCGCGGGCCCGCGCGAATCGAACGCGCCCGGGATTTATGCGCGCGCCCGCGCGCTGCTAGAGGATGTCTTTCGGCACGTCGCCTTCGACGACGATCTTGACGAGACTTCCCGGCCGTAGCGTCGCGTTGTCGACGAGTCCGTTGAGGACGCGGAAGCGCTCGACCTTGTAGTCGGCGAACGGCAATCGCGACGCGAGCGACTCGACGGTGTCGCCGCTCTTCACCCGCACCACCTGGATGCGATAGGGCTTCAGCGCCGCCGCCTCCTGGGCCGAGAGCCGGTGCAGGCTGTAGGTCGTGCGCCGGAACGGCTCGTCGAGCGACGCGGTCTGCTCCGGCTTGGTCAGGAACATGAAGCGGAACATCTGGTTCGGCGCGAACTGCACGGCGACGACGCGGATGTCGCGCGGCCCCGCGTCGCTGTTCACCCGCACCGCGCCGGTTGCCGCGGGCAGGCCGTTGACGTTGATGTCCTCGATCCCGCCAAGCTGGACGTTGAGCCGCGTCAGATAGGTTCGCGGCGACATGCCCTGCGCATCGGGCACCGCGCCGAACGCGATCGCAGCACCCGAGGGATGGCGCGCCAGCACGACGTCCGGCTGGTTCGCGAGCCTGAAGCCGTTCGGGACTTCGAACCCGAATCCCAGTTTCGGGTGCGCGAAGCGGTTGCCGCGGATGAATCCCTGATCGGGCGAGTCGCCGTAGATCAGGCCGTTGATCTTGCGCAGGTAGACCTCGCGGCCGTTCTCGACGGTGCCGGACTTAGCATCCGAAGCCTCAGAGATCGCGCGCTGGACGCGGTCGAGTGTGCGAGGATGCGTCGCCATGATGTTGAACTGGTCGACGCTGTCGGGCGGCAGTCCCTGCAGTTGGGCCTCGAGCCGCGACTGCGCCTCGAGCGACTTCAGGAACTCGGCCATCTGCTGCGGGTCGAATCCGGCGCGGCTCATGTAGCGCACGCCGAGCGAGTCGGCCTGATATTCGTTGTCGCGCGAGTAGCTCTGGATGTAGAGGCCGGCACCCTGGCCCGCCGCCTGTCCGAGCTCGGCGCTGCCTGTGGCGATGCCGAGGCCGGCCGCGAGAACGTTGGCGAGAATCGAGCGGGTGTAGAGCTGGGCCGAGTGGCGCGCCGTCACGTGCCCGATCTCGTGACCGAGGACGCCGGCGAGCTCGGCCTCGTTGTTGACGAGAGCCATCAGGCCGCGGGTGATGTGCACGTAGCCGCCGGGTAGCGCGAACGCGTTGACGATCTCGCTGTCGAGGACAGAGAAGGTGAACTGCGCGTCGGGCGTCTCGGTCGTCTTGACGAGGAGATTGCCGACGCTGTCGACGTAGCGCTTCACCTCGGCATTGCCGATTTCGCCGCCGAAGCTCTCGACGAGCTTGGGATGCTCCTCGCCGCCGACCTGTCTCTCCTGATCGCTCGACATCAGGTTGAACATGCGGCCGCCGGTGGCGGGGTTGGTGTCGCAGCCGGTGAGCGCCAGCGCGGTCGTCAGCACTGCGGCGAGAAGCGCAAGAGTGCCGATGCGGATTCGGAGCCAGGGCGAAGTCATGTCGAGAGGACGCCGGAAGTGGGGTTTCGGTTCCCGATGTTAGATCAAACGGGAGGGGCTGCGGGCAAGGGGTTGTGGCCCGACGGCGCCTGGACGCTTGCGTTGCCCCTTAAGCGACCTATCATCCCTCCTCCATGCGCCGCGAGTTGTTTCCTCCCATCGATCCCCACGCCAGTGGCATGCTCCCCGTCGGGCCGTTGCACCGGCTTTATTGGGAAACCTCCGGAAATCCTACCGGAGTCCCGGCGCTGTTCCTGCACGGCGGTCCTGGTGCGGGAGCGAGCGCCGAGCACCGCCGGTTCTTCAATCCCGAGCGCTATCGCATCGTGATCTTCGATCAACGCGGGTCCGGGCGGTCGGAGCCGCTGGGCGAGCTCAGGGACAACACCACCGCCGACCTCATCGCCGACATCGAGCACCTGCGCGCGCACCTCGGCATCGAACGTTGGCTGGTGTTCGGCGGATCGTGGGGCTCCACACTGGGGCTCGCGTACGCCCAGGCCCATTCCGAACGCTGCCTCGGACTCGTCCTGCGTGGGATATTTCTCGGCCGCGCGCTGGAGGGCGAGTGGTTCCTCCATGGCATGCGGGCGATCTTCCCCGAGGCGTGGCGGCGATTCGCGGAGTTCCTGCCGGAAGGCGAGCGCGGCGATCTGCTCGGGTCGTACTACCGGCGGCTCATCGATAACGATCCCGGCGTGCATGGGCCCGCGGCGCGCGCCTGGGCGGCGTATGAAGGCGCCTGCTCGACGCTGCTGCCCAACCCGGCGGTGTCGGCCGCGTTCACGCGCGAGCCGGCGGCCCTCGGCCTTGCCCGCATCGAGGCGCATTACTTCGTCCACCGCTTCTTCCTCGACGAAGCCCAGTTGCTCGACCGGCTGCACACTGTGCGCAATGTGCCCGCGGTCGTCGTCCAGGGCCGCTACGACATCGTCTGCCCCATCCGCACCGCCGACGACCTAGTCCGCGAATGGCCCGCGTCCGACGCCGGCGCCTGCGGCGTCGATTACGTCGTGGTTGCCGACGCCGGCCATGCCGCCAGCGAGCCCGGGATCCGGGCCGCCCTGGTGGGCGCGACCGAGCGGTTCACCGGGAGCCGCTTCCTGCCGGCCGGTTGAAAACCGGCCTTGGCTGCCGTAACCTGCCCGCGCAACGAGATTTCGCGCCGCTTCGCTGCGGCGCGCCTAAAAACCCGCCGGCGGCCGTTGCCGCCGGCTTCGCTTAAGGGGGATTTCGGTGGTTAAATCCGTGTGGATCCGCGCGGCGCGGGCTTGGGCGATTGCGCTCGGCGTCGCCGTGGGCGTGTGGAGCGTGCCGGTGGTGGCCCAGGACCTCGACAAGGGCGACCCCGATTTCCTGAGCTTCGGTGTCGGCGCGTTCGATATCGACGACTCGTGGACCTCGGCGGCGTTCCAGGCCGAATACGCCTCGGACCGCCGTTTCTGGATCTTCCATCCCATTGCCGGCGTGATGGTCAACTCGGACTCCGGCGGCAACGTCTACGCGGGCGTCGGGGTCGATCTGTTCTTCGGCTCGCGCGTCGTCGTCACCCCCTCGTTCGCGCCGAGCTTTTACTGGCGCGGCAGCAGCAAGGACCTGGGGCAGCCGCTCGAGTTCCGCTCGTCGATCACGGCGGCCTACCGCTTCGACGACCGCTCGCGGCTGGGCGTCGAGTTTTACCATCTGTCGAACGCCGGCATGGACAAGCGCAATCCCGGCACGGAAGTGCTGCTGCTGAAGTACTCGCTGCCGTTCACCCGCTCCAAGTAATCGGGCCACAGCCCGGTCAACGACGACGGCGCGCCATGGTATAACCGGGCGCGCCGTTTTGCCGTCTGCGTCCCCGTAGCTCAGCAGGATAGAGCACAGGATTCCTAATCCTGGGGCCGTGGGTTCGAATCCCGCCGGGGACGCCACACCTTTGCTCGGTACGTTCCGGGATGTTCCGGAAGACGGGCTAAAACGGCAGAACTTCGGAAATTACATTCCAAGAAGAGCCGAGAGTAGCCGTTGTGTTCCGGCGCATATCGGGGGGCAACATTGGGAATGCTGACGGCCCCAAATGGGAGTTGCCCCCGTGCCGCTCACCAATGCCGCTATCCGAGCGGCAAAACCTCCAAGAAACCGGTGCGCCTCTTTGATGGCGCAAGGGACGTGGCGTTCACGCCCGGGACAATGGGCCGCTCCAGGCAGGATTTTGTATCATGCAGGTTTCCGACGTTTCACACTCATCCCTCGCCGACCTCCGCAAGAGGGCGGAACGAGTGCGCCGCTTACTTTCTGATTTGACCGATGCACGTGTTGCCGCCGCTCTCAATGAGTACTTGGCGGAACTCGAGGCGGCGATCCGGCGCCAAGAGAGCGCGGTCTAGGCCGGCTCTCGCCGCGGCCGCCGGTGCGCCTTGTGGCCGAAAGCGTATTCGCTCCTGGGCACCGGCTTGCCGTTCTCCAGCAACTCGACATCGGTAGCACCGGTATTTGAGGGCCGCGCCCGCGGCCACGACAGCGTCGTCGGGGCGCGACACAAGCACCGAGATTGACGCGGTGCGAGAAATCTCAGCGATAGGCCAGCGTCCGAGCAACTGCTTTAGCGTCCCACACGCTCCCGCGCCGGGTCTTAATGCCGCGGGCGTTTAGGGCCGACGCGATTTGCCGCAGGGTCGTGAGTCCGCTGTCCTTGAAAGCGTGGATAATCGGCAATGTGTTGGCTGCATAAGCCGCTGCGGCATGTGTCCGGGCCTCTGCAGCCCGTTTCGCTCCCGCCCGTGGCGTCGGGGACCCAAGGCGTACACCGCGCGCCTTGGCTGCCTTCAATGCCGCCCGCGTCCGATCGGTGATCATCTCGCGCTGGTGCTCGGCCACGGCGGCCAGGATGTGGAGTCGTGCCTATTTCCTCCCAGAGGGCGAAGCCGAGCCGTCTTGAAATTTCGAGGTGCGGCCCTTTATGTCTCCTGTGCCTGCGAGAAATCCCGCGGAGTGTGTGCCGATAAGCGGCCCCCGAAGGGACACTCGGTGCCGGTCTGTTCTGTCGATCTGGAAGGAGGTTCGGGAGATGACCGCCGACATTCAGGAAGAGCTAGAGATCGTCGCTGAGCTCCTCAAAAGAGCGAAGCAACTCCGCAAGGCTGCCGCCGATTCCACCTCAGGGCGTGAGCGATCTAAGAATTTGTTCTTAGCCGAGGCGTTCGAGCGGCGAGCTAGCGAACTCATGCAGCAAATCAACATCTCGGAACATATAAAAAAGGAAGGAGGCGGAAGATCCTCCGTGGGAGGTTAGTTTTCCATTCTGCTCCCGAAAGTAGGTCGCCCGGTTCACACACAGGGCGGGCCGGGCGTTCCTTAGTTGCGCCCCGTTCCGGGATTCAGGCATCCAGGCCGCGCGCCACCTCAATCCTCACGGCAGAGACGTCGCACTCGGAAATTTTTTTAAGCATCACCGGGGCCGAGGTGCTGGCGGCTTGGTGCTGAGTCTGGAGAGCATGAAGTTTTCCGCAGACCAAATATGCTCCCGCATCGTGGCGATAAGGGGCTTCCCGCGCTCCGCCCATCCCTTCGGCGCAGCGTCGGGGTACAGAGAGAAAATCTTGTCGATACCGTAGTCGGTGCCGATGATGACGGCGGCGTTGCTGACTTTCAGCTTTCCGCTCTCCACCCCCCTCATTAAACGCCTCGAAGGCTGCCTCTCTCTTGTCATCCAATGTGATCCCTTCGCGTCCCTCCACGCGTCATACGTGCGGGGGCACTTTTGGGGGACTTAATCCCGCTTCGATTATCAAGCCCTGTAATAGCTTGAAAATATCGGCCAGATGGAATCCTGCCGGGGAGCCACTTCCGCCACGAGCCGAAGCCACGCCTCATGCCCCGTGGCGACCACCCACTGTCATCGGGTTGTCCCTGACCGCCGGTTAACAGGCGAGCGCGGGGCCGCGCCCGGCGCTGACCCTACGCCCGACACCGCTCCCATCGATGTTCCATCTGACAAGGACTCGGCGATGTCGGATCGTCACGACGTGCTCAATGCCCGGTACTGGATGGCCCGCGCCCAGCACCTGCGCGACCTGACCGCGCGAACCTCGGATCGCACGTCGCTGGCGGCGTACGTTCGCCTCATGCACATGTACGAGCGGCTGGCGGAGGTCACGCGCGCGGATCGCAGAACCCGAGGGGGCCCGC
The DNA here is from genome assembly GCA_035493495.1 of Alphaproteobacteria bacterium. Classification (GTDB taxonomy): domain Bacteria; phylum Pseudomonadota; class Alphaproteobacteria; order SMXQ01; family SMXQ01; genus DATJIG01. The sequence continues at coordinate 17,653 of DATJIG010000249.1, forward strand.
ACCCGACGGCGTCCATCCCGCTGCTGACACGCCACCCTCCGAAGCCGCCCAGGGCGGCGTAAAACCGGCCTTCCGTACCACACCCGCTAAGCAGACCCTTCCTTCTTCCGCCGCGGCCATCCGCGTCCGGAAAAGGCAGGTTGCGCTCGCCATGCCAATCATCCGCTAATGTGCCGGAACCCGCCGGCCCGGCCGGCGGACCTGACGCAACGGCGAGAGAATCGATGCCCTTACGGCCGAAGAGCGACGCGGCACAGATCAAAAACAGGCTGCTGCGCCGCCTCGACGACAATGACCTTCAACAGCTCTGGCCCCATCTCGAGCCCACGGCGCTGAAGCCGCGGCGCATGCTGCACCACCCGGGTACCGAGATGGAGCACGTGTATTTCATCGAATCGGGTTTGGTGTCGGTGCTCGCGCGCACTGGACCCGCCAAATCGGTCGAGACCTGGCTCATCGGCAACGAGGGCCTCGTCGGCGTGCCGGTGATTCTCGGCCAGCGCATCTCGACCCACGGCAGGCTCGTCCAGGTGGAAGGATCGGCACTGCGCATTCCCGCGTCGATCGTGCGCGGGATCCTCGACGACAACGCCACGATCCGGCGCGTGATCCTTCGCTACATCCAGTCGATCATCGTCCAGACGTCGCAGAACGGCGCGTGCAACGCGCATCACAGCGTGTCGCAGCGATTGGCGAAGTGGCTGCTCGCGGCAAGCGACAAGAGCGGCAGCGACGAATTGCCGCTGCCGCAGCACGTGCTCGCGCGCATGCTCGGCGTGCGCCGCGCGACCGTCGGCGAGACCATCGCCGCGCTCGAACGCCAGGGCGCGCTCGCGCGCTCGCGCTCGGTGATACGCATTGAGGATCGCCGCCGTCTCGAAGCGGCGGCCTGCTACTGCTATCGGGTGATTCGCGCGGCGACATGGCCGCGCATAGAGCCCTGAGAATCAGGGGCGGAAACCATCACGCCTCCGGCCGAGGCCACAAACTCGACCGGAGGCGCGCGGCCGATCGATCAGCCGACGTCCAAGGCCGACGCGATCTGGGGCCAGAAGCTATAAAGAGCGACTCCAAGCAGGGCGCAGGCAACGACGAGGGCTGTACCCTTTCCGGGCCGCGAGCCTTCGAAGGTTTCGCCTGGTCGAACCTCCCGGGTCTCTGTTTCGCTGGTCTTGTCCACCTGCATGAGTGCCTCCTGACGCGCGGCGTCTGGATACGCCGCATTGAAGTAACGTCAGGAGAGCATGCGACGCGGGTCCCGGCATCGGGGCACCGTCCGGTAGCGTACCGTCTCCCTGAGGGTTTATGCGCACACGGCGGGAGCCGCGGCGAGGGTCTCACCCCGTGGGAGTTTTGCGGCTGGCGGGCTAGGGAAGTTAACGAATCCTGGCGCGGCGATAGGTCTGCTGCTCCGTCACGCGGCGGTGCCGATAGTGCTGGTGGAGCAGCAGCTCCACGCCCGCAATCACGAGTACGGCTGCACCCGCGACCACGTGGACGCGTGTCGCGACCGAATCGTGGGTGAACTGGAGGGTCCACGGGGCGACGATCCCCCAGATACCCAGGGCGGCGTTCAGCCACTCCTCCCAGGCGACGAACATCACCAGGGCGCTGGTCGCCACCAAGGCCACGCCAACGCCCAGGACGCAGGCGTGCCACAGCGCGAGCTCGTCCACGAACCCGAACAGCTTCGGTGACAGCGCGAGACCGATGCCGATCAGGGCGTTCAGGACGTTGAAAACGTCCTCGGCCGGCTTGTTCGTTTCGTCCATGCGTCTTCCCCGCGCGGTAATTGCGTCGCACGTGATAAACGATCTTCGAGCTTGGCCGTTCCGTCAGGCCGCGGATTTCGCCGCGGTGCGGCGCCGGCCTGTCAGGTTTCGGCGGCGACCTTGCGGGTGGCGCCCGACTGGGCAGCAAGCGGCGGGGGTGCCGTGGTCTTCGTGCCGCGCAGCCGCTCGAAGGTCGTCAGCGCCTGCGCCACCACCTGGTCCATGTTGTAGTACCGGTACGTGCCGAGCCGCCCGACGAAGGTTACGTCCCGGTCGTTCTCGGCCAGCGTCTGATAGCGGCGATACAGTGCCGCGTTCTCCGGCCGCGGGATCGGGTAATAGGGGTCGCCGTCGGCGCATGGATACTCGTAAGTCAGGCTCGTCATCGGGTGCGTCTGCCCGGTGAGAAGCTTGTATTCCGTGATGCGGGTGTAGGGCACGCGCTCCGTCGGGTAATTCACCACCGCCACCGGCTGGAAGCGCTCCTGCTGCATCGTCACGTGCTCGAACCGCAGCGAGCGATACGGCAGCTCACCGAAGCGGAAGTCGTAATACTCGTCGATCGGCCCGGTGTAGATCAGCGAGTCGTACTGCACCTCATCGCGCACCTCGCGGAAATCCGCGTTAAGCAGAATCTTGATATTCGGATGATCGAGCATGCGCTGGAACATCCGCGTGTAGCCGTGCAGCGGCATCACCTGAAACTCGTCGCCGAAGTAGCGATCGTCGTCATTGGTGCGCGTCGGGATGCGCGCCGTTACCGACTTGTCGAGTTGCGACGGATCGAGCCCCCACTGCTTGCGCGTATAGCCGCGGAAGAACAGTTCGTAGAGCTCGCGCCCGACGGTGCCGACGACGACGTCCTCCGACGTGCGCGGCGGGTCCACGGGCTGGGCGCGCTTGGCGAGGAAGTCCTGTACGCCCTCAGGTCCGAGCTCGAGCCCATACAGAGCATTGATTGTCGTGCGGTTGATCGGAATCGGCACCAGTTTGTCGTTCACGCACGCGAGCACGCGGTGCTCGTACGGACGCCACGCCGTGAACTGCGACAGGTAATCGAGTACCTGACGCGAGTTGGTGTGGAAGATGTGCGGCCCGTAAGGATGGATGAGGATGCCGGCATCGTTGTAGCTGTCGTAAGCGTTGCCCCCGATGTGCGGTCGCCGGTCGATCAGCAGGACTCGCTTGTCGAGCTGCGATGCAAGGCGCTCCGCGAGCACGCTGCCGGCGTAGCCTGCGCCGACGATCAGGTAATCGAAGCCGCTCCGCCGACGCGACGACGCTGGGCCGTCCGTGCGCTTTCGGCCACGCATCCGTGTGGTCTCATCATGCATTCGTACTGCTCCGTTGTTCGGTGGCAGCACTAACCGATGCGCCGCGGAGGCGCGTGTGAGGAATCCGGGCGCTTTACCGGGCAACGAAGCAGAGCCGCCTTCAATGGACTCAATGCACGCGAGGAACTTTTCAAACGCTTCATCACAAGCTTCGCATTTGGAACCGGCTCAGCATCTCCTCGTTGTAGCGCCGGAGGGCCAAGACTCGATGTTGACGTCCCGACGCGATGATGCCGCAGCGTATCGCATGTACTACGGCTACCGACGCCGCAGGCCATGGTTCCTCACGTTCGCGATGCGCGCCTTCCGCTTCCTTCTTCTTTAACGAGCCACAGGATTCACATGATCGCTGATCCGCCTGCTATCGGTCGCGTGCCGGAAGGAACCGAGCGTCCCTTCTGGTCAGTCATGATTCCCGTCTACAATTGCGCGCACCTTCTGCGCGAAACGCTCTCGAGCGTGCTTGCCCAGGATCCTGGACCCGAGCGCATGCAGATCGAGGTCGTCGACGATTGCTCGACGAAGGACGATCCGGAGGCGGTCGTGCGCGAGCTCGCCGGCGACCGCGTGCACTTCTACCGGCAGCCGAAAAATCAGGGCGCCATCACTACATTCAACACCTGCGCCCAGAGATCCAGGGGACGCTGGGTTCACATCCTTCACGGCGACGATACGATCCGCCCCGGATTTTACGAGCGTGCGGAGCGCGCGATCCTGTCGCAGCCGGAAATCGGAGCGGTGTTCTTCCGCTACATCTACATGTTCGAGGACGGTCACTGGCAGCATCTGTCGGAGCTCGAATCGCGGCGACCGACGGTGCTCGGCGAGGAGTTCCAGCGCCGCATGCTGCTCACCAACGAGATCATGTTCCCGGCGATGATCGTGCGCCGCGAGGTCTACGAGACGCTGGGCGGCTTCCGGCCCCAACTCGTGCACTGCGCCGACTGGGACATGTGGACGCGCACGACAATGCGCTACCCGGTGTTCTACGATCCCGAGCCGCTCGCGTGTTATCGCGTGCATGCCGGCGCCGACACGGCGCGGCTGGTAAAGAGCGGCGAAAACGTCGAGGATGAACGGCGCTTCGTCGACGTTCTCGCGAGCTATGTGCCGCCCGCGGAGCGGCGCAGCGTCTACCGCCGTGGTCGCAAGGCGGCGGCGGTCCGCGCCATCCGCCGGGCCCAGGACCTGTGGCGCAAGGGCCACCGCGACACCGCGTATGTGCAGTTGCGCGAGGCGGTGAAGACGAGCCTCGATCCGGCGGTCATCATCCATCTGGTGAGGGTGGCGGCGTGGGCGACGGTGCGCGAGCCTTCGAACTCGCCCTCCGCGCAGGACCTCAAACCCGCGGTTCGCCGCTCGGACGCACGCTGATCGCGAGCTTGCGCTGCAGGAAGCGCAGGCCTGCGCGCGCGATTCGCGGCTCGAACACCCACAGCGCCCCGGCGATCAGCGCGGCACCGGCGACGCACTCGAGCATCCAGTACCGCTCGAACGAGGCCGGCATCGCTACGATTGCCGCGGCGGCCGCGGCAGATGACAGGAGCGGTGGTAAGAGGGTGCGGCCAAGCGGGACCCAACCGAGGGTCAGCCGGTGTCGGACGATCGCGAGTGCGATGAAGATCGCGAGTTCGGTGATGATGGTCGTGGCGATCGCCGCCGGAACGCCGTAGCGGGGAATCAGGACCAGGTTGAAGCTGAGATTGATCGCGGCTCCCATGCAGGACACCCAGAACTGGGTTCGCTGCATGCCCCACGTCGTGAGCGGTGTCACCAGCGCGAGATTGGCGAAGATCAATGCGACGTTGAGGCACAGCCACTCGAAGTAGACGCCGCTCGCGTGGAATTCGGCGCCGTAGAGCAGCTCAACCGCGTGCCGCCCGGTCGCCCAGCCCAAGGCCGCGATCGGGAGTCCGAGCCAGAGCATCAGGGACACGAACTCGCGTGATACCTCGCGCGCCTGCTCGGGCGACCCCTGGACGCGCGCGAGTGCCGGGAAATACGCGGTACACATGGCGCCGCTGACGACGGTCGCAATCAGCATCAGCTTATAGGCGCTGGTGTACTGGCCGACGACGTCGTTGCCGTGGGTAAAGCCGAGGATGATGGTGTCGCAATTGTAGTAGATGACCAGCGCCGCCTGAGAGGCCGCCAGCGGCCATGTCTCCCGCAGCAGCCGACGCGTTCCCACGAGGCGAAATCTCAGCCTGCGCGTCGACATCAAGCCTTGCCGACTGAGGTACCAGAACTTGAACGCCAGGTTCGCCGCCGCGAACGGCAGGTTCAGGGCCGCGAAGAGGTAGATGTCCCCGGGCCCATGCACGAAGGCAATCAGCAACGGGAACTGTGCCACGTTGCAAACCAGGGTGGCGATCGAGGACGCCACCATGCGCTCGTGCGCCTGCAGCACCCAGGTGACATCGAGCGCGATGAAGAACATCGACAGCCCCTGGATGATCAGCAGCGCACTGACTTCCGATCCGCGAAGATTGAGTGCCGCGAGCGCGATCACCAGCGCGTAGGATACCCCGCACATCAATCCCTGAAGCGTCAGGATGAGAGAGGCGAGATTTTCCGTCGATCGCGGGTCCTTCGCGACGTCGCGCTGACCGATGATGGCGCTTCCGGGATTTGCCAACAGGGCGAAGTAGGCGAGCGCTGCGGCGTTCCAACCGACCTCGCCGATTGCGACGGGGCCCAACGTACGTCGGACGTAGACGCTGATGAACAGACCTACGAACAGGTTGATGGCGCTGGTGATGGCAATTGCCAGAAAATTACGCGCGATCCGCCCGCGGCTGTGTAGCTGGGGCTGAGGCTCGGCGTCGTCTTCGGCTACGGCTCGCAGGGTCATCGATGAAGCCCGAGACGGGTCATCGGGCGCGGTTGGGCAGGATGGTAATGGCCGTCGTCGCGCATCACCGTCTTAACGATGGGAGGTGATGCACGTTCCCCTCGTGGCGGCACTCCGGGTGCATGGCTGCCCGCGCGTCGTTCGCCACGTTGTCACGCGCATTCGGTTAGCATTGCGGGTAAACGCCGGGGAAGCGGGGTATTGCCCGCGGCGCGGACGCACGGAACGCGCAGCATCCGTGTTGGTTGGAAAGGGGCACCCAACATGTCCATTGAGGTCGGTATGAATCCACGCACACACGACGAGATCGCGAAGCGCGCCTATGCCATTTGGCAGCGTGAAGGCCAACCCGACGGCCGTGAGGCCGAGCACTGGCGCCTGGCGGAGGAGGAGCTGACGCGCGAAGGCGACGGCGGAACGACCACGCCGCCCCGCTCCCCGACGCCGCGCCGGCCGACGCTGGTGCGCAGCCGTCCCCGCAAGTCGGGCACCTGATCGGCTTTGCCGGGTGATCAGCGCCCGAGCATGTTGTTGAGGCGATCGAGCGGATTCGACGGCTTCTGCGGCGCGGGCTCACCTTGTCCTTGGGCCGGTGCTCCCTGTGCCGGAGGCGGCGAGCCGCCGCCACGGAACATGTCACGCAGGCCACGGATCGACTGCTGCGCGTCGGGAATGGCGCTCGACAGATCCGGCCGATAGCTGATGTTGTCCCACGGGCCGCTGACGATGATCGGCACGCCGACTCCAACCTTCGGCACGACGCGGTAGTCGACGGTCCGCTTCGGAAGATCGACGGTGCCCTTGCCGGTTACCTGAAACAGCGGCGCATTCATCGCGAGATCCTCGTTGCGCACAACGCCGTTGGTGATCGTGTAGGTCGCCGACGCCTCGGCAAACTCGGTCTGCTGATTGTCGGAGCTCGAGAACGCCGAGCCGATGTTCTTCACCATCGAGCCGATGTCGAGGCCGCGGATCTTGCCGTTGCGAAGCTTCAGCGATCCCTTGCCGTTGAGCGCCGAGATCAGGTCGCGCTGCGACGCGCCGGATCCCGACACGTTTCCGTCGGCGATCGCCGCGCCGCTTACGCGGTCCATGTCCATTGCGTCCTTGAGCAGCGGCTGCGCCTGCACGCCGTCGATATTGAAGTTCATCGCCACGGCCGGTACGCGGCCGGAACCGTCGACCGTGACGCGCGCCTTTCCGTTGCCGTCGTAGAGCGCCATCTCGGTGAGGTCGCTGGTCAGCTTGCCGCCGTCGAGCGTGACGTGGAGCGCGGACTTTCCGACCTTGATCTTGCGGACGACGAGCCCGGCGGTGGCGAGCGCGAGATCGGCGTTCGCCGCCTTGAGCCCGGAGAGATCGATCGGGTCGGTGCTCCAGCCGGACTGCGCCGTCTGCGCCGGCGATCGCGGCTGCGGTTGTCCCTGTCCCTGCGCCGTCGCCTTCTGCTCCGGCGGCAGATAAGGGTTGAGATCGAGGACGTTGGTGGCGAGCGAGCCCTTGATCGCGGGCACGCGTCCGCTCGTGTCGATCGCGATGTCGCCCGAGGCTTCGATGGCGTCGAGCTTGTAAGAGGCCTTGGTGAACGACACGTGCTGCGGCGCGGCCGCGAGCGTGCCCTTGATGCTGAGAGGCCCGAGCCCGTTGCCCGGGAGCTGAAGGGGCTGGCCCGCCCACGCCGCGAGGTTGCGCACGCTTGGCGTGCCGAGGTCGAGCTCGCCCGTGAACTTGAGCGGCGTGCCCTCGCCGCGGCCGGTGAAGGTGATCGCGACGGGTTTCGAATCGAGTTTGACGGCGATGTCGGAGCCCTTTCCGGACATCAGACCGCGCGGCGCCGAGGCGTTGGCGGTCAGCGACAGCTTCTCGTTGTTCCACACGAGCGACCCGTCGGCCGCGAGCGGGCTGTCGAGATTGGGCAGTTTCACGGTCGCGTTGATGGCGGAGATCTCATAGCGGGCGCCGCTGCGGTCGTCGCTGTAGGTGATCGTTCCGTCGCTCAGTCGCACGTCGCCGAGCGCGACGTCCGACGGACCGCCGCCGCCCGAAGGTGCCGGACGGTTCTGGGCCTGGGGCGCAGGAGCCTGTGCCGGTGCTGCGTTCGTGTTGGCGGCGGCGAAGTCCCAGTTCGCCTTGCCCTGGCGATCTACCTCGAGATGGATCACCGGCTTCTCGAGCACGAGCCGGCTGATCTCGATGTTGCCGGAGAGCAGCGGGACGACACTGACGTGGACGTCGAGCTTGTCGAGCGTCGCCATCGACGGATCGCGTCCGCCCTGCGCATTGGCGAAGGTGACGTCGTTGGCGACCACGGCGACGGCCGGGAACAGCGACAGCCGGACCGGCCCGTTTATCCTCAGCTCACGGCCGGTCGCCGCCGAAACCCGGCTCTCGATTTGCGATTTGTACGTCTCGGTCGGAATTGCGAACGGCCCGACGATGATGGCGATCACGAGAACGGCGATCACCGCGCCGATGATGATGAGAAGCTTCTTCATGCGATCCTCCCCTGGGGCGCGCCTGAATCAGAAACGACTTCGGCGCATTATGGATCGCATCGCGCGAAAAATTTATGGCGTGATCGACGGCCTAGTGGATCTGGAAGCGCCCGTCGAGGACCCGTAGCTCCTCGCCCGACAGCAATTGCGACCGGCAGACCCGGACCGAGTGGATCGGCCCGTCGAGGTTGGCTTCCCAGAACTTCAGGAAACGGCGCAGTTCGGGGAAATACGGGGCAAGATCGAGGTGTTGCCAGATGAAGGACTGCAGCACCGCCGGATGGTCGGGCATGCGGTAGAGGATCTCGGCGGTTGCGAGGCGCCACCCTTCGAGGCGGCGTCGAAGCGACAACGTATCGACGGTATTCATAACGCACCTCCTACATGTAGGGATGCTGCCAAAACCATCTTCCTGCGGTCTAGTGAATTTTTCGTAAACGGATAGGACTTTCAGTGTCTTAGCAGCCCGGCGCCGCGACTGCTGATAATTTGCCGCCGCATTCTTGACGCGCCGACGAGGCGGGCCCAGATCAATGCTATTGGCACTCCTAAGAGATGAGTGCCAACCCATGCCTTTATCCAGAGAGAGGAGGTAATCCATGGCATTTCGTCCGCTCCATGACCGCGTTCTGGTCCGCGCCAGCGAGGCCGATCAACGCACCGCGGGGGGCATCATCATTCCCGACACCGCCAAGGAAAAGCCGATGCAGGGCGAAGTCGTCGCCGTCGGTCCCGGCGCGCGTGACGAAAACGGGACGATTCACGCCCTCGACGTGAAGATGAGCGACCGCATCCTGTTCGGCAAATGGTCGGGCACCGAGATCAAGATCGACGGTCAGGATCTCCTGATCCTGAAAGAGTCCGACATCCTCGGCGTGATCGAAGGCGCCGCCGACTCGGGCCGCAGGGCCGCCTGATCACCACAAGATAATTTCCGGAGAAATCGACATGGCAGCCAAGGAAGTCAAATTTTCCTCCGATGCGCGCACGCGGATGCTCCGCGGCGTTGACATCCTCGCCGATGCGGTGAAGGTCACTCTCGGTCCGAAGGGCCGCAACGTAGTGATCGAGAAGTCGTTCGGCGCGCCGCGCATCACCAAGGACGGCGTCACCGTCGCCAAGGAGATTGAGCTCACCGACAAGTTCGAGAACATGGGCGCGCAGATGGTGCGTGAGGTGGCCTCGAAGACCAACGACATCGCCGGCGATGGCACCACCACAGCGACCGTTCTCGCCCAGGCGATCGTGCGCGAGGGCACCAAGTCGGTGGCCGCGGGCATGAACCCGATGGACCTCAAGCGCGGCATCGACCTCGCCGTCGAAGCCGTGGTCGAGGACCTCAAGAAGCGCTCGAAGAAGGTGACGACGACGGCCGAGATAGCCCAGGTCGGCACCATCTCGGCGAACGGCGAAACCGAGATCGGCAAGATGATTGCCGAGGCGATGGAGAAGGTCGGCAAGGAAGGCGTGATCACGGTCGAGGAGGCCAAGGGCCTCGAGACCGAGCTCAACGTGGTCGAGGGCATGCAGTTCGACCGCGGCTACATCTCGCCGTACTTCGTGACCAACGTCGACAAGATGCGGACCGAGCTCGAGGATCCGCTGATCCTCATCCATGAGAAGAAGCTGTCAGGCCTGGCGCCGATGTTGCCGCTACTGGAGACGGTGGTGCAGACCGGCAAGCCGCTCCTGATCATCGCCGAGGACATCGAAGGCGAGGCGCTGGCGACGCTGGTTGTCAACAAGCTGCGCGGCGGCCTCAAGGTCGCGGCGGTGAAGGCGCCGGGCTTCGGCGATCGCCGCAAGGCGATGCTCGAGGACATTGCGATCCTGACCGGCGGTCAGGTCGTCAGCGAAGATCTGGGCGTCAAGCTCGAGACCGTCACGATCGATATGCTCGGCCGCGCCAAGAAAGTGACGATCGACAAGGAGAACACCACGATCGTCGATGGCGCCGGCAAGAAGAAGGAGATCGAAGCGCGCTGCGGGCAGATTCGCCAGCAGGTCGAGGAGGCGACGTCGGACTACGACCGCGAAAAGCTGCAGGAGCGGCTGGCGAAGCTCGCCGGCGGCGTCGCGGTGATCAAGGTCGGCGGCGCCACCGAGGTCGAGGTGAAGGAGCGCAAGGACCGCGTTGATGACGCGCTCCACGCGACCCGCGCCGCGGTCGAGGAAGGCATCGTTCCCGGAGGCGGCGCCGCGCTGCTGTATGCGATCAAGGCCCTCGACGGCGTGAAGCCCAGCAACGGCGACCAGAAGGTCGGCGTCGAGATCGTCCGTCGCGCGCTGCAGGCTCCGGCCCGGCAGATCGCCGAGAACGCGGGCTTCGACGGCTCGGTCGTGGCCGGCAAGCTGCTCGAGAGCAAGTCGGCGAACTGGGGCTTCGACGCCCAGGCCGGCGACTATGTCGATCTGGTGAAGGCCGGCATCATCGACCCGACCAAGGTCGTGCGCCATGCGCTCCAGGACGCGGCCTCGATCGCGGGTCTGCTCGTCACCACCGAAGCGATGGTGGCCGAGAAGCCGGCGGTGAAAGCGGTGCCTGCGATGCCGCCGGGTGACATGGGGTTCTAAGCTCCGTCTCGCCGCCAACAGACCAAACGAAAGGGGCCGCGCGAGCGGCCCCTTTTTTCGTGCTCGGATACAGCTCGGGCCCGACCTGGAGTCGGGCCCGAGGTCTCAGACCGCCGGCAAGCCGGCGGTTACGCGCGCTTTGCGAACAGCCAGAGAATCACGGCGAGCGCGATCAGGCCGACCAGACCGTTGTCTCCCAACGACTTGATCAGCGTGATCATGTTGCCGACGATGTCGCCGGTGATGAACCCAACTGTGCGGCCGAACAGAATCTGGAGGACGATCCCGAGCGCCACCAACAGCAGCCCGAGCTCCACCAGACCGACCAGCCAACCCCTCATCCTGTCGAAGACTTGCGGCATTGAAACCACGCCTCCTTTCGCCTCTTCCGGCAAATCGAAGCCTCGCGGTCGGGCGGCAGGATTTTCTCTTCGCTGCCGGATACAGGCGTTCGTTGACGCCGCCCGGGGCCATGAATAGTGGCCTCAGGGAATAACCCCACAATATCTCGTAGTATCTGTCAAGCTTTTCTGCCGCCAAATACGGCATTCCGCCGAACGGCGAGGCAAATTGGCGGGTTGCCGCGCCGCCGGCGATCGGCACAATCTCCGCGCCGTCAGCCAGACGCAACATTTGCCAATGAGGTTGCCATGCCGGTGAGTAAACGCAACGGGGTCGAGATCTATTACGAGGTCGCCGGCCGCGGCCCGCCGCTCGTGATGCTGCACGCGATCCCGTTCGACCACCGGCTGTGGACCTATCAGGTGATGCGCTTCTCGACCTGGTTCCGCTGCATCGCCGTCGACCTCCGGTGCTGGGGCCGTTCGGCGAAGGTGCGCGAGCCGTTCACGTTCCGCGACATGGCCGACGACATCATCGGCGTGATGGGCGATGAGGGCGCGCGCGAGGGCATTGTGATGGGATGCTCGGTGGGCTCGAAGTTGGCGCTCATGCTCGGCGTCGACGACCCCGCGCGCTTCAGGGGCGTGATCATGGTCGGCGGCAACTCCGGGCCGCAGCTCCAGTTCGAGCACCGCATCAAAGGCTATCGCGAGGAGCCGCTGCCCGCGTACCGCAAGGCGCACCTCGAGTTCGGCGTGTCGAAGCACTTCGCGAAGAGCACGTTCGGCCAGTACCTGCTCGAGAGCTTCATGGATGCGACCGAGGGACTCGACGGCCGGGCGATCGGTCGCGTGTTCGAGGCCATGAGCGTCGCCGACGTGCAGCCGAAGCTGGCGATGTTCAAAACGCCGTCGCTGGTCGTCAACGGCGAGTTCGACAGCGCGCTGCCGCGTGGCGCGGAGACCGCGAAGATGATCCCGGGCGCCCGCCACGTGGTCCTCAAGAACGCGGGCCACGCCTGCATGGTCGAGGACCCGGAAGCGTTCGACGCCGCGGTGATCGCGTTCCTGCGCGATCACCGGCTGATGCCGGCAAATCCCTCCTGACTCTTGGAATAAGGGCAAGAAAAAGGGCGGCTGCCGCGGCAGCCGCCCAGTGGTCGGAAAATCCCCGTATTTCGGCTATTTTTCGCGGCCGAGGACGGCCTTGACCTTGTCGACGACGGCGGGCGGCGACACGTAGGCATTCTTGAGCAGCTTCTCCATATCCTCGCCGGTCACAGGATCGATCTCGAGGTGCGCCTTCTCGGCGTCTTCGAGGAAACCCTTGTCCTTCATCGTCGCGTCGAAGGCGCGGCGCAACGCGTTGACGCGATCCTTCGGCACGTTGGGCGGCGCCACGAACGGCCGACCGATCTCCTCCGGCGTCGAATAGAGGCGCAGGACCGCCTTGCCCTCCTCGGTCTTGGCCTTCTCGACGGCGAGCGGAACGTCCTGCATCGCAGGATGCCTCTTGTCGCCGGTCTGGAGCAGGATGTTGATCTTCTTGTCGAGGATCCACCCGGGGCTCGATGCGATCAGCGTCGTGTAGGAGAGGCCGCAGATGCCTTCGACCTCGCCGCGCTC
>DATJIG010000250.1:0-24366 GCA_035493495.1 Alphaproteobacteria bacterium
CCCCCACGACTTGCGTCGCTGGAACCTAAATCCAGTGCGTCTACCAGTTCCGCCACGCCCGCACGGTGGGGCTTCGCGGTGGACGCTAACACGGTCATTTAGGAACGCGTACGGCGAAGGCCCGCGGCCCGCGTAGGGGCAAGGCTCTTACCATTGAAAATTCCGCTGCGCCAGCGTCTTGGCCACCCAAAACGCCGGGTTCGCCGCTCTCAAATGGGGAAAGCGGGCCGCCGACGCAAGACCGCCTCGTCCGTCCCCTGCCGAAGCGCTTGGATCGCGCCATCCGATACCTGTCGGTCTGGCCGGAGCGGACCGATTCGCCGCCGCCACCGGGCCCTGGAAACGACAAAGCCGCCGACGTTCCGGTCGGCGGCTCGTAACAAAAGGAGTGAGAGGCGACTGGGTCGAGACGGAGCGCCGATCAGGCGGCGTACGTCTCCGCGAAGCGCGACAGGGCGAGGATACGCGGCCCCTCGGCAAGCGGCGCGCGGTCCGGGCGGCCGAACACCACCTCGTAGCGTACGTGCGGAATGCCGTAGGCGTCATTGTCGATGGCGATCACCTTGGCGGTCTCGACGGTGCGGTCGGCGCGGACCCGGCGAAACACGGACCCGGTGCGGATCGCCTCGAGGTCGGGGCCTTTGCGGAAGCGAAGCCGTGCGAACATGGCGGTCTCCACCAACTTCAACGGATGTCTCAACACCGACTGCATAGCTATTGCCATTAATGCGATTGCCGTAAGCTGACCGGAGAGCCAGCGATTCATTTTTACAGCGGCAGGTTTTAACCACGAGTTAAAGCGGCGACAATGTTCGCTGAAAAATTTCAGATACTTTTCTGGTAAATTGATGGTTACCGCTGCCGCGTTTCGGTGCGGTCGGACGACGCACAAGTAATGCCCGTTTTATGCTGGTTTCCTGATCTCGCGCAGAACGCCGGGCACGAGCTCCGGCAGATCCTCGGCGATCAATCCGGGCCCGAACGCCGCGGCGGCAGCGCCATGAATCCAGGCACCTGCCGAGGCGGCGTCGACGGCATCCATGCCCTGGGCGAGCAGGCCCACGATGAGCCCCGCCAGGACGTCGCCGGCGCCCGCCGTGGCGAGTGTCGCCGGGGCATTGGCGTTGATGCGGACGCGACCGTCGGGATGAGCGATCACTGTGTCCGCCCCCTTGAGCAGCACCACCGCGCCGGTGACCGCCGCGGCGGCTCGGGCTCGCGCCAGCTTGTCGGCATCGATATCCACTGAGTCCGCGCGCCGGAACAGCCGAGCGAATTCGCCGTCGTGCGGTGTCAGCACGGCGGCCGGAGTTCCCAGCCGCTCCCCCGCCCGCTTCAGGGCCGCAATCAGGTCCTGCGGCCGATTGGCGAACACGGTGAGCGCGTCGGCGTCGAGCACGCAGCGCCGGTCGGCCTCGAGCGCCAGCAGCACGTGGGCGCGGGTCGCATCGGTGGCTCCATTGCCGGGCCCGAGCAGCACCGCGTTCTTGCGGACGTCGTCGAGCAAGGTCGCAAAGTCGGCGGGGTGACCGATCGGAGTCGTCAGCAGCCCAGCATTCGTCGCGGCATAGATCGGAATCGCGTCCGCAGGCGCTGCTACGGTCACCAGCCCGGCCCCGATGCGCTGGGAGGCTCGCGCCGCGAGACGGGCGGCCCCGGTCATCACCGCGCCACCGACGACGACCGCATGTCCCCGGCTGTACTTGTGTGACGAGAGTCGCGGCCACGGAAACCGGTCCGTCCACAGCGGCGGCGCGTTCTCAGCGGCGCGCGGGCGGATGGTGTCGAGGACGGATTCCGGGATACCGATGTCCGCGACAACGATATCCCCGCACAATTCTCTCGATGGAACAAGGAGATGTGCCGGTTTCTTGCGAAAGAACGTCACTGTGGCGACCGCACTCGGAACGTCCTCGGGGCTACCGAGCACGATGCCGCTGTCGCCGTTGACGCCGGACGGCAGGTCGACCGCGATCACCGGCAGGCGACGCCGGTTCACCTCGCGAACGACGTCGAGTGCCACGCCGTCGAGAGGCCGGCTGAGGCCGGCGCCGAACAGCGCATCGACGACGACGGCGCCGTCCAGCAGCACCTCGGGCCCGAGCGGCAGGACATCCCCGCTCCAGGTCGAGGCGGCGATCGCGGCGTCGCCCTTGAGGGCCGCGCGCTCGCCGAGCAGGGCAACGCGAACAGACCGTCCCGCTTCCGAAAGAAGTCGAGCGGCGACAAAGCCATCGCCGCCGTTGTTGCCGGGTCCACACAAGATGATGACGGGCTCGGTCGGGCAGCGCCGCTGCACCTCGTCGGCCACAGCTCGCCCGGCTGCTTGCATCAGCATGATGCCGGGAGTGCCTGCTGCAATGGTGAGGCGGTCCGCCTCGCCCATCTCGGCGACCGACAGGACCTCGAACGCGTCAATGACGGCTGGTCCCTGCTCCGCATCCATCGCCGCGGCGAAAAAGTCCGCCGGTCGCAATCCGACATTGGCCCGCTCCGCGGCCCGCAGCACGTCCTCCTGGCGGCGCGCCGGGATGGTTCCGCGCTCGTGCCAGCCCTGGATCGTCGTCGGCGGCAATCCGAGCAGGCGGGCCAGCGCGCGAATCCCGCCGAGGCGCGCGATGATGGCGCGTGCCGGGTTCGCGTTATCGGAACGCATGCGGGGAGGTCGACCCATGTGTCCTTATACCCATAAACGCGTTCATCCGCGCAAAACACGTCGGCGCGGGTTCTGGCCGCGAGCCTGCCTGCCGCTTATATAAGGACCACGATTATGAGGGCCCACCTCGTGAAGTCATCGCCGCCGATCCGCGGCCCGTCCCAGGAGTCAGCGTGAAGGTTCTCGTGCTCGGTGCCGGTGTCGTCGGCACCACGACAAGTTATGCGCTCGCCCGCGACGGCCATTCCGTCACCGTCATCGAGCGCCGCGCCGCGCCGGGCGAGGAGACCAGCTACGCCAATGGCGGCCAGCTCTCGGCATCGGGCGCGCGCCCCTGGGCCAACCCCGATGTTCCCCGCCTGCTCCTGAAGTGGCTCGGCCGGCCGGAGGCGCCGCTGGTGTTCCGGCCCCGGCTCGACCCGACGTTGTGGCGCTGGACACTCGAGTTCCTCGCCAATTGCCTGCCGCGCCGCGCCGATCGCAACACCGCCAACATCCTGCGTCTCGCGCTGGCGAGCCGGGAGGCGCTGGCCGGCATCGTCGCCGAGACCCGGGTCTCGTTCGAGCACGGCTCTCGCGGCATTCTCCACGTCTTCCGCGACCCGTCGTCATTCGCCGACGCGAAGAGAGACGCGGCCGAGTTCGTGAAACTCGGGTTACCGTTCGAGGTCATCGACCGCGAGCGGATCCGCCAGCTCGAGCCGGCGCTCGCGCCGGCGCTGCCGAAGCTCGCCGGCGCGACCTACTGCCCGGACGATCAGTTCGGCGATGCGCATAAGTTCACCGTGGCCCTTGCCCATCGCGCGGCCGAGATGGGCGTCGATTTCCGCTTCCGCTGCACGATCAAGGCAATCAGAGCTGAGGGCGACCGGATCACCGGGGTCGTCACCGACCATGGCACCTACGACGCCGATCTCTACGTGCTGGCGCTCGGCAGCTACTCGCCGCTACTGGTGAAGCCGCTCGGGCTGCGCTTGCCGATCGTCCCGGCGAAGGGCTACTCGGCGACGGTCCCGATCTCCGATCGCACTGCGGCGCCGTCACTCTCCGTGACCGACGAGGAGCGCAAGGTCGTCATCACGCCGCTCGGCGAGCGCCTGCGCATCGCCGGCACCGCCGAGTTCGCGGGCTATGACGATCACCTCAACGAGCCGCGCGCGCGAACCGTGTTGATGGACGGCCTCGATCTCTTCCCCAAGGCCGGCGCCGCCGACCAGGCGACGCTGTGGACCGGACTCAGGCCGCTGACGCCGGACGGTGCGCCGATCCTCGGCCCCTCGCCGTACCGCAATCTGCTGCTCAACACCGGGCACGGCACGCTGGGCTGGACCTTGTCGGCGGGCTCGGCACAGGTGATCGCGCGACTGGCCGCGGCAAAGGACCCGGGGATCGACCTCTCGGGACTGACGCTCGCCCGCTTCCGGTAGTCGCGCAGCGCCCGCAATTCAGCGGGACGTCAGATCGCGCTTTTTTTCGAGAAATTCTTCGCGGTTGATATCGCCGCGGGCGTAGCGCGCTTCGAGCACCTCGAGGCCGGCGCGGTTGCCATGTCGATGCAGCCCATAACCTCGGCCGAACATGCGTGTCGCCGCCACCACGACGGCGACCAACCCGATCAGCGCGAACAGGCAGACCACGGCCAATAAGACACCGTGGCCTTGGCCATACCGGCCATCGCCCCACCCCATCATCATACGCGGCCCGTAGCCATAGAAACGCCCCGGCCCTTCGCCGCCGGGTCCGGGCCCCGGGCCGGGACCCGGCTGCGCCAGCACCGGACCGGCAACAAGCGCCAGCGTAACAAGCGCCGTCCCGACTCTCTTCACACCGTTGGCGACCGTGCTCATGACACATCTCCTCGACGGACGATAATTGTTGGAAATTGTAGGCTCGTCGACGATCGGCGCGTATTGATCTGGATCATCGAGACCCGGCAAGTGCCGGTTCAGGGGTGGTCCTTGAATTCCTCAATCCCGCGGTCGCTGCCGTCGAGCGGGTGCGGATACGTGAGTGTGACTGTAAACGCCGCCGCGGTGAATAGCGCGAACAGGAATACCTTTTATTTACATCGCAATCTCCATTGATGACCTCCGGCTTGACACCGGCCATCGGCGCCGCACCTGCGGTCGCGCCATCCGTTTCGCAAATGCGGGCTATTTTCCCGCGTGAACGCCCGCAGCCTTCACGTCATCCCGCCGCTCAGCTATGCTTGCAGAATGATGACGGCTCCAGCACGGCGACTTAGCTGACCGGCTCTTGCGAGAGCCGGTGTCCGCTCACGCGTCGCCATGCCTGCAATCGGAGCAACGTCCATGTCGGTTTCATCCGGCCGCGACCCACGTAGCTCTACCTCCCCGTCCACTCATGATCGGCTCATCGGCGAGCAGTTCACGCGCCAGGCGGAGCTGTTCGCCAATGCCCTTGAGCTGCATTCCGACGCCCAGCTCGCCCTCATCGTCGATGCGGCGGCGCCGAAGCCGAGCGATGTGATGCTCGATGTCGCCTGTGGTCCCGGCACTGTCGTCGGTGCGTTCGCGGGGCGTGTCCGCAGCGCGATCGGCCTCGATGCCACGGATGCGATGCTGGAGCAGGCACGGGCGCTCGCCGCGACGCGCGGACTGGCCAACGTGGAGTGGCGGACCGGAAGCGTGTACCGGCTGCCGTTCGGCGACGGATCGTTCAACGTCGTGACCTGCCGGTTCGCCTTCCATCACTTCACCGATCCCGCCGCGGCGCTCGCGGAGATGGTGCGGGTCTGCCGCAGCGGCGGACGCATCGTCGTCTGCGACGGCGTGTGCTCGCCCGATCCGGCCAAGGCGGCGACGTTCAACGCGATGGAGCGGCACCGCGATCCATCGACCGCGAGCTTCCTGACGTTCTCGACGCTGATGGAAATTTTCGCCCGCGCCGGCGTGCCGCATCCGCGCACGGCGGCGTTCCAGGTCCGCTACGACCGCGACACGCTGATCGCGCACTCGTTTCCGGCCGACGATGATCGCGACGGCGTCCGCCGCATGATCGACGAGTTGATCGCGACCGACGCGATGGACGTGGGCAGCGTTGCCGGCGAAACAACCTTCACCTACCCAACGGTGGTGCTCACCGCGGTCAAGACCTGACCGCGGTGAGATGGAGGGCCAGCCTAGTCTTCGAATATGGACTTCACCTGGGCGATCGCCGCAGGTGACGCCGAGGACATTTTGGCGACGATCTTGGCCGCGTCCTCCCCGGTCAAGGGATTGATCGGCAGCTTCTCCTTGGCGTTGTCCGCACGGTATTGCGGATCCTTCATCGTCGCGTTGAACGCATCGCGGATGATCTTTACCCGGTCGGCCTGCACCTGATGGGACATGATGATCGGACGACCGATCTCGTCGGCGATCGCCAGGATGTCCAGCACATCTTTCTGTTCCTGGGTCGTGGCGAGGTCTTCGGCGTAGACGGCCGTCGCCGAGACATGGGGCAACCGCCTCGCAGCAAACGTGATCAGGGTGTTGACCTTGTCGTTGTTGACCCAGGTTTCCGGCAGGCTGCTCCACGAGCCGCAGCCCCCGTCCAGTTCGCCGCGTTCGATCGCCAGCCGGTTCTCGGCACTGCCGGGGAAGCCCATGACGATCCGGACAGGCGCCTTGAAGACCCTCTGCAACGTCGCGGCATTGATGTAATCGCCGTCGCCTTTGGCGCTCGCGCCGAGGATGAATTCCTTGCGGTGCATCATGTCGTCCCACGTCTTGATGCCTGTCGCGCCCCAGGCGTAGCAAACGCGGTAGTCGTCGGTGATGACTCCGACCCAGTTGTAGTTCTTGAAGTCGAGGTTCACCCTGTCGGGCGACGTGATCGCCTGGGTCACGAGATTGGAATTGAAGAAGGTCATCGTCGTGCCGTCGCGTGCGGCCGTGGCGTCCAGATAACGCACGGACGTCAGGCTGCCGGCGCCCGGCATGTTCTGGACGATGACGGTCGGATTGCCGTCGATGAACCGGCCGAGATGTCGGGCCAGGCCGCGGGCATAGCGGTCATACCCGCCGCCGGGTGTGAACCCGACGACGATGGTCACCGTTTTCCCTTTGTAGAAACTGGCATCCGCCGCCGTGGCTCCAGTCAGCCCCAAGAACAGAGTCGATAAAATCGACAACACCCCAACGCCGCCCCTGAACATCGCAAGCCTCCGATCCGAATTGATTCGCCGAGCTGGTTTCAGCTTTTCTTTTTCCGCCTTGCTCCGGCGCGCATGAGTCTGACGGCGTCATCGACGCCGATGACGCGGCCCATCCTTGGGAACACCCGTTCCATGAAGAACTGGTTGTTGTTGCCGCGCGCCGAGTAGCAGCAGTCGCCGACCACGACCACGCCGAGGTCCATGTCGCGCGCCGCGAACACCGTCGCGGCGATGCCGACATCCGTGGAGCCGCCGGCGATGACGATCGTATCGATGTTCCGGACCTTGAGATGGAACTCGAGGTCGGTGTGATAAAAGCTGCTCCAGCGGTGCTTTGGAACGATCACATCGCCCTGTGCCGGCGTCAGCTCGGGGGCGATCTGCGAACTCTTCGTGTTCTTGAAGATCGCCTGGGTGAACGCGATTCGCCGACCCTTGAACGGGTTCAGCTCCATATCGGTATCGCATAGACGATCGACGGTATCGGACCCGTCCGCGGCGTGGTGTCCGCTGGGATAGAACGTCACAAGTCCCGCACGACGCGCTCCTTTGAGAAGCTTCGTCATGTTGGGAAGGATATTCCGCTCGGCGAGGAACTTCCGCTTCTTGGGGTCTTTGGGATGGAGATAGCCGTTGAGGCTATCGAACAGAATCAGAGCCGTGTGATCCGCGCCAAGCGTCGGCTCCATACGAGAGATAACGGCCATCGCAATCCTTCAAGGCAAGGTTTTTGTTGGCGTTCATATTCACCTTGCTCTCGGACGATGTCGAATTACGAAAAGTTTTGAACACACCTGCGGCATAACAAATGATCCGCGACGGCGTGCGCCGCATGATCGACGGGCTGATCGCAACCGACGCGATGGACGTGGGCAGCGTTTCCGGCGGAACGACCTTCATCTATCCGACGGTGGTGCTCACCGCGGTCAAGCCCTGACCGTGGCGCCTCCCGGATCAATCCGCGCTGTTGTCCTTGAACTGCTCGGCGCCTTCGCGAGTGCTCGCGATCGGGCGGAGATCGGTCGGCCTGGCCGCGCAGGCCACGATCGACAAAGTCACGGACGCCAGCACGGCAAGCAGGACTATCCTCTTCATGGCAACCTCCCTTTCGGCACGCCCGGTTGTCGATCGCATGACGCCCCTCGCGGCGAGAGGTGCTACGGGACGTCAGTTGGTGCTGTCGTCCTTGAACTGCTCGACGCCTTCGCGGGTGCCGGCGATCGGATGCAGGTTGGTCGGCGTCACGGTGCAGGCCGCGATCGGCAACAGCAGCAGCGCCACGAACGCGAACAGGACCACCTTCGTCATTTTCCTCTCCAATGTCGCTTCTGGTTCTTTTCGGCGTCACCAGCCGGTACGCTCGGTTGTCGATCAGAAAACCTCGGTGGACCGCACGGGAGCCGCACGACGCTCGGCGGCCCCGCTGCAAAGTCCCGCGTTACGGTCCTTTCGAGCCGAATTGTCGGTCGTAGGTGAAACTGACTATAATCCGCGGCCCTGCCCGCCGCGAGCCGGGCAAATCCGACGGGGAGAGATATGACAGTACCTTCAGCGCTCCGGCCGGCGACCCTCCACCACGTTCAGATTACGTCCGAGCAGCCCCAGGTGCTGGCCGAGTTTTATGGCCGAGTCTTCGACGGAACGGTGTCCGAGATCGCCGGCGCGTTCCACGTCGCCGGCGCCGAGCGTAACCTGCTGATCGCCAAGGGTCCGAAGAACAAGCTGTCGTTCGCCGGATTCGCGCTGCCCGACCAGGCGCGCCTCGCGAAGTACCGCGACGAGATCGTCGCCAAGGGCATCAACAGCCGCCCCTCGCCGACTCCGTTGTTCGCCGACGGCGCCTTCGCCGTCGAGCTTCCCGACGGCGAGCAGTTCGTGTTCGGTGTGCCGCGCGCTACGGCCGCGAAGCAGGATGCCCGCCCCGGGCGGCTGCAGCACGTCGTCGTCGCCTCCAACCAGCTTCCGCTGATGGTCGAGTTCGCGACCAAGCTCGGGTTTCTCACCTCCGACCGCGTGCTCGACGCCGACAAGGACACGACGGCGATCTTCATGCGCTCGAATCACGAGCACCACAGCTTCGCCGCCTTCCGCGCCCGCGGCCGTCAGTTCGACCACTATGCGTTCGAGGTCAACAACTGGAACGACATCCGCGACTGGGCCGACCATCTCGCGAGCTTGCGCATTCCGGTCGGCTGGGGTCCCGGTCGCCACGGGCCCGGCAACAACCTGTTCTTCATGCTCAACGATCCCGACGGCAATGCGCTCGAGTTCTCGGCCGAGATCGAGCACTTCACCGAGGATCAGCCGACCCGCGAATGGCCCCACGAACAGCGCACGCTGAACCTGTGGGGCAGCGCGTGGATGCGCTCGTAGCGATCACCCCCTCAATCCAACCAAGTGTACCCATCCAACCAAGGCAAGAAGAGATACGATGAAGCTTCTCAGTTTCCGTCACAACGGCAAGGACACCTACGGCGTCGTCTCCGGCAACGGCGTGATCGACCTCGGCAAGCGCCTCGGCGCGAACTACCCCGACCTCAAGACGCTGATCGCCAAGGGCGGGCTCGATGAGGCGAAGAAGGCGGCGACCGGCGCCGCCGACGCGTCGCTCGACGCGATCGAGTTCCTGCCGCTCATTCCGAACCCGGGCAAGATCATCTGCGTCGGCCTCAACTACAAGGCGCACCGCGAGGAGACCGGCCGTCAGCCGACCGACAATCCGGCGCTGTTCATCCGCTTCGCCGACAGCCAGACCGCCCACAAGCAGCCGCTGGTGAAGCCGAAGGCCTCGAACATGCTCGACTACGAAGGCGAGCTCGCGGTCATCATCGGCAAGAAGGCGCGCCACGTGAAGGAAGCGGACGCCTTCGGTATCGTCGCCGGCTACTCCTGCTACAACGACGGCAGCGTGCGCGACTGGCAGAACCACACCCCGCAGTGGTCCCCGGGCAAGAACTTCCCGAAGACCGGCGGCTTCGGCCCGTGGATGGTGACCAAGGACGAGATCCCGGACGTCAACGAGATGGCGCTGACCACCCGCCTCAACGGCCAGGTCGTGCAGCAGACCGGCATCGACCTGATGCTGTTCCCGATCCCGGTCGTCATCGCCTACATCACCACCTTCACCGAGCTCAACCCGGGCGACGTCATCTCGACGGGCACTCCGGGCGGCGTCGGCTTCAAGCGCAATCCGCCGCTGTTCATGAAGGCGGGCGACAAGGTCGAAGTCGACATCTCAAAGATCGGCATTCTCGAAAACACCATCGTTGCGGAGTAAGCACCGCGGAATGACGATCGCGGAGTGACAGCCGGAACACCGGCGTCACCGGCCAACAGGGAGAGCACAATGACACCGAGCCACCTCCTCCGCGCTTGCGGAGTCGCCACTCTCGTCGCGCTCTGCGCCGCCCCCGCGGCGGCGCAGAGCGATCCGGCGGCGGCCTTCAAGGGCAAGACGTTGACCATCTATGTCGGTCTGTCGCCGGGCGGCGGCTACGACACCAATGCGCGCGTTCTGTCGAAGTACATCGGCCGCTACATCCCCGGCGAGCCGAACGTCATCGTCAAGAACATGCCGGGCGGCGGCGGTCTCGTCATGACCAGCTACGTCGCCAACGTCGCGCCGAAGGATGGTCTCCACATCGGCGCGCCGCAGCGCGGCATCCCGTTCGAACCGCTCACCGGCGGCGACGAGTCCCACGCCAAGTACGATCCGCAGAAACTCAACTGGCTCGGCAGCATGAACGCCGACACCAGCGTCGCGGTGGCGACCAAGGCGTCGGGCGTCAAGTCGTGGCAGGACCTCAAGAACAGGGAACTGATCGTCGGCGGCACCGGCGTCGGCACGGAAAGCGTCGTCGTGCCCTACGTACTGCGCAACATCCTCGGCCTCAAGTTCAAGGTCATCGCAGGCTATCCCGGCGGCAGCGAGATGAACCTCGCCATGCAGCGCGGCGAGACCGGCGGTCGCGGGACTTTCTCGTGGACCAGCGTGAAGCCGCAGAAAGCCGCGTGGATCGACACCGGCGAGATCATCATCCTGTTCCAGATGGGCCTGAAGAAGCATCCCGATCTGCAGGACGTGCCGCTCGTCACCGATCTCGCGGAGAACGATGAGCAGCGCAAGCTGCTCGAGCTCGAGTTCACCGGATTCCAGCTCGGCCGCCCCTACTTCCTGGCGGCGGGCGTGCCGGCGGACCGCGTCACCCTGCTGCGCCGCGCCTTCGACAAGGCGATGGAGGACAAGGATCTGGTTGCCGAGGCGACCAAGCTCGACCTCGAGGTCAATCCGACCAACGGCGAGGAAATGCAGGCGATCATCAAGCGCGTGTACGCCACGCCGAAGAACCTGGTGGCCAAGTTGGCTGAGGCGAGCAAGCTCCAGCCCGATCTCCAGGTCATCAAGGGCGCGGGAGGCGCCAAGTCCGAGTAGGCAGTGCGCATCGCGATCCGCCGCAAGAGCGGACGCGACACCCCCGGCCGATCGGGGCCGGCGGACACCGACGGGGAGGCTGGGATGGGCGGACGTTTGCGCGCAGTCGCCGCGAGCGTGATCGGGGTGGGCCTGATGCTCGCCACGCATGCGAGCGCCGACGACTACTTCAAGGGCAAGACCATCGTCATCAACTCCGGCGGCGAGACCGGCGGCTACGACGTCTATGCCCGCCTGCTGATGAACCACTATCCCCGCCACATCCCGGGCAATCCCGGCATGATGGTGAAGCTGATGCCGGGTGCCGGCACGCTCCGCGCCGCCAACTACATGTACGAGGTCGCGCCCAAGGACGGCTCGCAGATCGGCACCGTCGGTGGCGGCACCGCAACTGCCGCGTTGTTCAAGTCGAAGGGCGTGCGCTTCGACCCGCGCAAGTACGTGTGGATCGGCAGCATGAACAGCGAGGTCGGCCTCGTGCTGGCGTGGAAAACGGTGCCGATCAAGTCGATCGACGACGTCTACCACCGCGACTTCCTGGTGGGCGGCGGCGGCCCCACCTCCGGCAACGTGGTGTTCCCCAACGTCATGAATCGCGTGCTCGGCACCCGCTTCAAGATCATCTCCGGCTACAAGAGCACCGGCGACATCGCGCTCGCCATCGAGCGCGGCGAGATCGAGGGCACCGCGAGCTACCACTACTCGAGCATCATCACCCGCAACCCGGACTGGCTGATCCACGACCGCGTCAACGTGCTGCTGCAGGATTCGCTGCGCGCCCACAGCAAGTATCCCAACGTGCCGGTCGTCGTCGATCTGGCCAAGACGAAGGAGCAGCGCGACATCCTCGATCTCGTGTTCTCGCGTCAGGAGATGGGGCGGCCGTTCATGCTGCCGCCGGGAACCTCGCCCGAGATCGGCAAGATCCTGCGCCGCGCGTTCGACGAGACGATGAAGGATCCGGCGCTGCTCGCCGAAGCCGCCAAGACCCAGCTCGATCTCAACAAGCCAATGACCGGCGAGGAGATCCACGCCCTGATCGACCGGCTGTACACCGTTTCGCCCGACATCGTCGCCAAGGCCGCCGAGGCCACCGGCGAGAACGGGGAGTAGTTCCGTTCGGCCGCGCCCGTTTTTGATGCAGCGGGGCCATCGACGTCACTGTTTTGCCCCGCGCGACCGGTTGGCGATCCCTGACAATCGGCATAGCGGCGCCAGCGAATGCCACGCCGGAGATCACCAAACAGATGCCAGCCGACACAGGCGTACCGGCGCGGGAACGCCACCTTCGCACGCCAGGGGTCAGTTACCGCGACTTGCTCGACGCCATCGACCAGGGCTTCTGCCTGATCGAGGTGTTGTTCGACGCCTCGAAGCGCCCCGTCGACTATCGGTTCCTCGAGGTGAACGCGTCATTCGAGGCACAGACAGGGCTGGTTGACGCCGTCGGCCGGACAATGCGGTCGCTCCGCTCCCACCACGAGGAGCACTGGTTCGATATTTATGGCCGCGTCGCGTTGACCGGCGAGGCGACCCGCTTCCAGAAGCCTGCCGTGGCGCTCGACCGGTGGTATGACGTCTACGCCTTCCGCGTCGGCGAGCCGGAGCAGCGAATGGTCGCGATCCTGTTCAGCGATATCTCCGACCGCAAGCGGACCGAGGAGCGGCTCGCGTTGCTGACGGCGGAGATCGACCATCGGGCGCAAAACCTCCTCACGATCGTCATGGGGATGGCCCAAATCACGAAAGCCGACACTGTCGCGGAATACCGGGCGAAGCTAGTCGGGCGCTTGGGCGCCCTCGCCCGCTCCCAGCGCTTCCTGTCGGAACGGAACCGGGGGGCGACGGAACTCGGCAAACTGATCGGGGACGAACTGGCCGGTCACGTCGGGGCGAGCGAACACCGCGCGGTTTGGTCCGGCCCTCCAGCGCAGGTCGGCCCGGCGCACGCACAATGCGTCGCGATGACGGTGCACGAGCTCGCGACCAACGCGACCAAGTACGGTGCGCTGTCGGTGCCGGGCGGGCGCATTGCAGTCGCTTGGCACATCGATGATGGCTGGGTGGTGCTGCGCTGGACTGAAATCGGCGGTCCCGCGGTGGTCGCAGCGCCCGGCCGCCGAGGCACCGGGACGCTGGTCATGGACCGCTGCATCCGAGATCAGCTCAAGGGCAAGATCGCCTTTGACTGGCGCCCCGAGGGACTGGTCTGCGATCTGACCTTTCCTCTGCCGCCGGAGCAAGCGACCTAGCATCGGAACACACAATCGCCGTCGCCGGATCGGGGACCCGGCGACGGCGTCGCGGCCAATCACCCGGCGGATCAGCTCCGCTTGGTGATGACCGCCTCGAGATACTCGCCCGGAACGACCAGCGTATCGTCACCGCTGATGTTGAACGCCCGCAGCAGGCCGTAGAGGTCAGCCTCGAGCGCCGCACGCGCTTCGGGATCGATCGCGGCGAACGCCTTCAGCACCGGGCCGTAGAACTCTCGGAACACCTCGATCCAGTGTGTCGCCGAGCGATAGCGGAACACGAAGTGCCGCTTCGCGGCAACGACGTTGGCCTTCGGCCCGAAGAGCTCCTCGAGGTGGTCCTTGCGGCCCCACAGCGAGGGCGACTTCATCCCCGGCGCCGGCGGGATGTACTTGCCCATGGTGGCGAACAGCTTCCCGATGAAGCCGTCCGGCGTCCAGTTGGCAAGCCCGACCTTGCCGCCCGGCCGGCAGACACGCAGCAGCTCGCGGGCGGCGCGCTGCTGGTTCGGCGTGAACATCACGCCGAACGTCGAGAGCACGACGTCGAAGCTCGCGGCTTCGTAGGGAAGCGACTCGGCATCGGCCTCCTCGAACACAATCGGCAGCGCCTCCGCGTCGGCACGTGCCCGCGCGCGGTCGAGCAACGACTTCACGTAGTCGATCGAGACGACGTCGGCGAAGCGGCGGGCCGCGGCCAGCGACGCGTTTCCGTTGCCGGCGGCGACGTCGAGCACGCGCTGGTTGCTGCGAAGATCGACCGCTTCGCACAGCGACTCGCCGACGATCTGCAGCGTGGTGCCGACGACGGCGTAGTCGCCGGAGCCCCATGCCGCCTGCTGGCGGTTCTTGATGGCGGTGAAGTCGATGACGGGCGCGATGGTCTCGATAACGCTCATGACTGTCTCCTTCGGTTGGGTTGATACGATGAACTCACTGAGCTCGGTTCTTCCACCACCCCTCGTCGGGGATGGGATCGGCGATCGGCCGCGACGCATCGAGCACCGCGGTGTCCATGCGCTCGGGGTCGGGCGCGCAACGCGCGACCGCGACGGTCGCCAGCAGCGTGGCCGCCAGGGCGTAGATCCACATCACAGAGCTGTCTCGTCTCATGGCCGGCTCGCCGTTACGCCGCGATCGTCTCGCCGGTTCCGCCGAACGCCTCGGGCACGTCCTTCAGCTTCGGCAACCCGTCGTCCATCGGCAGCACGGTTTCGGCGTAGTTGATGTGCAGCGCCGGCACGAACTCGAGTGTCGGAATCGTTGCGGCGTAGACGTCGATGAGTCCGAGCGTCGGATGACGGGTCATCAGATGACCGCCGCATTTCGTGCAGTACTGGCGCTGGCTGAAATCCGTCTTCTGAAACGTCGCGACGTGCTCGGCGCCCGAGGTGATGCGCACGCTGTCGGGTTTCCAAAGCGTGAGGGCGTTCACCGGCCCGGCCGACCAGGAGCGGCATGAGCTGCAATGGCAGTAGCCCATCGCCTCAGGCTGTCCGGAAACTTCGAGTTGCACGGCGCCGCAGAAACAACGTCCGAAATGAATCATCGCACTCTCCATTGGGCAATCCGACGTCGATGAACCGACGTGTGATGGCACGAAGGCTAGGCTCGCGCGTCCTGTGTGCGAATGACGGGGCGTCCGCGATGATTGATATTGCGTCGGTATTCCAGTGGTTTCTTGATGCGGCGTCTGAATCGGATGCTCGCGCGTCCGGATCGCTTGACACGCACTGCGCCGCCGTCCCTGATACCCGCCCGATTCGGAGGGCGAGCGATGGACGCGCTATCCGACGTTCTGAGAGCGATCCGACTGACCGGCGCCACCTTCTTCCAGGTCGCCGCCGCCGCGCCATGGGTCGCCGAGCAGACCGCCCCGGCGGCACTCCTGCCGAAAATCTTCCCCGGCGCCGAGCACCTGATCTCGTATCACGTAGTCACCGAAGGACGCTGCTACGCCAGCATCATCGGCGAAGAGCCGACCCTGTTGGAGGCCGGCGACGTCGTGGTCTTCACGCGCGGCAGTGCGCACACGATGTCGAGCACACCCGGCGCGCGGACACGGCCGTTTTCGCCGGACAGGCTGGACGATCGCGTGCGCACGCCACTGCCTTACACGATCAATTACGGCGGTCCGGGACCGATCTCGGCCCGGCTGGTGTGCGGCTTCCTTGCCTGCGACGCGCAGCCGTTCAATCCGCTGCTCGAGAATCTGCCGCCGGTGATCACCGCCGGCAATCGCGGCAGCAACTCGGCCTGGCTCGGCCAGTTCATCCAGCTCGCGGCGATCGAGTCGTCCGACAAGCGCGCCGGCGGCGAGAGCGTCCTCGCGCGCCTGAGCGAGCTAATGTTCATCGAGGTGGTGCGTCGCTATCTCGACAGCCTGCCGCCCGAGCAGGCGGGCTGGCTCGCCGGCGTGCGCGATCCGTTCGTCGGCAAGGCGCTGTCGCTGCTCCACGGCGATCCGGCGCGCGACTGGACGATCGAGGCACTGGCCAAGGATGTCGGGCTGTCGCGCTCGGTACTCGCCGAGCGCTTCACCGATCTGCTGGGCGTTCCGCCGATGCAGTACCTCGCCAAATGGCGGATGCAGATCGCGTCCGGGATGCTGAGCGCCAGCGGCGCCAACATCGCGACGGTCGCCGCCGAGATCGGCTACGGGTCGGAGGCGGCGTTCAGCCGCGCCTTCAAAAAGATGGTCGGTGTCGCGCCGTCGGAGTGGCGGCGACGCACCGACGCCGCGTCGCGCGACGTCGCCTAGCGACCAATTCAAGCGGCTAGTTCAACCCGAGCAGCTTTTCGGCGTTACCGCCGAGGATCGCGGCCTGCGACTTGGCGTCGAGGCCCGGCGTCCTGCGGATCAGGCCGACGGGATCGGTGTCGCCCATGTCGAACGGGCTGTCGCTGCCCATCACCACCTTGTCGGCGCCGACGAGATTGACGATGAACGCCACCTGATCGGGACGGAACAGCACCGTGTCGAGCCAGATCTGCTTCAGCACCTCGCCCGGCGCGCGCGACAGATTGACGCGGCATTCCGGCCGGGTCCGCCACGCCTGCTCGAAGCGGCCGACGTAGAACGGGAAGTAGCCGCCGCCATGGGCCGCGACGAGCTTGAGGCGCGGGTGACGCTCGAACACGCCGCCGAAGATCATCTGCGACAGCGCGAGCGTGGTCTCAAGCGGATTGCCGACCGCGTTCTCCATGTAGAAGGCCTCGAGGCGCTGCGGCTGCGTGAAACCCTGCGGGTGCAGGAACACGACGGCGCCGAGCTCCTCGGCCTTGGCCCAGAACGGATCGAAGCGGCGGTCGCCGAGTTCCATTCCGCCGACGTTGGTGCCGATGCGCACGCCCTTGTGGCCGAGGCCCATCATCCGTTCGAGCTCGGCGACCGAGGTCGCGACGTGCTGGAGCGGCACGTTGCCCGTCGCAACGATCCGGTCCTTGTGGTCGCGCGCGATCTTCGCGACTTCGTCGTTGGTGATGCGCGCGACCGCGACGCCGGTCTCCTCGTCGGCCTTGAAGAAGCCGCGTGGCGGCGACGGCGTCAGCACCGCGGCATCGACTCCCATCTGGTTCATACTGGCGAGGCGGGCGTCGATCTCGACGAGGATCGGCGCCTTCGACGCGTCGCTGAGCCCGCTGGATCCCGGCTTGGGCGGTTTGGACGGCGCGCTCCGCCCCTCGCTCATGCGCTTGCGCGCCGGACCGATGTTGATGTGAGCGTGGAAGTCGATGATGGGCGCCATGTACCGGCCTACTCCCCTTGCACGATCGGGTTCTTGATCGTGCCGATGCCCTCGACCTCGATTTTCACGGTGTCGCCGGGCTTCAGGAAGATGCCGCGCGGACGGCCGACACCCGATGGCGTGCCGGTCGAGATGACATCACCCGGACGGAGCGTCAGTCGCTCGCTCAGATAGGAGATCTGCTCGGGAATATCGAAGTGCATGAACTTGGTCGACGAGTCCTGCATGAGCTGGTCGTTGACCCAGAGCTTGATGGCGAGATTGTACGGGTCCTTGATCTGGTTTTTCGGCGTGATCCACGGCCCCATCGGCGCCGAGGTGTCGAAGCACTTGTGGGCGAACCAGTCGACGCGGAAGTTCCAGTCGGTGCGCGACCCCTGATCGCGCAAGCTGAGGTCGTTCATGATGGTGTAGCCGGCGACGTAGTCCATCGCCTCGGACTCTTTCACGTTGCGCGCCGGCTTGCCGATCACGACCCCGATCTCGGCTTCCCAATCGACCTGCTTCGAGATCTTCGGCAGCCGGATCTCGTCGCCGGTCGCAATGATCGAATGCACGGTGGTCTTCGGGAAGAAGTATGGGCGTGTCACCTTCTTGTCCGGCGGCTCGCGGCCCGACATCTCCTTCATGTGATCGGTGTAGTTGGCCGCGGCGCAGAAGATGCCGCCGGGATAGAGGATCGGCGCGAGCAGCTTGGTCGCCGACAGCGAGCGCACCGCCGCGGAGAGGTGCGCGGCGACGCCCGACGGCGTGGCGAGCTCGTCCGCCAGCGCCTTGAGCTTCGGCTCCATGGTTTCCCACTGCGCCAGCACCGCGAGCGTGCTGTCGACCTTGAGGCCAGCCTTGGCGAGGTCGACGACCTGATCGCCGACACGGATGCCCGGGGTCGGGCGGTTATTCTCGTCGGCGAAGGTCAGCAGATAGAAGTCGGTCACGTGGATGTTCCCCGATGCACGAATGTTAACGGCAAGCGCCCCGCGGCGCTCACGAGGCGCGCATCTTACACAATCGCACCGCCGCTTCGACCGCTTATCACGATCAGTTGCCGCTCTTCGTCATAGCCGCGCCGACGCGGTCGGCAATGGCTTTCGGCGTCGAATAGATGCGCCCGACCCGCTCAGCCGTGGCCGCTCCGTCGATGGCACCGATGTCGAGCTGAAGCTTCTTGGCCTCGGCGAGGAACTCGGCGTCCCTGGTCGTCGCCATGAACGCCGTCCGTAGCCGCTGGGCCGCCTCGGGCGGCAGCGACGGAGGTGCCGCGTACGGACGTCCGAGCTCCATCTGCAGGAAGACGAACTCGAGCGCCTGCCGGGCTTCCGGCGTTTTCGCTTCGTCGAGGATGTTAGGCACGTCGGGGAACGCCGGGTCCGGAGTCAGGCCCGCCTGGACGAGGACGCGGATCTTGCCGTCGGTGAAGTTCTGTCCGCCAGTGGTGCGCAGCGACACCGTGGTCAGGCCGCAGTTGGCCTGCAGCTCGCCCTTCTCCATCGCCAGAATGCGCTCGGGCGTTCCCCGGTAGCCGAGGATGACCTTGAATTTCGTGCCGAGGAACTCGTTGTAGATGAGCGGCATCGACGCCGACATCGCGCCGGCGCCGGCGCTGCCGACCACCGCCTCGCGGGTGTAGAGATCGGCGAACGAATTGATGCCCGACGTATGCCACGTGACGCAGGTGTCGCGATCGGCATTGAGGTTGCCGAGCCAGGTCAGTTTGCGTCCCTCGAATTTGACGGCGGAGTTGCCGTAGACCTCCTCGTAGAGCGTGCTGGTGCGCACCATCGCGAAGTAGGTGCCGTCGCGCGGCGCCGTGTTGAAGAGCTGGTTGACCAGCACGAGTCCGCCGCCGGCCGGCACGTTCTGGGCGATGACGGTAGGATTGCCGGAAAGATGCCGGCTGATGTGGCGCGTCAGCAGCCGTGAATAGCCGTCGTAGGCGCCGCCGGGGCTGCTCGGGATGCCGAGGATGATCTTGCGGCCGGAGGTATCGGCCTCCTCGGCGGACGCCACGGCGAGACACGCGGACTGAACGATCAGCCCAGACAGAATGAACGCGAGCGCGCGACGCACACCCATTGCTCCCTCCGATCCGCTCCCCTGACGGCCGCCGGACGCTTGTCGCGTCTCTCGCCGTCACATCGAGCGTAGCGCACGCGCCCGCGACGTCCTAGCAACGAGATCGTTTCGCAAAAAATGATGGAGGGTGCCGGAACCGCCGCCCTAAGATGCGGCCAAATCCGATGGCCGTGTTACGCGGCGGTATTCACCCAGGGAGGACAGCAATGGCACGCAATAGCATGCCGGCGATCGACGCCGACGGACATATTCTCGAACGGCGCCAGGACATCGCCAGATATCTCGCCCCCGACTGGAAGGGGCGTCATGATGGCGCCTTGTGGCCGGGCGGCCAGCCCTGGGACACCGAGCTGCAGGGCAAGCTGTCGTTCCCCGGCTACACCCGCGATCTGTCGCCCGCAGGTCAGGTGGAGCTCTGGCACTCGCTGCTCGACAAGCACGATATGGAAACGGCGATCCTGTTCCCGACCGGCTCGGGCAACATCGCCAAGCTGCAGGAGCCCGGTTTCGCCGCCGCGGTGTGCCGCGCCGCCAACATCCACTTCGCCAAGGATTACACCACGAAGCGCCTGAAGCCGGTGGGCGTGCTGCCGATGCGCGACGTGAAGGAGTCGGTCGCCGAGCTGAAGCGGATCGCCAAACTCGGACTTCCCGGAGTCGAAATCGTCACCGACGGACTGCCGGTCGGCCTCGGCGACCCGATCTACGATCCCGTCTACAAGGAGGCGGAGAAGCTCGGGCTGGCGATCTGCATCCACGGCACGCGCCACTGGTCGCACGAGTGGGGAGCGGCGAAGCTCAGGACCTTCAGCGAGGTCCACTGCTACGCGTTTCCGGCCGGCATCATGCTCAACTTCACCAGCGTACTCGCCAACGGCGTCCCGGTGAAGTTCCCGAAGCTCCGGATGGCGTTTCTCGAGGTCGGCGCGACCTGGCTCCCCTACTATCTCGCGCGCCTCGACGAGCACTGGGAAAAGCGCGGGGAGTCCGAGATGCCGCTGCTCAGGAAGAAGCCGAGCGACGTGTTCCGCGCCTCGAAGATCGTCGTCAGCCTCGAGGCCGAGGAGCCGCTGCTCGCCGAGACCATCGACTATGTCGGCGCAGAGCACCTGATCTACGCCTCCGACATCCCGCACTGGGACGGCGAGTTCCCTGGCAACCTCGATCACCTGCGGGCGCTCGACACCATCGACCGCGGCGACAAGGAAAAGATACTCTACAAGAACTCGAAGGCGTTCTTCCGCGTCTGAGAGCGCGCTGAGCTAAGAAACGGGCGTGAGCGGTCAGCCGCTCACGCCTTTTCTTTGGGTTTTTCGCGCAGGAAAATGGCGAGGTCGAGCGGCGGCGGCGGAACGCTCGTCTGGCTGAGCTGGTCGTGTGCCTGGCCGCGATGGTGCGTCTGGTGGTTGAATATGTGCGCCAGCACCAGAGAGGTCGGCGTCTCGGCGCGATCGCCGGCCATCGTCGTGTAGTAGAGCGTGCAGCCGAGTTCGTCGGGACCGAGATCGTCGATCAGCCGGATGATGCGCGCGTCCTCGGCGGCGCGCGCCCGCGTCAGCGACGGCAGGTCGTCGTAGAGAATCTCGTCGTAGGTTTTGACGGAAACCGTGGCACCTTCGAGGCGGTCGAGCCAGGCGCGGTCGCCGACCATGATGTGGTTGAGCGTGCCCTTGATCGAGCCGAAGAAAGACGCGCGCGGCTTGGCATACTCGTCAGGCGCGAGCTTCGCGCACGCGGCATACAGCCGCTCGTTGGCCCAGCGGTTGTAGCGCGCGAATGTCTTGAAGTAGGCGATGTCCATGATCGCGTCCGTGGCTGAGGTCTGATCGGCAGGCCAGACTACACGGGCGGTCGCGAGCGACAACCCTCGCGCACTGCATAGCCGAATGGGCATAGCTGAATGGGCATGGCAGGGCGCAGCGCCCGGTCGCGCGAAGCAGAACGGGCGAGACCGGTTTCCCGACCCCGCCCGTCCGTCCCCGGAATTGCTGCCGCTGTCAGGCGGCCTTGATTTCGGTCAGGAAGGCGTTGACGGCCGTGCGTAGCGCCGCGGCTTCCTGGCCGAGCCCCTCGACCGTCGAGAGCACGCGGCTCGCCGCGTTGCCGGTCTCGTCGGCCGCGCTGCGAACGCCGCTGATGCTGTCGTTGGCGCCGGATGCGCCCTCGCGGGCACCGCCGACGTTGCGCGAGATTTCGGTCGTCGCGGCGCTCTGCTCCTCGACCGCGGCGGCGATCGAGCCGGCGATGCCGCTGATCTCCTCGACCGCAGCGACGATGGCAGCGATCGCGGTGACGGTTTCGGCGGTCGACTGCTGGATCCCGTGCAGGCGGTGCGAGATGTCGTCGGTCGCCTTGGCGGTCTCGTTGGCGAGCGCCTTGACCTCGGACGCGACGACCGCGAAACCCTTGCCGGCGGCGCCGGCTCGGGCGGCCTCGATGGTAGCGTTGAGCGCCAGCATGTTGGTCTGGCCGGCGATGGCGCCGATGGTCTCGATGATCTCACCGATCTTGTCGGCGGACTGCTTGAGGATCTCGACCGACTTGCGGGTGCCGCGGGCGTCGTCGACGGCGCGCGCCGATTTCTGCGCGGTGTCGGACACCTGTTTCGAGATCTCCTGGATCGACGACGCGAGCTGATCGGTCGCGGCGGCGACCATCTGCACGCTGCCGAGCGCCGTGTCCGACGCCTTGGCGGCGCTCGACACCTGCGAGCGAGTCTGGTCGGCAATCGCCGCCATGCTCTCGGCGGCGCCGCGCAGCTCATCCGACGAAGACGCCACGCGCGACAACATGCCGGCGACCTTGTCCTCGAACTCCTTGGCGCGCTTTTCGATCTGACGCGCACGCTCGGCGCGCTGCTCGGCGCGCTCGGCGGCTTCCTTGGTCAAGCGCTCCTGGGCGGCGCGCTGCTCCTCGGCTTCCTTCGCGAGCTGCTCGTTGCGGATCAGGTTGTCCTTGAACACCTGGACCGCCTCGGCCATGGCGCCGAGCTCGGCGCCATGATTGCGCGCCGGAATTTCGGTATCGGTGTTGCCGTTGGCGAGCTTGCGCATCGCGGCGGTCATCGCCTTCACCGGGCGGGCGATGCCGGTGCCCATGGTGACCGCGAGCAGCAGGCCGATGACGGTGGCGATGCCGGCGATGGCGAGCGTCAGCTTGAGCGCGGTATGGGCGGCGGCGGTCGCCGTGTCCGACAGCTCCTGCTGGTTGCTGCGCAGGACCGACACCACTTTGTCGATGCGCTGCAGCACGTCGGTGTCGAACCGCTCAACGGTACCCGACATGATCTTGTCGCGCGACGCCACGATATCGCCGACCGCGTTGATGGCGGTGTTGTAGGCGGCGATGTCGTTGGCGATCTCGTCGAGCTTGCCCTTGAGGCCCGGCACCTTGTCGCCGAGCGCGCGCAGCATCTTCTCGGCGCGGATGCCTTCGTTGCGCGAGCGCAGCGCGGTCGCTTCCGACGCCTCGATGACCGTCTTCTGGATGCCCCAGGCCGAGACCAGAAACGCATTGAGCGACTGGCCGATCTCGTTCGCGGCCTCGCCCTTGCCCTGCTCGCCCGCGGCGCGCTGAAGCGTCGACAGATCGCGTTCGACCTTGGAGCCGATGCGGTTGAGGGCCTCTTCCATCAGCTCGTTGCGCTTGAGCTGCAGTTCGATGAGCTTCTCGAAGCCGTCACTGTACTTGGTGATGCCGGCATTGAGGCCGGCAAAAGATTCGGTCAGATCCTCGTCGGCGGAGAGATCCTCCGACAGCATCTTCATCGCCTCGTTGGCCTTGGTGACCTGGGCGCGGCCCTCGATGACGTTGGTGATGTCGCCGGTGATCATGAACTGGCGGACGTTGCTCTGGATGCGGAGTGCCGCGCTCTGGAGATCGGCGGCCGCCGAGATGTCGCGCGACAGCCGCAGGTAGCGGCCGAAGTCGGACGAGACGCCGGTCAGCGACACCGCGCCGAGGCCGCCCATGCCGACGATCAGGAGCACCACGGCGCCGAAGCCGCCGTAGGCCTTCCATGCGATGCTGACGCGGTTCAGCGAGAGCCACCGCGGCATGCTCAGGCGCAAGCGGAGTTTCGGAAGGCCACCCATGGTAATTCCCCAGAACAGAAGTTTTGCTCTTCGCCACGGCGCAGTCGAACACCAGTCGGTGCGCGCGACGGCTGCAATAACTTGGGGGACGGCGATTAAATGAGGGTTAACGCCCGCTTAGCCCGGGCATGGGTCGGGGGAGGCCGGACAGGCGTGTTTTTTGGGGGAATGGGGCGAGTGACCGGGATCGAACCGGCGACATCCAGTACCACAAACTGGCGCTCTACCAACTGAGCTACACCCGCCGCAATGCCGAGCCCTGCGGCGCTATCTTGCGCGCGTGCCTCTTTAGCGGCAACGACGCTGACGCGTCAACCGAAACACCGGAGGACCGTCGCCCGGCAACGCTTCCGGCCCGGTCCGTCTGCCCTGCCGCGGCTATTACCCGCCGGGCCGACGCTTGATCGACGTCGGGCCGGGTCCCGTTCCGCTCATAAACCGGTCTCACCGCTGCCCGAGGCTCAGGCAATGTATGTGTCTATAAATGCATCACTTGTCTATTTTTTAGCCATACCAAGCGCGACGTTATCGGCGCGGCACAGCTTTTCCCCGCTTTTACGTGCCAAATCAGCAGTCCCGGTTTGGCACGCGCCATGCTATTTGCATCGGCCGAAACCGCGTCCCGGCGAACGCGGTGCGGCGGGCATTTGTGACCGCCAACCTGCGTAAGGAACCGTCATGAAAAAGATCGAAGCCATCATCAAGCCGTTCAAGCTCGACGAGGTGAAGGAAGCCCTGCACGAGATCGGCCTCCAGGGCATGACGGTCACCGAAACCAAGGGCTTCGGTCGCCAAAAAGGTCACACTGAGCTCTACCGCGGCGCCGAATACGTCGTCGACTTCCTGCCCAAGGTGAAGATCGAGATCGTCATGGACGACTCGATGGTCGAGCGGGCGATCGAGGCCATCACCCAGGCCGCCCGCACCGGCCGCATCGGCGACGGCAAG
>DATJIG010000251.1:0-2480 GCA_035493495.1 Alphaproteobacteria bacterium
AGCGTGAAAGCGCTGACCGCCGTGCCCCAGGTGCTCGAGATGATGGAGCAGAAGCTCGACTGGACGCACAAGCTCGGCGATGCCTTCCTCGGCCAGCAGAGCGAAGTGATGCAGGCCGTGCAGCGCCTGCGCGCCAAGGCGAGTGCTGCCGGGCATCTGCAGTCGGGCAAGGAGCAGACGGTCACGACCAAGCAGGAAGGCGGCGAGACGGTCATCGTCATCGAGCCTGCGAACCCGGAGGTCATCTACGTCCCGACCTACGACCCCGCGTACGTATACGGGACCTGGCCGTATCCGGCGTATCCACCCTACTACTGGTATCCGCCGGGCTATTACTACCCCGGCGGCGCGTTCCTGGCCGGCATCGTCATCGGCGCCTGGCTCTGGGGCGGCTGCAACTGGGGTGGTGGCGGCGGCGGCGTTTACGTCGACCATCACCGCTACAACAACTTCAACCGCACGAACATCTCCGACCGCAACTGGCGGCACAACGTCGAGCACCGCAAGGGCGTCGCTTACCGCGATCAGGCAACGGCGAGCCGCTTCGACCGCGACTTCAGCCGCAACGCCCAGGCGCGCGAGCAGTTCCGCGGCCGCGCCGAGCAAGGCCGGGCCGAGATCCAGCGCGGCGATCTCGGCGGCCGCCTCGACAGCACGAGCTTCGGCAACCGCGGCGCATTCGACGGGGTCGGCAACTCCGCCGCCACGCGCGACATCAGCAACCGCGGCAACGCCAGCCGCGAGAGCATGGGGCGGACAGGGCGCGGCTTTTCGGGCGGCGGTGGGCGCATGGGCGGTGGCGGTCGCGGCGGCGGAGGTAGGCGATGACCTCGACGAAGATGACCCGCGGCGCGGTCGCCCTGCTCATCGCGCTCGCGCTGGGGTCAAGCGCGACCGCCGCAGAGCACAAGACCGCGCAGCCGACCTTCGCGTCGCCGGCGGACGCCGTCGCGGCGATGGTCGGCGCGATGCGCCGTCAGTTGCCGGGCGTGCTCGCGACCGTCGTCGGGCCCGGATCGCAAGCGTGGTTGCTCTCCGGCGACGAAACCGCCGACCGCGCCGAGATGGCGAAGTTCGTCGCTGCCTACGACGAGGGCCACGGCATCACGATGTCGGGCGAGAACCACGCCACCGCCACCGTCGGCGCCGACAACTGGCCGCTGCCGATTCCGATCGTGCGCTCGGGTGGCCGATGGCATTTCGACGGCGCCGCCGGACACGAAGAGGTGCTCGCGCGCCGGATCGGCCGCAACGAGCTCGACACGATCCAGGTGCTGGAAGCGATCGTCGATGCGCAGATCGAGTACGCGCGCGCGGACCCCGGTCGCACCGGTCAGGTCGCCTACGCGCAGAAGTTCGCGAGCAGCCCCGGCCGGCACGACGGGCTGTACTGGCGGGCGCAAGCGGGCGAGCCCGAGAGCCCGCTCGGCCAGCTCGTCGCGCAAGCGGCGGCCGAGGGTTATGCCGAGTCGAAGCTGCGGCCATACCACGGCTACGTTTTCCGCATGCTGAAGGCGCAGGGCCCGAACGCGGCTGGCGGCGCATTCGAGTACGTGGTGCAGGGAGCGATGATCGGCGGATTCGCGGTCGTCGCATCACCGATCCGCTACGGCATCTCGGGCGTGACGACCTTCATCGTCAACCAGGACGCGGTCGTCTACCAGAAGGACCTCGGGCCGCGCACCGCTCAGGCCGTCGCCGCGATGAAGCGCTTCGATCCCGGTCCAGGCTGGACAAAGGCGGAGACAACGCGCGCGCCCTGAGTCAGTCGACCGACGTGGACGACTCGACCTTCTTTCGCGATCCTGCCGGGCCCGTTAGCGGCTTGGTTGAGCGCACGGACGTTCCCTTCGACTGTCTCCGCTGCTGTTGAGGGTGCCCCTCCATGGACACCAGCAACAAAAAGACAAACGAGAAAGCCGCTCCTGCGCGCATCGCGGCGGCCGGACGCAAGAAGCGGCGTCGAGCAAAGGGATTCGTCAGGACGCTCAATGAGCGCTGGCCGAAGGCAGCGCAGGAAGCGTCAGGCGGAATGCGCCGCGTCCCGCGTCCCGGTGCTCAGCGGTAAGGGTGCCACCGTGCGCTCGCGCGATGTTGAGCGCGATCGGCAGGGTCGGCAGTGCCCAAAGGTCCAATAGGCGTGCAGGTGTTTTCGCGCGATGCTCGCGTGTCTTCGCGAGCGACACGGGCCATGACACCGCCAGCCATTTCTTCCGAGCCGATCCGGGCCTCCAGGCCCTCTCTCCGCCTGCCCTACGTGCGTCCGCTCGCGAGCGCCCTCTCTGCTGGGGTCGCGGGGCTCCTCATGCTAGTTCCGGCAACCGGCACGTCGCAGTCCACAACGCAGCACCCGGCGGCCGAGAGACAACTCGGCGGCCCAACCTACAACGACAACATCGAGGACCCCGCCGCATGGGGCAAGGCCTTTCCGAAGCACTACGAAGCCTACAAGAAGTCGATCGACATGCAGCGCACCAAGC
>DATJIG010000252.1:0-2438 GCA_035493495.1 Alphaproteobacteria bacterium
CCCTCGGTGGTCAGCTCGCGGCGCTTCTCCGGCACGACGCAGGCTGCGAACGGCCGGTGGCGCAGGGCGATCTGCAGCATCTCCTCGGTCGCCGCCATCTCGAGGTTGAGAGGCAGGTCGATCTCGGTCGTCAGGCGCCGGATGTCCTCGTCGGAGATGTGACGGCGGTCCTCGCGCAGATGCGCGGTGATCTGGTCGGCGCCGGCCTCGGCGGCGATGCGCGCCGCCCGCACCGGGTCCGGATGCGCGCCGCCGCGCGCGTTCCGGATCGTCGCCACGTGGTCGATGTTGACACCGAGCCGCATCCGCTGCGGCGCTGACGCTCGCTCGCTCATCGTCAGCCCCGCGCCCGTTCGACCGAATTGATCGCGGGCGTCGCCCGCAGCGCGGCAATGATGTTGGAGAGGTGCTTCACGTTGCGCACCTCGACGTCGATGAACATCTCGAAGAAATCCGGCGACCGGTGGGTGATCTTGAGGTTGAGAATGTTGCCGAGGTTCTTGGCGATCACCGTCGACAGCGACGACAGCGCGCCGGGCTCGTTCATCAGCGTGAGCCGGATGCGCCCGACCCGCGCCTCGGAATTGAGCTCGCTACCGTCGTCCTGCCAGGCGACGTCGAGCCAACGCTCCGGCATGTCGGCGAAGCTTTCCAGCGTCCGGCAGTCGATGGTGTGGATGGTCACGCCCTTGCCTGTCGTCACGATGCCGACGATGCGGTCGCCCGGCAGCGGGTGGCAGCAGTTGGCGTAGTGCAGCGCCATGCCGGGGATCAGCCCCTTGAGCGGAACCGCGTAGCCCTTCCTCTTGGGCTTCTTCTCCTTCTCGCGCCGCGCCGTCTCGATCGGCACCACCTCGGCGCCGCCGGGCGCGATGTTGTCGCGCGTTCCGGGGAATACCGCGGTCAGCACCGAGCGCGCCGAGATCAGGCCCTCGCCGACCTTGGCGATCACGTCCTCGGGCGACTGCTCCTTGAGCTTCTTGAGCACGCCCTTGAGCGCCTTGTCGGAGTACTCGTAGCCCTCCTGCTGGAACGCCTTTTCCAGGATCGCGCGGCCGAGATGGACGTACTGCTCGTGCTGACGGCTGCGCACGAAGCGGCGAATCGCCGACCGCGCCTTGCCGGTGACGACAAAGCTTTCCCAGGTCGGCGACGGCGTCTGGGCGCGCGACGTCACGATCTCGACCTGGTCGCCGTTCTGCAGCTCGCTCTTGAGCGGGACGATGCGGCCGTTGATCTTGGCGCCGACGCAGTGGTTGCCGATCTCGGAATGGACGGCGTAGGCGAAGTCGACGGGAGTGGCCCCACGCGGCAGGCTGATGAGGTCGCCCTTCGGCGTGAACGCGAATACCTGGTCCTGGAACATCTCGAGCTTGGTGTGCTCGAGGAATTCCTCGGGGCCCGACGCATTCTCGAGGATGTCGAGGAGTTCGCGCAGCCAGCGGTACTGCTTGCCCTCGTGCTGGTCCGCCCCCTGCTTGTACTGCCAGTGCGCGGCGACGCCGCGCTCGGCGATGTCGTGCATCTCGCGGGTGCGGATCTGGACCTCGATGCGCTGGCGCAGCGGGCCAATGACACCGGTGTGCAGCGACTGATAGCCGTTGGGGCGCGGCGTCGAGATGTAGTCCTTGAAGCGCCCCGGCACGACAGGGTACTTGCCGTGCAGCACGCCGAGCGCCGCGTAGCAGTCGGCGACCTTGTCGACGATGACGCGGAACGCCATGATGTCGGAGAGCTGCTCGAATGCCACGTTCTTGCGCTGCATCTTCGACCAGATCGAGTACGGCGTCTTCTCGCGGCCCTCGATCTCGGCGGTGACTCCGTTTTCCTTGAGCGTCGCCGTCAACTCCGCCTCGATCTTGCGCACGGCGTCGCTGCCCTGCTCGCGCAGGTACTCCAAGCGCGCCATGATCGAGGAGCGCGCCTCAGGATGGAGCTCGGCGAACGCCAGGTCCTCGAGCTCGTTCTTGATGTCGTTGATGCCGATGCGCTCCGCGAGCGGCGCGTAGATCTCCATCGTCTCGCGGGCGATGGTGCGGCGCTTCTCGGGATCCTTGAGGTAGCGAAGCGTGCGCATGTTGTGAAGGCGGTCGGCGAGCTTGACCAGCAGCACGCGGATGTCGCGCGACATCGCCAGCAGGAACTTGCGGAAGTTCTCCGCCTGCTTGGTGTGGTCGGACTGGAGCTCGATCTTCGAGAGCTTGGTGACGCCGTCGACCAGTGACGCGATTTCCGGCCCGAACAGCTTCTCGATCTCCTCGACCGTCGCCAGCGTATCCTCGACGGTGTCGTGGAGCAGCGCGGTGACGATGGTCGCGGTGTCGAGCTTCATGCCGGTGAGCACACCGGCGACCTCGAGCGGATGGGAGAAGTACGGATCGCCCGACGCCCGCTTCTGCAGGCCGTGCGCCTTCATCGAGAACACGTAGGCGCGGTTG
>DATJIG010000253.1:0-11343 GCA_035493495.1 Alphaproteobacteria bacterium
TCGGTCGGCACCGAGAACGCGCGCGTCGGCGAATCGATCGATCTCATTCGCGCCGAGTGGGCGAAGATGCGCGACAAGGGCGCGACTGCCGCCGAGGTGAAGGACGCCAAGAGCTATCTCACCGGCTCGTACCTGACCGGCATCGGCTCGTCGTCGGCGCTGGCCGGCATCCTGCTCGGTTACAAGCTCGACGGCCGCCCGATCGACTACCTCGAAACCCGCAACGGGCTGATCGAGAAGGTGACGCCCGCCGACGTCAACCGCGTCGCCAAGAAATGGCTGAAGCCCGACGCGCTAGCGTTCGTCATCGTCGGCGAGCCGAAGGGTGTCACCGCGACGATGCCGCCACCGGCGATCGACGGCGACTCGCAATAGACTCGGGCCGGATCGGTCCGTTTCGTCGTGATATCGGGCGGTGCGTCGCCGTGGGCCGCTTTGCCCTTGGCCTGTCACGGCGCGCTGCTGTTAGTCTTCGCGCGGCGCGTCCCTGCTGCGTCCCCTCCCGCGAACTATTCCCCGGGCATATTGATGGCCAGACTTCCCTACACCCACGACATTCGCCGTGCCGTCGGCGCGTCCCAGGCCGCTTACCGCAAGGCGCTCGACTCGCTGCCCGCCGCCCTTAAGAAACTCAAGGCCCAGCACGACGAGCGCACGCTGCCGCTGTTGCGCGTGCCCGCCCGCCGCGACGATCTGCCGGAGATCGAGGCCGCCGCGCGCCGCTTCCGCATGAGCTTCGCCGACGTCATCGTGCTCGGCACCGGCGGCTCGTCGCTGGGTGCCCAGACCCTGACCGTCGCCGCGCAGGCGATGGGGAAAAAAGGTCCCCGACTCCACTTCCTCGACAACGTCGATCCGATCCGCTTCGAGGACACGTTCAACGCCGTCGACCTCAAGCGCACCGGCTTCCTCACCGTGTCGAAGTCGGGCTCGACCGCCGAGACCGCGCTGCAGACGCTGGCGGCGCTGCGCACGATCAAAAAGGCGACCGGCGAACGCGGCATCCGTCGCCAGTTCCTCGCCATCACCGAACCGCCGAAGGACGGCAAGGCGAACCCGATGCGCAGGCTGGCCGAGCGCTACGGTATCCCGCTGCTCGACCACGATCCGGGCGTCGGTGGCCGCTACTCGGTGCTGACCAACGTCGGCCTGCTGCCGGCGGCAATCGCCGGCTTCGATCCGGGCGCGATCCGCGCCGGCGCGCGGGCCGTCATGCGCAGGTTGCTCAACGCCCGCTCGGCGCGCGGCTTCGCGCCGGCCGAGGGTGCGGCACTCGCGGTGGCGCTCCTGAAGCGCCAGGGCGTCACCCAGAGCGTGCTGATGCCCTACGTCGACGCGC
This sequence comes from Alphaproteobacteria bacterium, assembly GCA_035493495.1. Taxonomy (GTDB): domain Bacteria; phylum Pseudomonadota; class Alphaproteobacteria; order SMXQ01; family SMXQ01; genus DATJIG01. The sequence goes on from DATJIG010000253.1 coordinate 1,340, forward strand.
TGCAGCCGTTCGCCTTCTGGTACCGCCAGCTCTGGGCCGAGAGCCTCGGCAAGAACGGCCACGGCACGACGCCGATCAATGCGCTCGGCGCCGTCGACCAGCACAGCCAGCTCCAGCTCTACCTCGACGGCCCGGCCGACAAACTGGTGACGATCATCGCCGCCGAGACCGAGGGCGTCGGCCCGACGATCCAGCGCGAGCGCGGCCTCGAGCCCGAGTTCGAGTATCTCGTCGGCCACGCCATGGGCGATCTCATCGCCGCGGAGGCGCAGGCCACCGCCGACACGCTGGCCAAGCACGGCCGGCCGGTGCGGATGATCCGCATCACCGAGCCCGACGAGGAGACCATGGGCGCGTTGATGATGCATTACATGCTGGAGACGATCCTCGCCGCGGCGCTGCTCCGGGTCGACCCCTACGACCAGCCGGCGGTCGAGGAGGGCAAGGTGCTCGCCCGCCGCTACCTCGCGAAGATGGGCTGAGGCACAGTTTCTCTGTCGTCACCCTCGCGAAAGCGGGGGTCCAGAGTTTTTGACGAAAGAGACTGGATGCCCGCTTGCGCGGGCATGACGAGAAAGGTGAGGGGTGGAGACTCAGCTTTGCCGCCGATCGGCCCGGCGGTAAAACGGGCATTCACCAACTGCCCCGGACCCCAAGCGTGCCGATCCGCCGCCTTCCCGAAGGACTCGCCAATCGCATCGCCGCCGGCGAGGTGATCGAGCGCCCGGCCGCCTGCGTCAAGGAACTGGTCGAGAACGCGCTCGATGCAGGGGCGCGCCGCGTCGACGTCGCGATCCGCGACGGCGGCCTGGCCGAGATCGTCGCCGCCGACGACGGCGTCGGCATGGGTGCCTCGGATCTCGCCCTCGCCATCGAGCGCCACGCCACCTCGAAGCTCGACGGCGACGACCTCGTCGATATCCGCTACCTCGGCTTCCGCGGCGAGGCGTTGCCGTCCATTGGCGCCGTCTCGAGACTCACGATTGAATCCCGCGTTCGCGGCGCAGCCGACGCCTTCGCCATCGAGGTCGAGGGCGGACGCGTCGCTCCGGTGCGCCCGGCCGCGCTCGCCGCCGGCACCCGCGTCGCGGTGCGCGATCTCTTCTATGCGACGCCGGCGCGGCTCAAGTTCATGAAGTCGACGCGCACCGAATCCGACCAGGTGTCGGACGTCATCCAGCGCCTCGCCATGGCGCACCCGGACGTCGCCTTCACCCTCACCGTCGACGGCGCGTCGAAGCTGCGATTCGACGCCGAAGGCGCCGGGCTGTTTCCGGCGCGCCTCGCGCGGCTGTCACGTGTCATGGGCCGCGAGTTCGCCGACAACGCCCTCGCGATCGATGCCGAGCGCGAGGGCATCCGGCTCGCAGGCTTCGCCGGCTCGCCGACCTTGAGCCGCGCGACGGCGCAGGCGCAGTACCTGTTCGTCAATGGCCGCCCGGTGCGCGACCGCCTGCTGGTCGGAGCCCTTCGCGGCGCCTATCAGGACGTGCTCGCCCGCGACCGCCATCCGATGGTGGCGCTGTTTCTCGATCTCCCGCCGGCCGCGGTCGACGTCAACGTCCATCCCGCCAAGGCCGAAGTGCGCTTCCGCGATTCAGGCCTCGTGCGCGGGCTGATCGTCGGCGCGCTGCGCCACGCGCTCGCCGCCGCCGGGCACCGGCCCGATCCGTCGATGTCGAGTGCGGCACTCGGCGCGTTCCGGCCCGAGGGATTGCCGCCGCGTCCGACGCCGTCGGTCTATGGCGGTCGTGGCGATCTCACCGGCGCCGTCGCCGAAGCGTTCGCGCCATCCGGCATCAGCGCCCCGGGTTTTGGTGAAGGCGCCCAGGCGACGCTCGGCGACATCGCCCCGTCGGCGCGCGTGGAGCCGCCCGCGGAGGACGAGGAAACCGCCGACTATCCGCTTGGCGTCGCCCGCGCCCAGCTCCACGACACCTATATCGTCGCCCAGACCGCCGACGGCCTCGTCATCGTCGACCAGCACGCGGCCCATGAGCGCCTCGTGTTCGAGCGCATCCGCGCGGCGCTGGCGGGGCAGGGCGTCGCGCGCCAGATCCTGCTGATCCCCGAGGTGGTCGAGATGGACCCGGCGGCGGCGCAGCGGCTCCTCGATCGCTTGGACGAACTCGCAAAACTCGGCCTGCTGATCGAGCCGTTCGGCAACGGCGCCGTCGTCGTGCGCGAGACTCCGGCGCTGCTCGGCGTCGCCGACGTCCGCGGCCTGATGATCGATCTCGCCGACGAAATCGCCGAGTACGGCGCCGGCATGGCGCTCGCCGACCGGCTCGAGCGCGTCTGCGCCACCATGGCCTGCCATGGCAGTGTCCGTGCCGGACGGCGGCTCACCGTCGCCGAGATGAACGCGCTTCTTCGTGAAATGGAGTCGGTGCAGCTCGGCGGCCACGACATCCACCACCGCCCGACCTTCGTTGAGCTGAAGAAGGCCGACATCGAGAAGCTGTTCGGGCGACGGTAGAGATGTTGCGGTGGTTAGCGATCCTTGCGGTTTTGCTGACGGTCACGGGGAACGGCTTCGCCCAGACGATTCACCCAGATCTCACTCTAAAGCTCCAAATTGCCGAGGACGACGTGCTCGTTCTCGAGCGGATGTTGGAGACCTTTGCTGACAGTGAGCGAATGCCCTTTTATCGGCGTCACGCCATGGGACCGCTGCCGGACAAGCGCCCGACCGTCAGAAGCTACTGGATCATATCGAGAGACGACAGCTGGCAGATTGGCGCCAGCAACCTGTTCAGTGAAGAATTCTTCATCTTCTTCTATGAGAAGCAAAAATCCCGTCGCAGCGCCGAGCTGACCCGGAAGTTGCGCGAGAGTCTGGAACGACAGTGGCCAGAAAAGGTCGTGCCGATCGATCCTAGGGATATTCGGTTGACCGCGCCGTGACCGTCGTCGAGAAGCTGTTCGGGCGACGCTAAGCTACCGGCTACGCGCTCCCAAGATACCGCAGGCCATTCGGATGGCCGCCGCGCGCCCAAGCCGCGTCGGGCGCGGAATGGGGTTTCTCCCGGGTTTGACTCCGTCACAAAGCGCCCTAGGCTTTTCCGAGTCGATGGTCGGCGGTATGGGCGACCCGATGATGTACGTGCCGCCATTCAAGGACGGTGTCCTCCACGATCTGCCGAAGTCGATCGCGCGCTTTCGCAGCCGCGCCGAAGAACTGCGGTTGCGGGCGGAGGCGCCCGACAAGGATGCGGGAGCGCGCGACACGCTGCTCCAGGTCGCGGAGAGCTACGACCATATGGCCGAGCGCCTCGAGACGATCGCCCGCGCCTCCGGAATCGCCATCGATCGGCGCGAGATCGCCTCAGCTGTGATAGCGCATCAGCACGAACTTCGCCGCGCCGTAGGTGCGCTCGTCGATTGCCTCGAAGCCGTCGGGGGCGGTGAAGTCTTCCCTGGCGCCGACCTCGACGATCGCCAGCGCGCCCGACTCGATCCACCCGTTATTCGCGAGTGCGATGAGCGAGGGCGTTGCGAGATCCTTGCGATAGGGTGGGTCGAGGAACACCAGCGTGTGGGCGCGCGAGGCGCGTCCCGGCCGGGTCGCGTCGCGCGGCTCGAGCGAGACGTTCGCGGTCTCCTTGAGGGCGACCGCGTTGCTCTTCGCCGCCGCCAGCGCCGCGCGGTCGGTGTCGAGGAGCGTCGCGAACGCGGCGCCGCGCGACAGCGCCTCGAAGGCGAACGCGCCGGTGCCGGCAAAGGCGTCCAGCACGACCGCGCCGTCGAGCGGCGAATCGCCCCCGAAGTCGCCGTGAACCAGGATGTTGAACAGCGCCTCGCGGGCGCGCGCCGCCGTCGGGCGTGTGTCGAGGCCTCTGGGCGCCGCGAGGACGCGGCCGCGATGCTTACCGGCGACGATCCGCATCGTTACGTTCGGCGGGGGCCTCGGCCCGGGCCTTTGGCAAAGCGGCCGGGACCCTTGCGCGGTCGGGTGCGGTCGCCGCCGTGCGGACCGGCGGGGCGCTCGCCGCGATTGTCGAAGCGCGGCTTGTCGCCCGCAGGACGCGGACGCTTTTCAAAGCGCGGCTTGCCTTCGGGGCGTGGTCCGCGACTCTCGAAGCGCGGCTTGTCGCCTGCGGGACGGTCGCCGCGCGGGCGCTCGGCGTTGGTGCGTTCGCCGTACGGGCGCTTCTCGAACCGGCGCTCGCCGTCGCCGCCCGGTTTCCGGTAGGGCCGCGCGCCCTCGTCGCGCTTTGGCCCGCGAGCCTCGTATCGTGGCTTGCCCTCCGGACGTGGTCCGCGACTCTCGTAACGCGGCTTGTCGCCGTCCCGGCGGTCGTCGCGCGGCCGGTCGGCGTTGGCGCGCTCGCGGAACGGACGCTTTTCAAAGCGCGGCTTGCCCTCGGGACGAGGGCCGCGACTCTCGTAACGCGGCTTGTCGCCCTCTTGGCGTTTGAAATCCTGCCGCTCGTCGCCGCGCGGGCGCTCGGCGTTGGCGCGGTCGCGGAAGGGCCGCTTTTCGAAGCGTGGCTTGTCGCCATCACGCGGCGCTCGGTACGGCCGCGCACCCTCATCGCGCTTTGGCCCGCGATTCTCGAACCGGGGTTTGCCCTCGCGCTGCTCGTCGCCGTGTGGGCGCTCGGCGTTGGCGCGCTCGCGGAAGGGACGCTTTTCATATCGCGGCTTGCCCTCGGGGTGAGGACCGCGACTCTCATAACGCGGCTTGTCGCCCTCTTGGCGTTTGAAATCGCGTCGGTCATCGCGCGGACGATTGTCGTTGGCGCGCTCGCGGAGCGGACGCTTCTCGAATCGCGACGTGTCGCCATCGGAGCGCGGGGCGCGACTCTCGTAGCGTGGCTTGTCGCCCTCCGGCCGGGAATCGCGCGGCGCGCGGTACGGCCGTGTCCCGTCACGCGGACGCTCGTCCGGGCGCGCGCCGAACGCTCGTTGCGGACGATCCCGGTCGCCACCGCGCTCGTCGCGTGCCTCGAACCGCCGCTCGCGCTGGATCGCGCCGCTCGGGCGCCGGTCGCCGGGACGATGGTCGCGCGGATCGCGCTTTTCGAAGCGCGGCGCGCTCGAACGCTGTTCGCGCGGCGCGTTGTCGCCATGCTCCGTCGCCTCGGCGCGGCGCGCGAGCCGTGCGTTGCGGCCCGGGCGCTGGTTCTTGCGCGTCTTCATCGGATTGGTGCGCGGCTTCACCTTGGCCCAGCCCTTCGGCTTCTCCGGCGCGAGGCCGAGCTCGCGCATCAGGCTTGCCGCCGGCACTTCGCTCGCCGCGCCGACCGGGAGATCGCCCAGCGCAAAAGGCCCGTAATTCGTGCGGATCAGGCGGTTGACCTGGAGGCCGAGCGCCGCCAGCACGTTGCGCACCTCGCGGTTCTTGCCTTCGCGGAGCGACAGCGCGATCCAGGCGTTGGCGCCGCGCGCTTCCTCGAGCTGAGCTTGAATCGGCCCGTACTCGACGCCTTCGACGGTGATGCCGTTGGCCAGCCGGTCGAGCGCCTTCTGGTCGACGTGGCCGAAGGCGCGCGCGCGGTAGCGCCGCACCAGGCCGCCCGCCGGCAGCTCGAGTCGCCGCGACAGCTCGCCGTCGTTGGTCAGCAGCAGCAGGCCCTCGGAGTTGAAATCGAGGCGGCCGACCGAGATCAGCCGCGCGAACTCGGGCGGCAGGTCGGCGTAGATGGTCGGGCGCCCGTGCGGGTCGATGCGGCTGACCAGCCGCCCGGCCGGCTTGTGGTAGCGCCACAGCCGCGTCCGCTCCGGCTTCGGCAGCGGGTTGCCGTCGACCGTCACCGCGTCGTCGGGCGAGACGTCGAGCGCGGGCGAGGTGATGACCTCGCCGTTCACCGCGACGCGGCCTTCGACGATCATCGCCTCGGCCTCGCGGCGCGAGCCCATGCCGGCGCGGGCGATGCGCTTGGCGATGCGCTCGCGGTTGTCGGGAGAGGCGGGCTCGGCGCCGCCCGTCTTGTCCTCGGGCGTGTCGTCGGTGTCTGCGGGATCGTCGATCATGGCCGGGAACATACTGGGTCCGGGGCTATGCGGGTGTTTTTGTTTTGGGCTTTATTCGTCATACCCGCGCCCCTCTTTTTAAAGGACCGCGTGCAAGCGGTCCTAGAGTCGGGTATCCAGGGCGGCTCCCGCGGCGGGGCAGAGTGAGGTGGTGCTGGATTCCCGCTTTCGCGGGAGTGACGCCGAAAATTTCGGCGTAGCTCTACCGGCTCGCGTCGATGCCTCGCGGTCGCGTCAGCGTGCTGCGTCGATAAAGGCCCGGAAGATCGCTTCGTCGCCCTTGGTGATGAAGAACTCGGGGTGCCACTCGAGGCCGAGGCAGAAGCGCCGCTTCGGCGCCTCGATGCCCTCGATCACGCCGTCAGGGGCTCGCGCGTTGACGACGACGCCGGGGCCGATCTCCTTCACCGCCTGGTGGTGGGCGCTGTTGACGGCGAGCGTCCTGGCGCCGGTGATCCGCGCCAGCAGCGTGCCCGAGACGATCTCGACGTCGTGCCCCGGCTCGTCGCGCGGATTGGGCTGCTCGTGGGCGAGCGCGTTCGGGATCTCGTCGGGGATGTGCTGGATCAGCGTGCCGCCGAGCGCCACGTTGAGAAGCTGCTCGCCGCCGCAGATGCCGAGGATCGGCAGGTCGCGTTCGAGCGCGCCCTTGACGATGGCGAGCTCGAACTGGGTGCGGCGGTCCTTGGTGGTGACGGTCGAGTGGCGCGAACCCGCGCCGAACAGCGCCGGGTCGACGTCGAACGCGCCGCCGGTGATGATCAGGCCCGCGATGGTGTCGAGATACTCGGGCACGGCCTCGGGCTCGTGGGGCAGGGCAAGCGGCAGGCCGCCGGCCCGCGCCACCGCGCCGGCGTAGTTGTCACGCAGCGCGTACCACGGGAATTTCGAGTAGCCGCCCGGCTTCTCCGAATCCATGGTGATGCCGATCAGCGGGCGGGATGTCTTCGTCATGGCGCGGAGTGTAGGCGATCGCTCGGGCAAAGAGAATCGCCGCTCCGCATATCTCTCTTTCCGTGATGCGGGGAAGAGAGGGGGATTTCACATGATGGTGCCCACGGCCTTGGGCGCGCGGGTGCGCTAGAATGGGGCCGAGGCACGCTATGGATCGACACTCCCGGCAGAACGATGCGGTGCAGGACGCGCTCGAGCGGCGACTCGGCCGGGTCCACGCGCGCCAGCGGCTCGGCATCGAGGACGCCCACGAAGCCAGGGTCTTCGGTCAGGGCCTGAACTTCTTCCATCCCGAGAATCTGCGCGGCATCCAGGCGCTGATCCGCGGGTCGCTGCGTCTCGCCGGCCTGTATGGACGCGGGCACCGCAACAGCCAGCGGCTGCAGGTACGTCGCACCACGCTGGCGCTTCCGGACCTGCCGCCGGCGTTCGACGGCTTCACGATCCTGCATCTCTCCGACCTGCACGTCGACATGAACCGCGGCGCGATGCACCGGCTGGCCGAACTCCTGCCTAATCTTCGCTACGACATCTGCGCCCTGACCGGCGACTTCCGCGGCCGGACGTGCGGCCCGTACGACGCGACGCTCAGCGGGCTCGCATCGATCCGCGCCGCGATCGTCGGGCCCGTCTACGCCGTGCTCGGTAATCACGACACCATTCGCATGGTTCCCGGGATGGAGGCGCTGGGCATCCGCGTCCTCCTCAACGAAGCCGTGGCCATCGCGCGCGGCGACGAGCGCCTCTGGCTGGCCGGCATCGACGACGCCCATTATTACCGCGTCGACAACATCGAGAAGGCGGCGACCGAGGTGCCGTCCGACGCGTTCGCCGTGCTTCTGTCGCATACCCCCGAGATCTACCGTCAGGCGGCCCATGCCGATTTCCGCCTTCTGCTCAGCGGCCACACCCATGGCGGCCAGATCTGCCTGCCGGGCGCGGTTCCGATCACGCTCGACGCGGCGCTGCCGCGCAAGTACGGCTCCGGGCTGTGGCGCTACGAAGAGATGCTGGGCTACACCTCGGTCGGCGTCGGCTCGTCGATCGTGCCGGTGCGCTTCAACTGCCCGCCGGAAGTCGCCGTGCATCGCCTGACCCGCGCCTGAACGCCCGCGCGGGCGCGCCGCCGCGACCGTCAATACGGCTGATCGCGGATGTGCACCTTGTAGAGAACGCGAGACAGCGCGATCTCGCCGACCAGGAACAGCGCCGTCACCAGCGCGACGTCCCAGAGGGCGAGCCCAAGCCAGGAACGGCACGCCAGCGCGGGCAGCAGCGATTCGGGAATCTGGTCGAGGCCCGGCGCCTGGCTGCTCGACGGCCGGTTCAGTCGCCGCTTGATGAAGCTCGACGCGAGATCGCCGGCCATGGATACGGCTCCGACCAGCGCGCCGAGGCGAAAATCCAGTCCGAGCAGCGGCGCGCACAGGGCCGGGACCGAAACGCCGACGACAATGCCCCGGACGGTCTTCGAGGGGCCGAGCAAGGGCCGGCCGTCGGGCAAGCTGACGCCGCCATCGAGGGGCGTTGCCCAGCGGTCGCCGAGCAGCCGCTTGGTCAGCACCGGGCTGCCGTTGGCGGCGAGAAGAAGCAGGAGGAGCTGAAGATCGGCGGCGAGGTTCACCCGGCGATCTTCGACGCGCGCCCGCGGTGCGTCAAGGAACGGGCTTCGAGCGTTGACGGCGCGCACCCCGCCGGCGAGAGGGGCGGGCGTCGTGCGCCCGCGCTTGACGCCTTCCGCATCGCCCGTCACGGTGCGCGCCATGACCGAGCGGCCTCATGGTTGAGTGTCCATGGCGAAATGGCCTCATGGCGGAACGTCCATGACAGAGTGGAAATCGAACGACTACATGGCGCAGGCGCTGGCCGAGGCGCGCGCGGCGGGCGATCGCGGCGAGGTGCCGGTGGGCGCGGTGGTCGTCGACGGCGCGACCGGCGCTGTGCTGGCCTCGGCCGGCAACCGCACCGAGGAGCTGAACGACCCGACGGCCCACGCCGAGATCCTGGCACTGCGTATGGCGGCGGCGCAGGCGCAGAGCCCGCGACTTCTCGGCTGCGATCTCTACGTGACGCTGGAGCCGTGCGCGATGTGCGCCGCGGCGATCGCCTTCGCGCGCATCCGCCGCATCTATTTCGGCGCCGAGGACCCCAAGGGCGGCGGCGTGATCCACGGCCCGCGATTCTTTTCGCAGCCGACCTGCCACCACGCGCCCGAGGTGATGGGCGGCATCGGCGAGGTCGAGGCGGCGGAGCTGCTGCGCGGGTTCTTCAAGGGGCGGCGTTAGCGTACTCGCGCTTTCCGGGGCTTGCGCGACGTCGACTTTTCACCGACCGGCTCTCGTCCGTGGATCGCGCACTGGGCGTGATCGGCGAGCACGCGGATCACGCGGCAGTCGGCGATGCGATTGTGGCTGCAGTTCCGGATCATGCGCGTGAGCTCGCTGCGCAGCGCCCCGAGGCTGGCGATGCGCGCCTCGACGTCGCGGAGATGGACGCGGGCGATGCTGTCCGCCTCGGCGCACGAGCGGTCGGGATTGTCGCTCAGCGCCAGCAACTCGCGGATCGCGTCGAGTGAGAACCCAAGCTCGCGGCTGTGGCGGATGAACTCCAGTCGCTCGACGTGACGTTCGTCATAGGTCCGATAGCCCGACCGTGAGCGCGCCGGCGGCGGCATCAGGCCGATGCGCTCGTAGTAGCGGATCGTCTCGATGTTGACGTGGGCCGCCTTGCCCAGGGCGCCGATCGTGGTCGCGTTGCCGGTGGCGTGGGGTGTCGATGCGGACGCTGCCATGGTGCTTGACCCTGTAGTCGCTACAGGGTGCAGTCTACGACGAGCCCGCCCCCAGAGGAACACCATGGCCGATTGCCACGACGACCATTGCTGCGCTCCGGTTGCCGCCGTCGACGACTGTTGCGCTCCGGTCGCGTCCACCGATCGCTACCGCCGGATCCTGTGGATCGCGCTCGTCGTCAACGCGGCGATGTTCGCGCTTGAGATCGGCGCCGGGATCCACGCCGGATCGTCGGCGCTGGCGGCCGACGCGCTCGACTTCCTCGGTGATGCCGCCAAC
>DATJIG010000254.1:0-5539 GCA_035493495.1 Alphaproteobacteria bacterium
CAGGCCGCAAAGGGCGGAGTCGCCGTCGTCGAACCCGCGACGGGCAAGCTCGTGAAGATGCTCGAAGTCGAGAACTGCCACCCGAACGGCCTCGCCTTCGGCCCGAACCAGAACTTCGTCCTCGGCTGCTCGGCGAAGAAGAATCCGAGCGTCGCGATCATGAACGCCAAGACCGGCAAGGTCGTGGCCGTGGTCAAGGACATCGGCGCCGCTGACATGGTGGCCTACAGCAAGAAGAACAATCAGTACTACATCGGCGCCAGTAACTTCCCCGGCGGGGGCGTCCTCGGCGTCATCGACGCCAAGACCAACACGCTGGTCCAGAAGATCCCCCAGAAAGGCCCGAGCACGCCCCACTCCGTCGCCGTCGACGATCATACCGGGCACGTGTTCGTGCCGGGCGGCAGCGGCAGCGGCGGCTGCGGCTGCATCCAGGTGTTCGCCGCGCAGTGACCGGCTGACGCTCACTCAACAACTCACATCACAGGGACGCACATGAAGATCACGGGATGGACGATCCTCGCGACCATGACGGTCGTAATGGCGGGCGGCGCGGGGGCTGCGGAGCTGAAGCAGGTCGGCTCGATCAAGATGCCGGGAGAGACGCTGGAGAGCTTCGACATCGGCTGGGTCGACCAGGGAAGCGGCCGCTACTTCCTCGCCGACCGCAGCAACAAGTCGGTCGACGTCATCGACGCCAAGACCGACAAGTACCTGACCCGAGTTACCGGCTTCGTCGGTGATGGGCCGAAGGGCAACGTGTCGGGTCCGAACGGCGTCGTCGCCGTCAATAGCGCCGCCGAGGTATGGGCCGGCGACGGCAACAGCACCGTCAAGGTGGTCGACCTCAAGGCCGGCAAGATCGTCGACACCATCTCGACCGGCGGCACCAAGCGCGCCGACGAGGTGGCGTATGATCCGCGCGAAGGCGTGTTCATCGTCGCCAACGACGCCGACGAGCCGCCGTTCGTGACGCTGATCTCTACCAAGCCGGGCCACAAGGTGCTCGGCAAGATCGTGTTCCCGCAGGCGACCGACGGCATCGAGCAGTCGGCCTACAACCCCGGCGATGGGATGTTCTACGTCGACATTCCGCAGATCGATAAGCAGAAGACCAAGGGCGGCCTCGCGGTGATCGATCCGAAGACCGCAACGCTGGTGAAGATTATTCCGCTGGAGGGCTGCATCCCGCACGGCCTGGTAAAGGGTGGTGGTTCGCAGTTCTTCGTCGGTTGCAACGCCGGCACCGCCAAGGACGACCTGCCGCCCCAGATGGTGGTGTTCGACGCCGCCAAAGGCGCCGTCGTGGCCACCATCCCCGGCGCCGGCGGCTCCGATGAGGCGGCGGCAAATCCCAAGGCCGGACACTGGTACGCCGCGACCTCCAACGACAAGGGCGGACCCGCGCTCACGGTCATCGACATGAAGGCGAACCGCGTGATCCAGAAATACAAGACCGCGGTCGGCGCGCACTCGGTCGCCGTGTACGAGGCCAACAGTCACGTGTACGTGCCGACACGCGCCAGCAACGGCGGATGCGGCGGCTGCATCCTGGTGCTCGCTCCGCAATAAAGTATGGAAGCGCGTACCCCGCACGACGACCAGCTGCGCCACCTCCATGCCGTCGTGGAGGTGGCGCAGCGCTCCGGCGACCAGGCCGAAGCGATCGATGCCCTGGCCCGGATCGCCGTGCTGTGCCCGACCGATCCTCGGGCCCACGGCAATCTCGCCATGGAGCTGGCGGCCTCGGGTCGGCACGCCGAGGCCATCGAGGTCTTCCGCAACGCCCTGCGGCTCGATCCCTGCAACGCGGCGGGACACGCGGCGCTCGGCCATGCGCTGAAGCAGGAAGGGCGGTTCAGGGCGGCGCTCGTCGCATACCGCAAGGCGGTCGAGCTCGCGCCCGACACGCTCGAGTCCCTCGACGCCCTCGGCGTAGCCCTCGCCGAGGCGGGCCAGACCGATGACGCGATCGCGGTGTTCCACCGCGCCCTGCTCGTCGATGATCGGGCGATCTCGGTGCACTTCAACCTCGGCATCGCGCTCGTGAACGCCGAGCGGTGGAACGAGGCGGCGGCCGAGTTCCAACGCTGTCTCGTGCTCGATCCGCTCCATCCCGACGCCGTGTTCAACCTCGGGATGATCGCGCTCAACCAAAACCGGCACGATGACGCGCTGACGCAGTTCCGGCGCGCCACCGCAATGCACCACGAGATGCGCCGGCGCTTCGACCGCAACGACACGATCATGCCGTTCCGGCTCTTCCACGAGCACCAGCAGGCCGAGTATCTCGCCGCGCACGGCCTGCTGCCGGCGACACGGGAGATCTGGCGCCGGGCGCTGTCGGAGCTGTGGGCGCGCCACGCCGATCACCCGCGCACCAAGCCGATCCAGGTCTCCCTCGCCGATCGGGGGCGGCTGAGCCCCTCCTACAACGACGTGGTCTACGACGGCGGCCCCTGCCCGCGCCTGCCGACGGTCCTCAATCCGGACCTCGATTTTGCCGCGATCGAAAAAACCTATTTCTCGACGCAGCCGGAGATCGTCGTCATCGACGACCTGCTGGCCCCCGAGGCTCTCGCAGCGTTCCGCCGCTTCAGCCTCGAAGCGACGGTGTTCAAGAAATCGTTCGCCCCCGGATACCTCAACTCGCTGCTCTACAGCGGCTTCGCGACGCCGCTCCTGCTGCAGCTCACCGAGGAATTCCGTGCCCGCCTGCCCCGCATCTTCGCGCCACACCGCCTGCATCTCGCCTGGGGCATCAAGTACGACAGCACGCTCCGCGGCATCCCGCTCCACGCCGACTTCGCGGCGGTGAACGTCAACTTCTGGATCACGCCCGACCAGGCCAATCTCGATCCCGACACGGGCGGCCTCATCGTGTGGGACAAGGAGAGCCCGCGCGATTGGCCGTTCCAGGAGTACAACGTGGCCGGGCCGCGGGTGCGGACATACCTCGCACAATCGGAAGCGACGGCGATCCGCATTCCCTACCGCGCCAACCGCGCGGTGGTGTTCAACTCGGCGCTGTTCCACGAGACCGACGCGATCCGGTTCCGCGACAGCTACGAGGACCGGCGCGTCAACGTCACGCTGCTCTACGGCCGCAAGCTCCGGGTCGGCGGCGACACCGGCTTCTAGCCTCGGCCGGCGCCACGCCCCAAAGCCTCCCCAGACATCGGCCGCGTATGCCTTTCGCTCCGGAGCGTGTCCGGCACACGAGAGCCAAAAGCATGACGGTGCGGGATCGCGCTCTATCGTCTCAGGACGAAGAGTCCGGAGGTGGATCAGCTTCGCTGTCCGGCAGGGCGTCGGTGGCCGGCTCGCCGTCCGCCGTAACGGGTTTGCCCGGGCCCACATCCCAGATCGCCGGGGGCTCGATTCCCAGATCGAGCAAGTCCGCCATAGCGTTGTAGCGCGCGGCGAGGTCGAGCAGCGACCTCCGAGCCTGAAGGTCGGAAACGCGCTCGGCAACGCTCTGCACTTCGAAAGCACGCATCCTGTGCCTACGAGCTCGATCGGCGGATTGATCGTCCATACGTTATGCCAGCTAACAGACATAACGGGCAGGTGCATCGATAAACTTTGCGGCCAAGCGTCGCTGGGGTCGGCGACTCTGCACGGGCGACCATCACCGACGCGAGATGCAATCCAACACTGATCGACGATTCGAGTCGGGTTCCGACCACAGTCGTGCGTCGACTGCGGCATCTGGTCGGCATCATGCCTCGGAGCACGCTCAAGCTGCGTATGGTTAACTCGACGCTCGACCTCGTGGTTCGTCGGACCCGACGACGGGCACCAAACCGTTGAACGCGAAGCACGAGCGTAGCGAGTCGCTGTCAGTACGGTACCGTACCGACGGCGACTCGGCGCGTTCCGTTTTTAACCCGCGCCTACGGGCTCCCGAATAGGGTGTCGGTGCCTTGCGGCTTGGCTACCGCGGGCACCTTCGTTTGCCGCCTCTCTCCCAATTAGGGGTGGATGCCCGGCGCCTCACGGCGTCGGGCATTTTTTTGATGCCAGATTCCGGGACGATTTGGTCCGCCGGCGCCACCCACGGTCAGTGCCGCGGGTGACGCCTGGCGGTGATCTGGCGGGGCCCCAAGCGGGCCTGCGGACAGGCGGGCGGAGCAAGCGCCAGGTCCCAGAAGCATCGCGAATGCGCGTCCCGTCGTGAAGCGAGTTTGCCGTGTGCCCTTCATGTTCCGTATCCGCGACTTGGCCACAACACTTAACATCGAGCGACCTTCACCACTCTCTGCATGTCCACCCGCTGCCTCAGCGCGTGATCGAACGTGAGCGAAAGGAGATCGCCGGCTGATGCCGCGCGGACGCATCTCCTGTTATCGGGCCGCGTCGGTGTCGCCGCGCGGTGGCGCGCCGTCGATCACCTGCTTGGCGACCCGCTGTAGCCGCAACCGCTCTTCGGTGAAGCGCTCGGCCTGGCCGACGAAGTAGTCGCGGTCCTTCTTCGGCGTGAGCTCGGGAAACGCCGGAACCACGTCGGTGCGACGGCTGTTGCGCGGGACCTTCACCCACGCCTCCTGCCCTTCCTTCGACAGCAGCCAGTTGATGTAGACCGTGGCCGCGTTGATGTGCGGCGCGCGGTCGACCAGCCCGACGTTGCCAAAGCCAACGCTGATCTGCTCTTCCTTGTAGTAGTCGTCGGGCAGCGCGCCGACGTTCTTGCCGAGCCCCTGGCTCTGGAAGTCGACCAGCTCGCTTGGCTGGACGCCGATGGCGATGGGATAGCGCCCGCGCACGATCCACTCCGCCATCTGATGGCCGTTCGTCGTGTAGACCACCTTCTGCTTGTAGAGCGCGATCAGCGCCTGCTCGCCGAGATTGTGGAAGATGGTCTGCGAGGTGCCGTTGCCGGTTCCGGCGAGGCGCGGATCGTGCCAGACGATCTTGCCGACGAACTGCGGCTTCAGCAGATCGGCGAGCGTGGCGAGGTCGTTGCGCGAGACGACATCCCAGTTGACCATCACCGGCTGCTGGATCGTGCCGTCAAAGGCGTAGAAGTATTTCTTCTCGGTATCGAGCCAGCCGAACTCGAAGCCGCCGCTCCACTTGTCGTCGGCGATCGTTTCCGGGCGAAGCACCGGCCGCAGCGGCGCCAGGAAACGCGCTTCCTTCGCACCACCGATGGCGCCGGTCGGTCCCGACACCCACACGTCCCAGCCGTAGATGCCGGCCTGACGTTCGCGCAGCACCTTGGCGATCTCGGTCGCGCCCGACGAGCCGCTGAACAGCACCTTGATGTCGGGATGGGCCTTGTTGAAGGCGGCGACCAGCGCGGCGTTGTAGCTCCGCCCGGGCGCGCCATGGACGACGACCGTGCCTTCCTGCCGGGCTTTGGCGAGCACGTCGGTCCAGTCGTCGGCGAAGGCCGCCCCCGACGCCAGCGCCACGGCCAAAGCCCCAACCAAAAGGCCAACCAGTCGCAAAACGTGCGCTGCGATGCGCGCTCCCTGTGCCATCTCGTCTCTCTCTTGAAGGAGGACTTTGGAGCTGCGACACATGCGCCGGCGCC
>DATJIG010000255.1:0-9013 GCA_035493495.1 Alphaproteobacteria bacterium
GCTGTGAATGTCCTAGGCTTTCGCCATCGCCCACGCGGCGGGACATCATGGGAGAAGCTGCCATGCCGGTCGGAACCGAGGAGCTGCTCGCCGAACTCAACCTGCTGATGGATAAGTACGGCGATCAGCCCGAGGATCTGCATGAGGTGCATTTCCGGGTCATCGAGCTGATGAACCAGCTCCGGGCCATGGGCGAGCCGGTGCCAGAGGACCTGCAGCGATTCGCGCAGGAGCTCGAGGAGGAAGTCGAGCGCGTCAACACCGCGCCTGGCTCGTGACCTACTCCTCCTTCTTGTCCTTTTCCTCGGTGTAGGCCAGGTACTCCTTCACCACCGTCTCGGGCACGCGCGACAGGCTGGCCACGATCAGCTTCTGGATGTCGGGGCCGCTGATGGCGCGGCCGACCGGCACGCCCTTCTTCTCGGCCTCGTCGCGGTAGCCGGGATCATCGACCATCTTCATGTAGGCCGAGCGCAGCATCGCGAGGCGGTCGTCCGGGATTCCCGGAGGTCCCATGACCGGCAAGCCGATCTGGCTCGGCGCATTCAACATCCCGAGCAGCGCCTGCTCATCGGGATCGTGCACGAGGTCGGACATGATTGGCAGGTTGGGAAACTCCTCGAACGTCTGGAAGATCGGCACGACGAGCTTGGTCTCGATCATGTCGGGCCGGGTGTTCTGGATGCTGCCCTCGTGCGAAAGGAGGCCGTCGACCTCGCCGCGCTCGATCGCGATCAGCACGTCGTTGAAGCCACGGTAGCCGTGCACCACCTTGAACGGCCAGCCCTCGTACTTGGCCAGCACCTTCGGCACGATCGCGTTCTGCGCCCGCGGCGACAGCGCGCCGAGCACGATCTCCTTCTTCGCCGTCTTGAGGTCGGTCCAGGTCTTGATGCCGGTCTCCTGGCGCAGCCAGAGGATGCTGTTGGTGCTGCCCGCGCCGCCGATGTACGAGAACTTGGCGAGGTCGTAGCTGATGCCCTTCTGCGGCACGACGTTGCTCAGAAGGAAGCTCGAGCGCCCCGCCATGCCGAGGACGAGGCCGGTCCGCTCCGCCACGTTGTAAAGATTGTTGCCGAGGATCGCCCCGCCCGCGCCCGGCATATTGCGCGCGACCAGCGTCGGGTTGCCCGGCACGTAGCGCGGGAAGTACTTGGCGACGAGCCGCATCTCGCCGTCGACGCCGCCGCCCGGCGGATAGCCCGCGATCAGCGTCAGGGTCTTTCCGGCGAAGAAATTGTCGTCGGCGCGCGCCGCCGTCGCCAGCAGCGCGCACAGCGCCGCGACGGCCACGCCGGTGAGACGCAGTCCTGCTGCCATCTCGGCCTCCCTCGGTCGATCGATCGGGTCCCGCGAGGCGCGCGGGCCTCAGACCTTTTCTTTGGTGCGGCTTTTCGACTCACGCTCGGCCGGATACTCGACCTGCGCGTAGCCGTGCTCGGAGATGTCGAACAGGTTGCCGTCGAGATCCATGCCGCGGGTCTCGGCGTAGGGCGTCGTCGACGGGCGCTGGGTCGGCGTCGGCAGCCCCGCCTCGACCAGCTTGTCGGCCACCACGGCGGAATCCTCGACCTCGAAGCCGAAGTGGTTGATGCCCGGCGGCGTGTCCTCGGGCCGGCACTTCAGCAGCGCCAGCGTGATGTAACCGTCGGTCAGGTAGCACCCACCGCTCTTGGAACGATGGATGATCTCCATCTCGAAGGTGTCGACGTAGAACTTCGCCAGCCGCTCGGGGTTGACGGTCTTGATCGCGAGATGGCGGATACGCGCCCGTGCCATGGTGCCTCCTGTAATTTTCTTAATGGTTGCGGCAATGCTACAACCAACCCAACGCCCTGAACAGCGCCACCGGCCCCCCACGTGCGACAACAAAGCGGCGGGTCGCACGCCGCTGGTAAATTGCGACCGCGGGGCACGGAGAAACCATGACCGCCGCATCCGATTCCGCGACCCGTCACACCGTCCCGCGCACCGTCTGGGCGCTCGGCCTCGTCTCCATGTTCATGGACATGTCGTCGGAGATGATCCACGCGCTGCTGCCGGTGTTCCTCGTCGGCACACTCGGTGCCAGCGCAATTCTCGTCGGCATTATCGAGGGCATCGGCGAGGGTGCGACGGCCATCACCAAGATATTCTCGGGCGCGATCAGCGACTGGCTCGGCAAGCGCAAGCTCCTGACGGTCATCGGCTACGGCATGGGAGCCGCGAGCAAACCGTTCTTCGCCATCGCCATGACACCGTTCGAGGTGCTGGCCGCCCGTCTCGTCGACCGCATCGGCAAAGGCATCCGCGGCGCGCCGCGCGACGCGCTCGTCGCCGACGTCACGCCGGCCCATGCGCGGGGCGCCGCCTTCGGGCTGCGTCAATCGCTCGACACCATCGGCGCGTTCTCCGGACCGCTGCTAGCCATGGCGCTGCTCGCGCTGTTCGCCGACGTCCGCATGGTGTTCTGGATCGCACTCATTCCCGGAGTGATCTGTGTTCTCATCCTCGTCCTCTTCGTCCGCGAGCCGGAGTCGACCGCGACGGCTACGAAACCTGCCGCCGCGCAGTTCGCCTGGTCGCGCCTGCGCGGCATCGGCCGCGCCTACTGGACTGTCGTCGCCATCGGCATCGTCTTCACCTTCGCGCGCTTCAGCGAAGCGTTCCTGGTGCTACGCGGGCAGGATGCGGGCCTGACGCTTGCGCTCCTGCCCGGCGTGCTGATCGCCATGAACGTCGTCTACGCGGCGAGCGCGTGGCCGGCCGGCTGGCTCTCGGATCGCATCGACCGCCGTCTCGTGCTTGCCGTCGGTTTGGGCGCGCTGATCGTCGCCGACCTCATGCTCGCCGCGTGGAACTCCGTGCCCGGCTTGCTGCTGGGCGTGTCGTTCTGGGGCCTCCACATGGGACTGACGCAAGGCCTGCTCGCGGCGATGATTGCCGACACCGCGCCCGCCGACCTGCGTGGAACCGCCTTCGGCCTGTTCAACGTCGTCACCGGCGTCATGATGTTTCTCGCCAGCGCGCTGGCCGGCGTGCTGTGGGAAACCGTCGGCCATGACGCGACGTTCGTCGCCGGCGCGGTGTTCGCGGGCCTCTCGGCGACCGCCCTCGTGTTGCTGCGCCGCCGGGCGGAATAGCGCCAAAAGGGGCGGATTTGCGCCACGGCCATGCGGGTTGACAGCGCGCCGTCTGCTCTTTATCAAACCGCCATTGGGGAGTAGCCACCGCCGCAACCCCGCGGCGGATCCGCATCAACATACTCGCAGAGCCCTTCGGGCTCGCGTGGTGCGGCTGGCGCGACAGGCGCCCGGCGAGACCAAGACGAGGCTTGCGCCGCTCCGGCCGGCGGGCCGTCGTCTTGTGTCATCGCCCGGCGGAACTGTCATGAGCCCCCTCGCCATCGTCATCATTTCCTTGAGTATGTCGGTCGACGCCTTCGCGGCGGCACTCGCCAAAGGCGCCGCGCTGCACCGCCCCCAATTCAGCGAAGCGCTGCGCACCGGCGCCATCTTCGGCACCGTCGAGGCCATTACCCCGGTGATCGGCTGGGCCGCCGGCCTCGCCGCGGCGAGCTTCGTCGACGAAATCGATCACTGGATCGCGCTGCTCTTCCTGGGCGGTATCGGTGCAAAGATGATCTATGAATCGTTCTGCCGCGACGCCGAGATCGAGAAGCCTAAGCGCCACTCGCTGATGACGCTTATCGTCACCGCCATCGGCACCAGCATCGACGCCATGGCGGTCGGGGTGACCCTCGCCTTCCTCGAAGCGAGCATCGTCGTGGTCGCGCTGGCGATCGGATGCGCCACCTTCACCATGACGACGACCGGTGTGATGGTCGGCCGCTACGCAGGAGCGAAACTCGGCAAATGGGCCGAGCTGATCGGCGGGATCGCGCTGATCCTGCTCGGCGTCCGCATCTTCGTTCAGCACATGTGGGGCATCTGACCGGATGTGACTGCCGGACCGGCGCGGTATAATCCGCGCCGGAGGGCCCTATGCCGTCATC
This sequence comes from Alphaproteobacteria bacterium, assembly GCA_035493495.1. Lineage (GTDB taxonomy): Bacteria > Pseudomonadota > Alphaproteobacteria > SMXQ01 > SMXQ01 > DATJIG01. The sequence continues at coordinate 3,995 of DATJIG010000255.1, forward strand.
CCCCGATCCCTTCGTCTCCCGACTGCTCGTCCGCCTGGCTGCCCTCGGACCGGTGCGGTCGCGCGCGATGTTCGGCAGCCATGGCCTCTATCTCGACAGCGACCACATCGCGATCGTCGACGGCAGGCGTGTCTATTTCCGGGTCGACCCCGACTCGGACATCGAGCCCGGTGCCAGGACCTTCACCTACATGCGTCAGGGCAAGCGCGTCGCTCTGCCCGGCTACCGCATGCCGCCGCCGGCGGTGATCGACGACGGCGATGCATTCCTGTCGTGGGGCGAGCGCGCCGCATCCGTCGCGCGACAACAGCGGCGCAAGCGAGGCACGCGATGAGTGAGACACGCACCGAATCCGACTCCTTCGGGCCGATCGAGGTTCCCGCCGACAAGCTGTGGGGCGCTGTCACCGAGCGCGCGCGCCGCAACTTCGAGATCGGCACCGAGCGCATGCCCGAGGAGCTGATCCGAGCCTTCGGCATCCAGAAACTCGCGGCGGCGCGCGCCAATGTGGCGCTGGGCGCGCTCAAGGCCGACCTCGGCTGGGCGATCGGCGACGCGGCCCAGGAACTCGCCGACGGCAAGTTGTCGGAGCACTTTCCCCTCCCCGTGTGGCAGACCGGCTCGGGCACCCAGACCAACATGAACGTCAACGAGGTGCTCGCCAATCGCGCCAACCAGCGGCTCGGCCAGCCGCTCGGCGCGAAGTCGCCGGTGCATCCCAACGATCACGCCAACCTCGGCCAGTCGTCGAACGATTCGGTGCCGACGGCGATCCACATCGCCGCCGCGCTCCTTATCCGCAACCGTCTTCTGCCGGGACTGCATCGGCTTCACGACGCGCTGCACACCAAGGCGCACGCGTTCGCCGACACGGTGAAGATCGGCCGCACGCACCTGATGGACGCGGTGCCGACCACGCTCGGCCGCGAGTTCGCGACCTGGACCAAGCAGGTATCGCGCGGCATCGCTCGCGTCGCCCACGCCGAGAAGGCGCTGTTCCATCTCGCGCAGGGCGGCACCGCGCTCGGCACCGGGCTCAATGCGGCGCAAGGATTCGCCGAGCGGTTCGCAGCCGAAGCCGCCAACATCACCGGCCTGCCGTTCGTGAGTGCGGACGATCTCGCCGAGGGCATCGCATCGCACGACGCGCTGGTCGAGGTCTCAGGCGCGCTCAACACCGTCGCCGCGTCGCTGATGAAGATCGCCAACGACATTCGCCTGCTCGCCTCCGGCCCGCGCGCGGGCCTCGCCGAGATCCGCCTGCCGGAGAACGAGCCCGGCTCGTCGATCATGCCGGGCAAGGTGAACCCCACACAGAACGAAGCGCTCGCGCAGGTCTGCATCCAGGTGATGGCGAACCACGTCGCGATTACCATGGCCGGCAGCCAGGGCCACCTCGATCTCAACACCTACAAGCCGCTGATGGCGAACGCGCTTCTGCAGTCGATCCGACTGCTCGCCGACGCGTCGGTCAGCTTCGCCGACAAGGCGGTGAGCGGCATCGAGGCCGATTCCAAGCGGATGCAGGAGCTCGTCGACCTCTCCCTGATGCTGGTCACCGCGCTCGCGCCGCACATCGGCTACGACAAGGCGGCGAAGATCGCCCACGCCGCCCTGCACAAGGATATGACGCTGCGCGAGGCTGCAATCGAGTCCGGCTGGGTCTCGGCCGAGGATTTCGAGCGCTGGGTCGATCCGAAAAAGATGCTCGGCCCCGGCCGAGCGTCGGGAGGCGGCGGATGAGCGAAGGAGACTCCCGTATTCGCAAGCGTTCCGTCCGCCTCGCCGGTCACCGCACGTCGGTCTCGATCGAGGAACCATTCTGGGCGGAGCTGGCGGGCATCGCCAAGACCCGGGGCCTCTCGCTCGACCGGCTGATCGCCGAAATCGACCGCGAGCGAAGCGGAAACCTGTCGAGCGCAATCCGGCTGTTCGTGCTGGCGGACCTCAAGGCGAGACACCATTTATGAGCGCGTAACCTTTCCCGCCCCGGCAGCGAACGGAAAGGGCCAGGACCAATCAGGAACGGGAGCCAAGCGATGCGGTCGATGCTGTCCCAGAAGGCGAAGATGGTGAGCCCCGAGGAGGCCCTGACCGGCCGCGATGCCGCGATGGCGGTACCGCCGCGTCACTTCGTCAACGGCCACGCGCTGAAGCCGCCGTTTCCGGCGGGCCTCGAGACGGCGATCTTCGCACTGGGCTGCTTCTGGGGCGCCGAGCGCCTCTTCTGGGAACTGCCGGGCGTCTACTCGACGGCAGTCGGCTACACCGGCGGCTATACCAGGAATCCGACCTACGAGGAGGTCTGCTCCGGGCGCACCGGCCACGCCGAGGCGGTGCTGGTGGCCTTCGACCCGCAGGTGATCTCCTACGGCGATCTGCTGCGCGCGTTCTGGGAGGCCCACGACCCGACCCAGGGCATGCGCCAGGGGAACGACGTCGGCACGCAGTACCGCTCGGCGATCTACGCCGTCACGCCGGCGCAGCGCGTGGCCGCAGAAGAGTCGAAGCGCGACTACGACGCCGCGCTGCAAGCGCGCGGCTTCACGCCGGTGACCACCGAAATCGCCGATGCCGGGCCGTTCTATTACGCCGAGGACTACCATCAGCAGTACCTCGGGAAGAATCCCCACGGCTACTGCGGGCTCGCCGGTACCGGCGTGTCGTGTCCGATCCGCGCCGCGACCTAGCGACGCGAGGGCTGCGCGGGTGTGGTGGCGACGGATGCCGACGCGGGCGGCTCCGGCTTCCGGAACAGCGTGTCGAGCACCGACAGTGCGCCCCAGGTGAGCACGGAGAAGAACGTGATCGAAACCTCGTAGTCGATCTCGATCTCCGGATCCATGATCTTGACGAAGTTCACTACGATGATGCCAATGACCGCACCCGCGGACACGCTCATCAGCAGTTGATAGACGGTTCGCTTCATTTTCTTCGATGCATCACCTGAAAGCGTCGCGCGATTTTGCCTCGTCGCGACACCCGGGTCTCAACCCATCTCGAACATTGACGCGGTTCGCAGCAGCCGGACTGTCCGGTAGCAGACACAGCGTTGCGCAAAGTTCTTAAAAAAATGAAAAGCCCCTGAGAAGATTCCCTCAGGGGCTTTCGTCACACGACCAATTTACTTTGGAACCTATTTTCCAGTCGGCGCCATCATTGATCGCACACTGTCGACGACGTCTTTCGGCGTCGCATACTGCTTTTCTAGAAGAGCATGAATCTCCTCACCCGACATGGGGGTGATATCAAGGTTAAGTTTTTTCGCCTCGGCGAGAAACGCTGCGTCTTTCATCGTGCGCATGAACGAATCGCGCAAGAGCTTCACGCGATCGGCCGGAACACCCGGCGGCGCCACGTACGGTCGTCCCATCAACAGCCAGCTCAACGCGAACTCGAGCTGGTCGCGATTGGCCTGGCTCTTGGTAAAGCTGGTAACCAGCGGGACATCGGGTAACCCCGCGTAAGGCTCGAGCGCCACCTGAACGAGAAGACGAATCTGTTTATTCGCGACCCAGTCGGGCTTCGACGACATCAAGCTCGACACGAACCAGCCGGCGCGCCCCTGGATCTCGCCCTGCTCGATCGCGGTCGCGAGCTCCGGGTTGGTCGAGTAACCCTCGATGATGTGGAAGTTGGTTCCGATCAGCTTGTTCATCACGCGCGGATAGACGCTGTCCGAGGTGGCGACGCCGCTCGAGCCCACCAGCACCTCCTTGCCGATGATGTCCTCGAACTTCTGGAACGGCACGGTGTGCCACAGCGCCACCACCGGCACCTCCTTGGTGGCGCTGCCAATCCAGTTGGCGGCGCGGGCGTCGTACTTGACGTTGTCGCGCGCACCGGTCAGGCCGAGAATCGGCTCGACGCCGATGTGATTCTGCACCGCGGCGATCGTGGTGCCGTCGCGCGGCGAGGTATTAGCCAGCGTGTTCATGGCGGCGAGGCTCGCCGCCGCGGGCAGGTTCTGCACGACGAACACCGGCTCGCCGGGAATCTGCTTCGGCCAGTGGCGAACGAGGAGGCGCGCGTAAAGGTCGTAGCCCCCGCCCGAACCGGCGCCGACCAGGAAATTGATCTGCTTGCCCTTGTAGAAGTCGTCAGCCGACACCGGCGCGGCCGCGAGCAGCAGCACGCCGCAGATTGCACCTGTCCACTTTGCCGTCATTGCTGTCTCCCTGTCCGCGTTCGGTTCGACGCGGTGTGAAGGACCGCCCGAAGGCGTACCGCCTAAAGGCCGTAGAGCGCCCTCGGATTGCGATCCAGAATCTTGTCGACGCTCGCCGCCGGCAGCCGCCCGCTCTCGCGCAGCAGGCGCAGCGCCTCGATCTGCGCCGAGGTGTCGGTGTGGCCGTAGTCGGTGCCGATGATCAGGTTGTCGTCGCCGACCCGGTCGACGATGTAGGCGATGTCGTCGGTGGTCTCGACGGTGACCCAGATATTGTTGTCCTTGAGCGGCTCGGCGGCGAGCCTCCGGCCCTTGCGCTTGAGCCGCTTCGCGACGTCGACCAGCGCGTAGGGAACCCAATTGGCCGCAGCCTCGACGAACGCCCAGCGGATTCCCGGATGCTTCTTCGGCATCTCGTACTCGAGCAGCCAGTGGAACTGCGCGATCATCGCCAGCTTGAAGCGGCCGAAGTTGTGGCCCTCGTGGAACGCGTTCGCGGCGGGGCTCGCATTGCCGGAATGGAACGTGATCGCCAGCTCGAGCTCCTGGGCGGCGGCGAACAGCGGCTCGAAATAGGACTCGCCCACGTAGCGGTCGCACTCGAACGGGCGGACAAAGATCGCGCAGGCGCCGTGGTCCTTGGCGAAGGCGAGCTCATCGCGGATCAGATGGGGCGAGCTCATCGGCGCGCATGCTGCCCAACGCAGACGATCGCCGGCGAACTTCCAGATGTCGGCCAGCCAGCGGTTGTAGGAGTGGAACTGCGCGCGCTCCTGGGCCGCGTCGCGTGCGGTCGGCTGCAGGAAGATCGTCGGGTACAGCACCTGGACGTCGATGTTGAGCTCGTCCAT
>DATJIG010000256.1:0-2458 GCA_035493495.1 Alphaproteobacteria bacterium
GAGCACTTCTCCAGCGGCGGCAACATCAAGGGCTTCATGGAAGCCTCGCCCGAGCACGTGTCCAAGCTCGCCTGGAACATCGCCGCCCCTGCCCGCTGTGCGAAGCCCGTGATCGTCGCCAACCGCGGCTACTGCTTCGGCGTCGGCTTCGAAATCTCGCTCGCCTGCGACTTCCGCATCGTGTCGGAGACCTGCTTCTACGCTTTGCCCGAGCAGAAGCTCGGACAAATTCCCGGTTCGGGCGGCTCGGCACGGCTGCAAAAGATCGTCGGCATCACCCGCACCAAGGACATCGTGATGCGCTCCAAACGCATCCCCGGGAAGCAGGCGCTCGACTGGGGCATCGCCACCGAGTGCGTGCCCGACGACAAGCTCGAGGCGGCGACCGACGCGCTGGTCGACGAGCTTCTGACCTTCTCGCCGCTCGCGCAGCGCACGGCCAAGAAACTGCTCAACGACACCGAAGATTCCACACTCGCGATCGCGATCGAACTGGAAGGCCATTGCTACAGCCGGCTGCGGCAGTCCGATGACTTCAAGGAAGGCGTCGAAGCCTTCCACGGCAAGCGTCCGGCGAAATTCAAGGGAAGCTGACAGGTAACCGAAGGCGGCCGCTAGCCGCTTCAAACAATAACTGGGAGGATAACATGACATACCGCACAACAATCATTGCGGCGCTGCTGTCGGCGACCGCAATCACAGGCAGCGCTTTTGCCGCCGATCCGATCAAGATCGGCGTGGTCACGCCGCTCTCCGGCACCTACGCCGGTATCGGTCAGCAAGTGCGCTGGGGACTTGATCTTGCCGCCAAGGAAGTCAACGCCGCCGGCGGCATCATGGGCCGGCCGGTCGAGCTGACCTACGAGGATGAGGAGGCCAATCCCGCTGTCGCCGTGCAGAAGGCCGACAAGCTGTTCCAGGTGAACAAGGTCGACTTCCTCACCGGCACGGTGAACTCTGGCTCCACTCTGGCTGTCGGGCAGGTCGCCGAACGCGCGGGCAAGCTGATCGCCACCACCGTGTCCTTCGCCGACTCGATCACCGCTGATAAATGCTCGCCGAACGTCTTCCGCGTGAATGCCCGCGCGGGCCAGCAGTCGTCGGCGCTGGCGGTGTGGCTCTCGAAGGAGAAGCCGCAGGCGAAGGTGTTCTACCTCGGGCCCGACTATGAGATGGGCCGTTCGACCGTCGCCGCGTTCAAGTCGAGCGCGGAGAAGGTCGGCGCCAACTCGACCGGCGAAGTCTTCGCGCCGCTCGATAGCAAGGACTACACACAGTATTTCGGCCAGCTTCGGTCGGCACGCCCGCAAGTGCTCTACACCTCGGTGGCGGGCAACGACACCGTGCGCCTGTTCACGCAGCTCCAGGAGTTCGGCCTGCTCAATAACCTGACCGTCGTCGGCGCTTCCGGCACCGTGACGGCGCAGAACCTCCCCGCCATCGGCAAAGCGGCGGAAGGCTTCGTCACCGGCGTCGGCTATTCGGCCGAGATCGCGACACCCGAGAACAAGAAGTTCGTCGACGCCTTCAAAGCCGCCTACAAGACCGACCCCGATCTCTACGGCGCCGACAGTTACGGGCTGATCTATGCCTACAAGGCCGCGGTCGAGAAAGCCCAGAACACCGACACCGACAAGGTGCGGGCTGCCTTCGCCGACCTGAAATGGCAGACGCCGCAGGGCGAGAAGACGCTGCGCGCTGGCGACCATCAGGCCGTGCAGACGATGTACGTCGTCCGCGTGAACGGCGGCAAGTTCACCATCGTCGGCGAGGTGAAAGGCGAGGACGCCATCGGCCCCGACACCTGCACCCGCTTCTAGAAAGCAAGACCACGCGCGCGAGGCCCGATGATGACCGCGGCGATCGAATACTTCCAGTTCGTGCTGGCGCCGCAGATTCTCGTCGGCCTCGTGCTCGGTGTGGCCGTGATCCTGGTGGCGCTGGGTCTGACGATCATCTTCGGCCTCCTCGACGTCATCAACATGTCGCATGGCGAGTTCTACGCGCTCGGCGCCTTCGTCGCGCTGGCACTCGCCTCGCTCGGCCTCCCGTTCTGGCTGCTGCTGATCCTCGTGCCGCTGGTGATGCTGCCCGTCGGCTATGTCGTCGAGCGCGGACTGATCCAGCGTGTGTTCCATGGCGGCGAGCGGCACGTCACGACACTGTTGCTCACCTTCGGGCTCGGGCTGGTGATGGAGGACGGTTTCCGCCTCGTCTTCGGGCCCAATCCTTACAAGCCGGAGGTCCCGATTTCGGGCGCGATCGACATCTTCGGCGTATTCCTACCGCTGTACCGGCTCTTCCTGATCCTCGGCGGCGCGGTTGTGGTGGCCGCGGTGGCGCTCGTCGTCTACCGCACGCGCCTGGGTGCCATGGTGCGTGCCGCGGCTTTCGACCGCAACATGGCCGCCTCGCTCGGCGTGCCGGTGCAGCATGTCTATGCCGGCGCATTTGCGTT
>DATJIG010000257.1:0-77466 GCA_035493495.1 Alphaproteobacteria bacterium
CGGTGCCGGCGACGACCTCGTGCAGGAACACGACGTCGCCCTGCCACTCCTTCACCCGCACGGTGTGGTTGGTGAGGCCGTCGAGGCGCGCGGTCAGCGCCGTGAGCTCGTGGTAGTGGGTCGCGAACAGGCCGCGGCAGCGGTTGACCTGCGCCAGGTGCTCGACCGTCGCCCAGGCGATGGAGAGACCGTCGAAGGTCGCCGTGCCGCGGCCGATCTCGTCGAGGATGACGAGCGCGCGCGTGCCCGCCTGGTTGAGGATCGCCGCGGTCTCGACCATCTCGACCATGAAGGTCGAGCGGCCGCGCGCGAGATCGTCGGCGGCGCCGACGCGCGAGAACAGGCGGTCGACGACGCCGATGTGCGCCTTCGCCGCCGGCGCGAACGAGCCCATCTGGGCGAGCACGGCGATCAGCGCGTTCTGGCGCAGGAAGGTCGACTTGCCCGCCATATTGGGGCCGGTGACGAGCCACAGCCGCCCCTGTCCATCCGAGGAACCGTTCGAAAGATCGGTGTCGTTGGGGACGAACGGCTGGCTGTCCTTCGCCAGCGCCGCCTCGACCACGGGATGGCGGCCGCCCTCGATGTGGAACGCGAGCGACGTGTCGACCAGCGGCCGGGTCCAGCGCTGCTCGTTGCCGAGATCGGCGAGCGCCGCGGCGACGTCGAGCGAGGCCAGCGCCGCCGCGGTCATGGCGATCGCCGGCGCTTCGGCCAGCACGCCCGCGACGAGGCGCTCGAACAGCTCCATCTCCTGGCCGAGGGCGCGGTCGGCGGCGCGACTGATGCGGGTTTCGAGATCGGCGAGCTCGGTGGTGGTGAAACGGATGGCGCTCGCCATCGTCTGGCGGTGGATGAAGAAGCGCTCCTCGCCGTTCGGGCCCTTGGCCGCCGTCAGCACCTCGGCGTCCTTCGGCTTCACCTCGATGTGGTAGCCGATGACGTTGTTGTGCCGAATGCGCAAACCCGGGAGCCCGGTGCGCTCGGCGTAGCCGCGCTCGAGCCCGGCGATCAGGCGGCGGCCTTCGTCGCGCAGCGTGCGCGTCTCGTCGAGGGCCGAATCGTAGCCTTTGGCGATGAAGCCGCCGTCGCGCGCGTTCAGCGGCAGCTCGGGCGCCAACGCCTGCGCCAGACCCTCGGCGACGTTGTTGGGATCGCGCAGTTCGACGGCGGCAGCGGCGATCATCGCCGGCGTGCGGGTGAGATCGGACACCGGCCCGTGGACCGCGAGCACGGCCTTGGCGTCGCCCGCGGCGCGCAGGCCGTCGCGGATCGCGGCGAGATCGCGCGGGCCACCGCGGCCGACGGCGAGGCGAGACAGCGCGCGCTCGATGTCGGGGGCGCGCGACAAGGTCTCGCGCAGCCGGTCGCGCAGATCGGCCGCGTCGCAGAAGAAGGCGACGGCATCGAGCCGGGCGTTGATGGAATCGGCGTCGGTGAGCGGCTGGGCAAGGCGCTCGGCGAGCAAGCGGCCGCCGGCGCCGGTCACCGTGCGGTCGATGGTACCGAGCAGGCTGCCGGCGCGATCGCCCGATAGCGTCGTGCTGAGCTCGAGATTGCGCCGCGTCGCGCCGTCGATCTCGAGGAACGCGCCTTCGGACATCCGCACCGGCGGCCGCAGCGCCGGCAACTTACCCTTCTGGGTGATCTCGACGTAGCCGACCAGTGCCCCGGCCGCCGACAGCTCGGCGCGGGCGAAGGTGCCGAAGGCGTCGAGCGTCTTGACCGCGAACAGCGACTCGAGGCGTCGCCGGCCGTTCTCGGAATCGAACAGCGTGTTGGGCTGGATCGTCACTGCGCCCGCGGCCTCGGCGGCGGCGCTTTGCGCCACACGCGCGAGGCGCTCGGGCAGCAGCAGCTCGCCGGGCTGGACACGGGCCAGCGCCGCGGCGAGCGACGGCTCGGTCACCGGCTGGACCTGGAACGCGCCGGTCGAGACGTCGAGCCAGGCGAGCGCCAGCGATCCTTGTACCTCGGCGACGGCGGCGAGGAAGTTATTGCGGCGCGAATCGAGCAGCGCGTCCTCGGTCAGCGTGCCGGGTGTCACCAGACGCACGACCTCCCGCTTCACGATCGACTTGGAGCCGCGCTTCCTGGCCTCGGCAGGGTCCTCCATCTGCTCGCACACCGCGACGCGGAAGCCTGCTCGGATGAGACGCAGGAGATAGGACTCGGCCGAATGCACCGGCACGCCGCACATGGCGATGTCCTCGCCCAGGTGCTTTCCGCGCTTGGTCAGCGCAATGTCGAGCGCCCGCGCCGCGGCAACGGCGTCGTCGAAGAACAGCTCGTAGAAGTCGCCCATGCGATAGAACAGCAGCGCGTCGGGATGCGCGCGCTTGACGCCGAGGTACTGCGCCATCAGCGGCGACACGTCACCCGTGGCGATGGGTGCTGCGGAATCGGTGGCGGAAGGCGCTGGCGAATCGTCCATCTTGGGCGTGGCGTCGGGCGTGGCGCGTGCGGGGCGGATACTGGCTCGGTGGTCGGGTGGCCGGACACTACCACAAGGCGCCGCCATGGGGCGCGGGCCGGATGCGGTTATGCACCGCCGCGTCGCGTTCCCGTCATGATTGGCAAGGCATTATGATAAGGTTTTGCGGTCGCCGGCCTGGGACCGGCGCGGACCGCCAGATAAACTGTCGGAACAAAATGTCGCCTGCCGTTTCACTCGCCCGTCTGTTCGCCGCCGCGCTGGCGCTCGCCTCCGTCGGTCTCGTCGCCCTCTTATTGCTTGCCGTCACCCGTGAGATCCCGTGGGGTGCCGCCATCTTCGCGGCCCTTGCGCTACTCGCCGGGCTGATGTGGCGGCTGCGGCGGCCGATGCAGGAGGCGGTGGTGATCGCCGCGGCGGCCGACCGGCTCGCCGAGGTCGACGCCGCCGGCACCGTGCGGACCCCCGAGATCATCGAGATCGCCGCCGGCCTTGCCCGCGCCCGCGCGCTGGTCCGCGAGCGCGACGAGGAGATGGCGCGCCGCGCCGCGGTGGCCGAGCGCATCCTCGAGGCGCTGCCCGACCCGGTGCTGCTGCTCGACCGCGACCGCCGCGTGGTGCGGGCCAACACGGCGGCCCGCGAGCTGCTCGGCATCGGCGTCACGGCGGGCGACCTCGCCGGATTCCTGCGCGCACCGCCGGTGCTCGCCGCCGCCGACGCGGTGCTTGCCGACAACATCGCCCGCGACATCGCCTACAAGGTCGACGTGCCGGTCGAGCGCCACTTCGGCGTGCTAATCACGCCGATCGCGCCCGTCGCCGGCACCGCTCCCACGGCCGAGGACCGCACCAGCCCGCGCGCGGTCGTGCGCCTCGTCGACCTGACAACGGTCAAACGCGCCGAGGAGATGCGCGCCGACTTCGCCGCCAACGCGAGCCATGAGCTGAAGACGCCGCTCGCGGCGCTGATCGGCTCCATCGAGACGCTGCGCGGCCCGGCGCACGACGACGCCAAGGCGCGCGATCGTTTCCTCGGTCTGATGGCGGCGCAGGCCGAACGCATGCGGCGGCTGGTGAACGATCTGCTCGCGCTGTCGTCGATCGAGCTCGTCGAACACGCGCCGCCGACGACGCCGGTGGCGGTGACACCGATCGTCCGCAACGTCGTCCAGGCTCTTGAAATCCCGGCCAAGGCACGCGACATGCGCATCACCGTCACGGCCGATGAGGCACTGCCCCCGGTGCCGGGCGATGCCGACCAGCTCGCGCAACTGATCCAGAACCTGCTCGACAACGCCATCAAGTACGGTTCCGCCGGCAGCGAGATCGCGGTGCGGCTGACCGCGGGCGCGGGTCCCACCGGGATGCCCGGCAAGGTGGTGGCGGTCAGCGTCGCCGACCGCGGCGACGGCATCCCGCCCGAGCACATCCCGCGGCTCACCGAGCGTTTCTACCGGGTCGACAGCGCGCGGTCCCGGGAGGCCGGCGGCACCGGCCTCGGGCTCGCGATCGTGAAGCACATCCTGAGCCGCCACCGCGGCCAGTTGAAGGTCGACTCGGAAGTCGGCATCGGCTCGACCTTCACCGCGTACTTGCCGGCGGCGGCCCGCACCGCGGATTCCGCTGCCGCCTGACGCCGTTTGGACGCCCTTTTCAGTGGGCGCGCCCGGGGTGTAACACAACGGTAACACCGCTGACGCATGACTGTCAGAGACCGGCCTTAGGGTCCGAACCCGCGAACGGCGGCCGTTTCCGAGGGAAACGCCGCAGGAGAGCCACATGGAACACACCGTCAAATCCTTCGACGAACAGCTCCGGCGCCTCAACGAAATCATCCTTCGCATGGGCGGGCTCGCCGAAGCGGCGCTGTCGGCGGCCATGCAGGCGGTGAACAAGCGCGACGTAGACCTCGCCGCCGAGATCGTCAAGGAAGACGCGAAGATCGACGAGTTGAACCGCGAGATCGACGAACTTGCCGTGCGGCTCCTGGCGCTGCGCCAGCCGATGGCCAACGACCTCCGCGAGATCGTCGCGGCGCTGCGCATCTCGGCCGACATCGAGCGCATCGGCGACTACGCCGCGAACATCGCCAAGCGCGCAATCGCCATGTCGGAGATGCGCCCGTCGCGCGCGCTCCCCGGCATCGCCCGCATGGGCCGCCTCGCCCAGCGCCTGATCAAGGAAGTGCTCGACTCGTACGCCGAGAAGAATGCCGACAAGGCGATGGTGGTGTGGGCGCGCGACGAGGAAATCGACGACGCCTACAACAGCCTGTTCCGCGAGACCCTGACCTACATGATGGAGGATGCGCGCGCGATCACACCGTCGACGCACATCCTGTTCATCGCCAAGAACATCGAGCGCATCGGCGATCACGCGACCAACATCGCCGAAACCGTCTACTTCATGGTCAAGGGCCAGCCTCTCAAGGAAAGCCGCCCCAAGGGCGACCTGTCGGCGTTTCTGACCCAACCCGGCGCGGCCCCGGCAGATGAGCCCGGCAGTTCGCCGCGCGGATAAGGAGCGTCGTTCCAGCGCATGAAACCGTTGATCCTGATCGTCGACGACGAGGATGCCCTCCTCGAGATCGTGCGCTACAACCTGGAACGGGCCGGCTTCGAGGTCACGACCACCCATGACGGTGAAGAAGCGCTGACCGCGATCGCCGAACGCGTTCCCGACCTCGTCGTGCTCGACTGGATGCTGCCGCACGTCTCCGGCATCGAGGTGTGCCGCCAGATCCGCAGGCTCGGCGGTACCCAGGCAATTCCGGTCATTATGCTGACGGCGCGCTCGGACGAGTCCGACAAGGTGCGCGCGCTCAACACCGGCGCTGACGATTACCTGACCAAGCCATTCTCGCCCGGCGAGCTGACCGCGCGCATCCAGGCGGTGCTGCGCCGTACTCGCCCGGCGTTGCTTGCCGACGCGGTTCGCTCCGGCGAAATCGAGATGGATCTGTCATCGCACCGTGTGTTCCGCGGCGGCGAAACAATCTCGCTGCGCCCGGTCGAGTTCCGGCTGCTGCGCATCCTGCTCGAGCATCCGGGCCGCGTCTTCTCGCGGGAGCAACTGCTCGACACGGTGTGGGACCGCGATGCCGAAATCGAGCCGCGCACCGTCGACGTCCACGTGCGGCGCCTGCGCAAGGCGCTCAACGCCGGCGGCCGCCGCGAGCTGATCCGCACGGTGCGCGCCGCGGGCTACGCCTTCGAGCCCGAAGGCGTCGACGAAGTCGCTTAATTCACCGGCAATCTCAAGCTGCGAACCGTCGCGCGCTCACAAGGCGCGGTCGCGCGCCATCAGCCAGCCGAGTATGAGCAGGCTCGGCACCGCGAGCAGCGGCACGACGATGAAAAACCCCACCCAGTCCAGATAATCGGCGAGCCGTCCGCTCTGCGACGCCAGGACGATGCGTGGCAGTGCCGCGAGCGACGACAAAAGCGCGTACTGGGTCGCGGTGAAGCCCTGGCCGCACAGCGCGGAGAGATACGCGACCAGCGCCGCCGAGGCCATGCCCTCGGCGAAGTTCTCAAGTCCGATGACGACGATCAGGCCGCGAATGTCGTGGCCGATCAGGGCGAGACCTGCGAACAGGAAATTCGAGAACATCTGCAGGACGCCGCAGACCAGGAGGCCGCGCGCGATACCGATCCGCGAGACAATGATGCCACCCGTCATCGCGCCGCCGATCGTCGCGATCAGGCCGAACACCTTGGAGACGGCGGCGATCTCATCGAGCGAAAAACCGAGCTCGAGGTAAAAGGGGCCCGTCATCCGGCCCATCATCGCGTCGCTCACCTTGTAGAGAGCGATGAACACGATGATCGGCAACCAGTAGGGATGCCGGCGGATGAAATCGGCGAATGGCCCGATCACGTAGTCCTTGGCCCACGCGAGCAGACGCTGGATGGCCGGCCCGCCGGCGTGATCCTCGCGCGGACGCGCTTTCGGCTCGGGACCGGACAGGATCGCCAGGGCACCGACGCCGACCAACGCCGCCATGACGAGGAAGGTCGACGACCAACCGATGGAGTCGGCGAGGATCAACGCGCCCGCGCCCGAGGCGAGCATGCCGATGCGGTAGCCGAGTTGCACCACCGCCGCGCCGGCGCCTTGCGATCGCTCGTCGAGGATCTCGACGCGGTACGCATCGACGACGATGTCCTGGCTCGCCGACAGGAAGGCGACGGCCAGCGCGGCCGCGGCCAGCAGCACCGGTCGATCGGTCGGGTCGAGCAACGAGAACGCGACGATCGCCAGCGCGAGCAGCGCCTGGGCGACGATCGCCCACGCGCGCCTCGGGCCAAGCCAGTTGGCGAGGACCGGAACACGGATGCCGTCGATCAGCGGCGCCCAGACAAACTTGAAAATGTAGGGAATCCCGACGAAGGCAAAGAGGCCGATGACCGTCTTGCTGACGCCGGCGGTCGCCAGCCAGATCGACAACGTGCCAATGGTCAGCGGCAGCGGCAGCCCGGACGAGAAGCCGAGGAGCAGGATGATGAGCATCCTGCGGTCACGGTAGACCTCGGCCGCGGTCCGCCAGGGAAACGCCATGTGCACCTTCTTGCGCCCGCGCGGCGATCAGCCGGCGCGCGGACCGCGCAATGATACCAGCGAACGTCGGCCGCGAGCAGACATCACCCGCAACTTTTCGCTAGGAGACCGTGATGCCGAGCTTGGATTTGACGAGATCGGCGAGCGAGGTCGCCGGACGCGCGCCGAAGTGGCTGATGATCTCGCCCGCGCACACCGCGCCGATGCGACCCGCGATGGCGACCGGCAGGCCCTGGGTGTAGCCGAACAGGAAGCCTGCGGCGAATAGGTCGCCAGCGCCGGTGGTGTCGACCACCTGGCCGACGTGCGCGGCGTCAACCACATGAACCTCGCGCCCGGCGACGATGACGGCGCCCTTTTCGCTCCGCGTCAGCACCGCCACCTCGCACTGGTCGCGCACGCTCTGGAGCGCCGCGTCGAAGCTGTCGGAGCGGTAGAGCGACGTGATCTCGGCCTCGTTGGCGAACAGCACGTCGACGTGATCGGTGATGAAGCGCTGGAAGTCGTCGCGATGGCGGTCGACGCAGAATGGATCGGATAGCGTCAGCGCCACCCGCTTGGCGGCAGCGTGGGCGAGCGAGGCGGCGCGCTCGAACGCCTTCTTGGCGGGCGGCGGATCGAACAGGTAGCCCTCGAGATAGGTGATGCTCGCGCGCTGGATCATGCCGGGATCGACGTCGTCGGACCCGAGCTCGCCGGCGACGCCCAGGAACGTCTGCATCGTCCGCTGCGCATCGGGAGTGACGAAGATCAGGCAGCGCGCCGTCGGCGCGCCGTTGGTGGCGGGCGGCGTCGCGAACTCGACGCCCACGGCGCGGATGTCGTGGGAGAAGATCTGGCCGAGCTGGTCGTCCCGCACCTTGCCGATGAACCCGGCGCGACCGCCGAGCTGGGCGATGCCGACGGCGGTGTTGGCGGCCGAGCCGCCCGAGCATTCGGTCGCGGTGCCCATCTTGGCGTACAGCGATTCGGCCTGGGGCGCGCCGATCAGGGTCATCGCCCCCTTGGCGAGTCCGAGGTCGTGAAGTGACTGATCACTCGCGCGGGCAAGCACGTCGACGATGGCATTGCCAACCGCCACGACGTCGAGTGAGCGATTGTTGGTGCTGACAGATGCCACGGCGGTCCTCGTACAACGTAAAGCCAGGTTCGGGAGCGGCGCAGTATAAGGCCCGAGCCCCCACCGGCAAGCCGCGGATCGCGGCCAAAGCGGTGCCTCTCACGCCAGTGTGAGGGGGTTAACCCCCTGCGCCGAGGTGTTCCCCTGAGCGGGCGGAGTCGGGTATCCTCCGCCCGCGCACCCGACCGGGTACGCATGTGTTGGGGACAAGATGTTCGGCCGGAAAAAGAGCAGCGGCACCACGTCACCGCCTCAGGGTCCGTCCGCGACCGAAACGCTCGCGGGCCTGCCCGCGCGGCCTCACGGGCTGTCGCTGCGCAAGCCCGACCCCGCGCGCCCGCAGCCGGGAGCGACGTCGACCGTGGCGCCGCGGCTGCCGGCAATTCCCGTCGGCCCGCGCGCGCCGCGCGCCGCTGCGGAGAAGCCGCAGGGCGAGGGCAAGACGCTGGTGGTCGGGCGACTGATCGCGCTGTCCGGCGAGATCGCCGCCTGCGATCGGCTCGTCGTCGAGGGCCGCGTCAGCGCCGAGCTGCATCGCTGCCGCGCAATCGAGATCGCGCGCAGCGGACGCTTCAGCGGCACGGCCGAGGTTGACACCGCCGAGATCATCGGCCGGTTCGACGGCGAGCTGACGGCGCGCAAGCTCATGGTGCGCGGGAGCGCCCGCGTGTCGGGGAAGCTGCGCTACAGTGAGATCACCGTCGAGCCGGGCGCGCAGATCCGCGGCGAGATGATTCCGCTCGAACCCGATATCGTCATCGAGGAGGCTGAGTGACTCCGCGTATCGTCGCCCTGCTCACGCTCGTCTCCGTCGCCCTCGCCGCCTGCGCCGCGCCGCAGCAGCGCGACGCCACCAGTCCCACGCCCTCCGGCGCCGCCGATCCCGCGCCGGTTCCCGTCGCCGGATACACCATACGTCCGCCGACGCCGCCGCCGACCGGTAAGCCCGTGCTCGAGAATCTGCCCGGCATGAACGCCTCCGGCATCACCAAAATGCTCGGCCAGCCGCAGTTCCGCCGCCGCGATGGCCAGGTCGAGATCTGGCAGTACCGCGCCACCAATTGCACTCTCGATCTGTTCCTCTACAACGAAGGCGGCGACATGCGCGTGCGCTACGCTGAGCCGCGCGGGCGCACGGCACAGCCAATCTCAACCTCGAACGACGCGCAAGTGCGCGCCTGCGCCACGGCATTGCTGCAGTCGCGCGCCGGGAAATGAACATGGACTCGCGTGACGTCGCCGCGGAGCCGACGGACGACCGCGGGGTGCCGTTGTTCCTGCGAAGCCTGTGGTACTTCGCCTGCGCGTCGAGCGATCTCCGTGCCGGACGCAGCCTCGCGAAGACCATCCTCGGCGAGCCGATTCTACTGGTGCGCGGTGCCGACGGCGCGCCATTCGCGATGCTCGACATCTGTCCGCACCGCGGTATTCCACTGCGCTTCGGCAACATCCTCGGCAACGAGGTGCAGTGCTGCTATCACGGCTGGCGTTTCGGCGCCGACGGCCGTTGCACCGAGATTCCGTCGCTGGTCGAGGGCCAGCCGTTCGACCCGTCGCGCATCCGTGTCCGCACCTATCCGGTCGCCGAGCGCCAGGGTGTGATCTGGATCTTCATGGCGGCACCGGGCGAGACCGAGCCCCTGCCGGAGCCGCCGTCACTGCCCGACGTGGATTCGCGTGATCTTCACATCCATGAGCGCATGAGCTTTCCGTGCGCGATCGACCATGCCGTGGTCGGCCTGATGGACCCGGCCCACGGGCCGTTCGTACACCGCTCGTGGTGGTGGCGGCCGGCGCGTTCCGCGCACCTCAAGGAGAAGCGCTTCGTGCCGTCGGAGCTCGGCTTCACGATGGCGCGGCACCGCCCGTCGAGCAATTCGCGCGCCTACAAGCTCTTGGGCGGCGCGCCGGAGACCGAGATCGCGTTCCGGTTGCCCGGCATCCGCATCGAGCACGTGCGCGCCGGCGGCAACGTGCTGGTCGGCCTTACCGCGACGACGCCGGTGAGCGAGACCGAAACCGAGGTCAATCACCTCATCTACTGGACAATGCCGTGGCTGACGCCGCTCGCACCCGTGCTGCGGCCGTTCGCGCGCACCTTCCTGCGCCAGGATCGCGACGTCGTGGTGATGCAGCAGCAGGGCCTCAAGTACCAGCCGCCGCTGATGCTGGTCGACGACGCCGACCGACCGGCCAAGTGGTACATGCGCTTGAAGCGTGCGTTCGCCTCCGCGCAGGCCGAGAAACGGCCGTTCGAGAACCCGGTCCGCGAGCGCACGCTTCGCTGGAAGAGCTAGAGGATCAATCCACGCCGGGCGTCTTGTCCTTGAACTCGCACCATTCGCGGATGACGCAGTCGGGGCAGCGCGGACGGCGCGCGAGACAGATGTAGCGCCCGTGCAGGATCAGCCAGTGGTGGGCGTGACGCAGGTACTTTTTCGGCACCACCTTCATCAGCTTGTCCTCGACGGCGCGCGGCGTCTTGCCTTTGGCGATGCCGGTGCGGTTGGCGACGCGGAACACGTGGGTGTCGACGGCGAGCGTCGGCTCGCCGAAGGCGATGTTGAGCACGACGTTCGCGGTCTTGCGCCCGACGCCGGGCAGCGCTTCGAGCGCCTCGCGATTCTTAGGCACCTCGCCCTGGTACTGCTCGAACAGGATCTTCGACAGCGCGATGACGTTCTTCGCCTTGGTGTTAAAGAGGCCGATCGTCTTGATGTGGCGTTTCAGCCCTTCCTCGCCGAGCGCCAGCATCTTCTCAGGCGTATCGACCGTCACGAACAGCTCCTTGGTTGCGCGGTTGACACCGGCATCGGTCGCCTGCGCCGACAGCACGACGGCAACCAGTAGCGTGTAGGGATTGATGTGCTCGAGCTCGCCCTTCGGCTCGGGGTTGGCGCGCTTCAGGCGAGCGAAGATCTTCTCGACGTTTTCCGGCTTCATCGGCGGATCCTGGAACAGCGGAGCGGAACGGGACTCGTCGGCAATATAGCCGCGAAAACAAGGCTTTTGACACCCACCCGACGGACGCCTATCTGTTCGACATGGCGATCGACGCAAGACCCCCGGCGGATGACGGCTCGGTGTTCTCCGCCATCCTGCGCCCCAACCGCAGCCTCGGGCCACGCGGCTTCGCGCTGCTGATGGCGGTAATGGCGGGGATCAGCTTCGTCTCAGGCGTGCTCTTCGCCTATCACGGGGCGTGGCCGGTGATGGGCTTCTTCGGCCTCGACGTCGCCATCGTCTACATCGCATTCCGCGTCAACTACCGTTCGGCCGATGCGAGCGAAACGGTGGTGCTGTCCGAGACCCAGCTGGTGGTCGAGCGCCGGCGCTATGGCCGCGTCATCGGCCGATGGGCGTTCCAGCCCTATTGGCTGCGCATCGCGATCGATGAAGACGGCCGCACGCCCGGGGTGATCCTCGCCTCCCACGGCCGCAGCGTCGCGGTCGGGACGTTCCTCTCGCCCGAGGAGCGCGTCGGGTTCGCCGAAGCGCTCAGCGCGTCGGTGGCGTTGGTACGGCAAGCGCCGCATCTGCGCGGCTGACGGGCGCTCAGGCGCCGAGCGAAACCACGTCCCGCATCGAGTAGAGACCCGGCGGACGCCCGCGCGTCCACACCGCGGCACGCACCGCGCCCTTGGCGAAAACGCGCCGGTGCGAGGCCTTGTGGGTCAGTTCGATGCGCTCGCCGTCGGTGGCGAAGATCACCGTGTGATCGCCGACGACGTCGCCTCCACGCAGAGCCGCGAATCCGATCGAGCCCGGCACGCGCTCGCCAGTGATGCCGTCGCGGCCGCGCACCGCGACATCGTTGAGCGACACCTTGCGGCCGCGCGCCACCGCCTCGCCGAGTGCCAGCGCGGTGCCGGACGGCGCATCCTTCTTGTGGCGATGGTGCATCTCGACGATCTCGGCATCGTAGTCGGGACCGAGCATTGCGCCCACCTTCTCCGCAAGCGCCAGCAGCAAGTTGACGCCGATCGAGAAGTTGGCGGCGCGGACGATCGTCACCTTGTGGGACGCCTCGCGCAGTGCGACCTCATGGCCGGCGGCAAGGCCCGTCGTGCCGACGACCAGCGCCACGCCGTGCCGCGCTGCGAGCGCCGCATTGGCCGCGGTGGCATCGGGCGCGGTGAAATCGATCACCACGTCCGAGGTGCGGAAGAGACTCTCGGCGGTGTCGGAGACGAGAACGCCGACGGCACCGAGCCCAGCGAGATCGCCGACGTCGCGACCGATCGCCGGATGGCCCGGGCGCTCGCACGCGCCGACCAGCCGGGACCCCGCGGTCGCGCTCACCTCGCGCACCAGAACGTTGCCCATCCGGCCGGCCGCGCCGACGATGCCAATGCGAATGTCAGCCATAACCCTCTCCCTCGGGGCGCCGATTAAACCTCAACGCGCAACGGAAAGGCAGAGCTTTGTCGGGATTGGGTGGCGCGAACCGGTCCCCGGGCGGACCTGCTCGTTCCGCGTCAGCGATCTTCGGTGAGATCGTTCCAGAATTCCTTGACCTTGGAGAAGAAGCCCTCGGATTCGGGGCTGGTCTCCTCCTTGCGGCCGGCACGCTCGAATTCCTCGAGCAGTTCTTTCTGGCGTTTGCTGAGGTGAACGGGCGTCTCGACCGCGGTCTCGACGTACATGTCGCCGCGCTGCGGCGTGCGCATCACCGCCATGCCCTTGCCCTTGAGGCGGAACTGATGCCCCGACTGAGTACCGGCGGGAATTGTGACCCGCGCCCGGCTGCCGTCGACGCACGGCACCTCGATCGAGCCGCCGAGGGACGCTGTCGTCATCGGGATCGGCACGCGGCAGTAGATGTTGGAGCCATCGCGCTGGAACAGGCGATGCGGCGCGATCGACAGGAAGATGTAGAGATCGCCCGGCGGTGCGCCGCGCAATCCGGCCTCACCCTCGCCGCCCAGGCGGATGCGCGTGCCGTCTTCGACGCCCGGCGGAATGTTCACCGAAAGCGTCTTTTCCTTCCGCACCCGGCCGTGGCCGTGGCAGGTCTTGCACGGTGTCTTGATGACGCGGCCCGAACCCTGGCACACCGGGCAGGTGCGCTCGATGGTGAAGAAGCCCTGCTGGGCGCGCACGCGGCCGCGGCCGCCGCACTGCTCGCAGGTCGTCGGCTTCGAGCCCTTCGCGGCCCCCGTGCCGGTGCAGTCCTCGCACGCAACGGTCGTTGGCACGCGGATCGTCGCCTGCTTGCCGCGGAACGCCTCTTCGAGCGAGACCTCGAGGTTGTAGCGGAGATCGGCGCCGCGGGTCGTGCCGCCGGTCTGTCCGGCGCGTCCGCCGCGCCCGGTGAACTCGCCGAACATTTCGTCGAAGATATCGGCGAAGCCGGACGCGAAATTGAATCCGAAGTCCGCGCCGTTGCCGGCTCCGCGGCCGCCGTTCTCGAACGCGGCATGGCCGAAGCGGTCGTAGGCCGCGCGCCTCTGGTCGTCCTTGAGGACGTCGTACGCTTCGTTGAGTTCCTTGAAACGACGCTCGGCTTCGGGATCGCCCGGGTTGCGATCCGGGTGATGCTGCATCGCGAGTCGCCGGTACGCTTTTTTCAGTGTTTCAGCGTCGGCGGCGCGTTCGCAGCCGAGCGTCTCGTAATAGTCTCTCGCCATACCACCCGCCAAATAGCGGCGCCTGCAGGCGCGCGTTCAGCCTCAAATATGACGCGCCGGGCAGTCGCCCGGCGCGCGCAATCTGCTAATTAAGCCGACTTATTCTTCTTCTCGTCGACCTCGTGGAACTCGGCGTCGACCACCGTCGCGTCGTCTTTCTGCTCGGACTGCTGCGAGGCCCCCTCGGTCCCGGCCGCGCCGGCCGATGCCGCCTGCGCTTCCTGGTTTGCCTTGTACATCGCTTCGCCGAGCTTCATCGACGCCTGGGCCAGCGCCTCGAGTTTGGTCTTGAGCTCGTCGGCTTCCGCGGTGTCGAGCGCGTCGCGAAGGTCCTTCATCTTCGCCTCGATGTCGGAGCGGACGCCGGCGTCGACCTTGTCGCCGTGCTCCTTGAGGTTCTTCTCGGTCGAGTGGATCAAGGCATCCGCCTGGTTGCGGATGTCGACCCGCTCCTTGCGCTTCTTGTCCTCGGCCGAGTGCGCCTCGGCATCCTTCACCATGCGGTCGATGTCGTCCTTCGACAGGCCGCCCGACGCCTGGATACGGATCTGCTGCTCCTTGCCGGTGGCCTTGTCCTTGGCCGAAACCTGGACGATGCCGTTGGCGTCGATGTCGAACGTGACCTCGATCTGCGGCATGCCGCGCGGCGCCGGCGGCAGCCCGACGAGATCGAACTGGCCAAGCAACTTGTTGTCGGCAGCCATCTCGCGCTCGCCCTGGAACACGCGGATCGTCACCGCGGTCTGATTGTCCTCGGCGGTCGAGAACACCTGGCTCTTCTTGGTCGGGATCGTCGTGTTGCGATCGATCAGGCGGGTGAACACGCCGCCCAGCGTCTCGATACCGAGCGACAGCGGCGTGACGTCGAGCAGGAGGACATCCTTGACCTCGCCCTTGAGAACGCCGGCCTGGATCGCGGCGCCGATCGCCACCACCTCGTCCGGGTTCACGCCTTTGTGCGGCTCACGGCCAAAGAAGCTCTTCACGACTTCCTGGACCTTCGGCATGCGCGTCATGCCGCCGACGAGAATCACCTCGTCGATGTCGGAGGCCTTGAGGCCCGCATCGCGGAGCGCCGCCTTGCACGGCTCGACGGTCTTCTGGATCAGATCGTCGACCAGCGCCTCGAGCTTCGCGCGGGTGATCTTCAGCGTGAGGTGCTTCGGACCGGTCTGGTCCGCGGTGATGAACGGCAGGTTGACCTCGGTCTCGGTCGCGCTCGAGAGCTCGATCTTCGCCTTCTCGGCGGCCTCCTTGAGGCGCTGCAGGGCGAGACGATCGTTGCGCAGGTCGATGCCGTTGTCCTTTTTGAAGGTGTCCGCGAGGAAGTCGATGATGCGCTTGTCGAAGTCCTCACCGCCGAGGAACGTGTCGCCGTTGGTCGACTTCACCTCGAACACGCCGTCGCCGATCTCGAGGATCGAGATGTCGAACGTGCCGCCGCCCAGGTCGTAGACGGCGATCGTGCCCGACTTCTTCTTCTCGAGGCCGTAGGCGAGCGCCGCCGCCGTCGGCTCGTTGATGATGCGCAAGACCTCGAGGCCGGCGATCTTGCCGGCATCCTTGGTGGCCTGACGCTGGGCGTCGTTGAAGTAGGCGGGAACGGTGATGACGGCCTGCGTCACCTTCTCGCCGAGATACGCCTCGGCGGTTTCCTTCATCTTGGTGAGGATGAACGCCGAAACCTGGCTCGGGCTGTATTTCTGGCCGCGGCTCTCGACCCACGCGTCGCCGTTGTCGGCGCGCACGATGCGATAAGGGACCATGCCCTTATCCTTCTGGGTCATCGGATCGTCGTGGGTGCGGCCGATGAGGCGCTTGATGGCAAAGAAGGTGTTCTCGGGATTGGTGACCGCCTGGCGCTTGGCCGACTGACCGACCAGACGCTCGCCCGATTCGGTGAAGGCGACGGTGGACGGCGTTGTGCGCGCGCCCTCGGCGTTCTCAATCACCTTGGCCTGCGAGCCTTCCATGACTGCCACGCAGGAATTGGTCGTACCAAGATCAATACCAACGACTTTGCTCATCGCATCCTCTCTTCGGCAGCTCGCCCGGGCCCGGCTGCGGCACCCGGGGCGGCCCCATCATCGATTTTTTCATACTGGTCCGGGAGAAAACTCCCGCAGGACTTGGGGGTATATAGGGAGGCTCAAAACGGCCCGCAAGCAGCGGCCATCGTGGCTTCGACGCGACTCCGCACATTTTTCAGCGTCCTTCCTCTCACCGTGCGCACGGTCGGGTCCGCGCCTTCAGTTACGATTTTAAACGAGGCGGAAAACCGCGCATTTGCCGGAGTCGGCGGGCCGTTAATTCAGACCAAATCGGTCAGGTGTCGCGGGCGAGTCGGACGCCCGAGAACATCCAGCGCTGGTGAGGGTAGAAGAAATTGCGGTAGGTCGCGCGTGCGTGCCCGGCCGGCGTTGCACAGCAGCCGCCGCGGAGCACCATCTGGCCGGACATGAACTTGCCGTTGTACTCGCCGACCGCCCCCGCCGCCGCCACGAACCCGGGGTAGGGCGAATACGCCGATCCGGTCCATTCCCAGAGGTCGCCGAACATCTGGCGAAGGCCGCCTTCGTCGCCCGCGCCCGTGGCCACGAGCGCACCCGAGTCGAGAAAGTTGGCGGGCAACGCCGGCACGTGACAGGCGGCGTTCTCCCACTCGGCCTCGGTCGGCAGCCGCACGTCCCGGAAACGCGCGTACGCGTCGGCCTCGAAATGCGAGAGGTGCGCGACGGGCCGCGCGGAATCGAGCGGGATCGGACCACGCAGCGTGAACTCGCTCCAACCATCGTCGCCGCGACGCCAATACGCCGGGTGTTCGATCGCGTTGGCCGCAACCCATGCCCAGCCGTCCGACAGCCAGTACCTCGGGTCGCGATAGCCTCCGGCGTCGACGAATTCGCGGAACTCGCCGTTGGTGACGAGCCGATCGGCGATCTCGTAGGCCTCGATCCAAACTTTGTGGCGCGGGCCCTCGTTGTCGAACGCGAAACCGTCTCCGGCATGACCGATCTCGATGAGACCTCCGGGGAAGCCGCGCCATGCGAGCGGCGACGAGCGCTCGGCAGGCAACGACGCGCCGACAGCGTACGCAGGTGCCAGCGGGTTGAGCGATAGGAGATGCAGCGCATCCATCAGGATCAACTCCTGATGTTGCTCCTCGTGGTTCAGCCCGAGTTCGATCATCGGTGCGAACGCGACGAGCGCCTCGTCGGAACTTTCAGCGATCAGGCGCGCGAGCACCTCATCGGTGCGAACGCGCCACTCGACAACGCGCACGAGCGGCGGTCGGGTCAGCAGTCCGCGCGCCGGTCGCGGATGCCGCGGGCCGACCGTCTCGTAGTACGAGTTGAACAGATACCCGAATGTAGAGTCGAACGGCGCGAAGCCCGCCGCATGCGGCACCAGCACGAACGTCTCGAAGAACCACGTGGTGTGCGCGAGATGCCACTTGGTCGGACTCGCGTCCGGCATCGACTGCACCTGCTGGTCCTCGGGCGTGAGCGGTGCCGCAAGCGCGAGCGATCGCGCGCGCACCGCGGCGACGCGGCTTGCGAGCGCCGCGCGCATTTCGTCGCGCGCGGTCGATTTCGGTGCGATGGTCGCCACGGCGTCTCCCGGTTGCGGAAAGCCTAGGCCGGTGAGGGATGACCTTCAACCGGCAACGGTGCGACGATCCGGCCTTACGCCTTGGTATCGACGGTGTGGCCGATGTCGTTGTTGGCGGCCGACGGGTGCGCAACCTCGGCCTTGCCGCCCTTCGACACCGCGACCATGGCGGGTCGCAACAAGCGGTCGCGGATGACGTAGCCCGTCTGCATCACCTGGACGACAGTGCCCGTCGGCTTGGTCGGATCCTCGACCTCCATCATCGCCTGATGGAAGTTGTGGTCGAAGCGCTCGCCCATGGGGTCCACGCGGCGGATGCCGTGACGCTCGAAAACGGCGCGCAGTTCGCGGTCGGTGAGCTCGATTCCGGCGATCAGCGCATCGACCGCAGGATCCTTGCCGCGGGCTTCTGCGGGCACAGCGGCAAGAGCGCGACCGAGGTTGTCGGCAACCGACAGCATGTCGCGAGCGAACGCCGACATGGCGTATTTCGCCGTGTCCTCGCGCTCGCGCTCGGCGCGGCGGCGGACGTTCTCGGTCTCGGCCAGCGCGCGCAGCAGGCGGTCCTTGAGGTCGGCGACCTCGGACTCGAGCCTCGCCATATCCGGGGCGGGCTGCGCTTGCGGCGCGTCCTCCGGCGTCGCTTTCGGGACATCGGTGGAGAACACGGGATCGGGTCGATCGAATTCGTCAGCAGTCATGAATGTCACTCGGTGAAAATGGAACCGGACTCAAGGCAGATGGACCAGAGGAGGTCAAATGGGAACGAAAGGTCAGCCGAGCAACCGCCCGACGACCTTCGCTGTATAATCGACCATCGGGATGATGCGGGCGTAATTGAGCCGTGATGGCCCAATGACGCCGATCGCGCCGACGATCTTCTCGCCCTGGGCGGCGAACGGCGCGACGATCATCGAGCAGCCTGCCATGTTGAACAGTTCATTTCCGGCGCCGATGAAGATCTGCACGCCGTCCGCCGAGCCGGTGCGGTCCAGGAGCCGCAGCATTGTTTCCCTGGTTTCGAGCGCCTGCAGGAGACTGCGGACGCGCTCGAGCTCGGTCAGCGCGGTGACGTTCTCCAGCAGATTCGCCTGGCCACGGACGATGAGATAGCCGGACGGCGATTCGCCGGCCCAGGTCGCGAGGCCACGCGCCACCAGCTCGCTGGTCATGCGGTCGATCTGGGCGCGCCCGTCGTCGATCTCGTGGGTGATCGCCTCGCGGGCATCCTTCAGCGAGCGGCCGACGAGCCGGGCGTTGAGATAATTGGTGGCCTCGATCAGCGACGAGGGCGGCATGCCGACCGGAAGATCGATGACGCGGTTCTCGACCAGCCCGCTCTCCGCCACCATGACGACCAGCGCGCGGCCGCTCGACAGCGGCACAAATTCGATGTGCTTGAGCGCCGCCTCGCTCTTCGGCGCGAGCACTAAACTCGCGCAATGCGACAGGCCCGAGAGCGCCTGGCTGGCCTCGGCGAGCGCCTCCTCGAGGCTCCGGCCCGAGGCGCGGCAGCGATGCTCGATGTCGGCCTGCTCAGTCTTTGACAGCGCGCCGAGCTCAAGCAGCCCGTCGACGAACAGCCTGAGCCCCGCCTCGGTCGGCAGCCGGCCCGCCGAGGTATGCGGCGAGTAGAGCAGGCCCGCGTCCTGGAGGTCGGCCATGACGTTGCGGATCGTCGCCGGCGATAGCGCCGTCGACAGCCGCCGCGCGAGCGTACGCGAGCCCACCGGCTCGCCAGTCTCGACGTAGGCCTCGACAACCTGCCGAAAAATCTCGCGCGAGCGCTGCGAGAGCTCGGCCACCGCCGAGCCCTGAGGGCGATCCGACGACATATTAAATGCTGATTCTGAAAGGTTTTTTGCCATGTCCAAGTTCAGCTTTGAATCTAGTAAGCCGGTCCCGGCCCGTCAATGCCGGCCCGCCCACGCTCGGACCGGTCGTCGCTTGATCCGCCGCGCCCGGAAAGCGTAGGGTGCCGCCGCGCGGCGCATCCCAATAGCCCGTCAACTCCTCAGAACGAAAAAGGCGATCCCATGCGTCCGTCCGGACGAGCTCATGACGAACTGCGCGCCGTGGCGCTCGAACCCCACGTCAACCCCTACGCCGAGGGCTCCTGCCTCGCCCGCTTCGGCGCGACCCAGGTGCTGTGCACCGCCACGGTCGAAGAGCGAGTCCCGCCGTTCCTGCGCGATTCTGGCAAGGGCTGGGTGACGGCGGAGTACGGCATGCTGCCGCGCTCGACCCACACCCGCAGCGATCGCGAGGCGGCGCGCGGCAAGCAGAGCGGCCGGACGATGGAGATCCAGCGCCTGATCGGCCGCAGTTTGCGCGCGGTCACCGATCTCAGAGCGCTCGGCGAGCGCCAGGTGAAGATTGACTGCGACGTCATTGTCGCCGACGGCGGCACGCGGACGGCGTCGATCACCGGCTCGTTCGTCGCGCTTCACATTGCGCTCGACAAGCTCGTCGCCGCGGACCTGCTACCGCGCGTCCCGCTCACCGACCATGTCGCCGCGATCTCATGCGGCATCCACCAGGGGATGCCGGTTCTCGACCTCGAGTACGTCGAGGATTCGAACGCGATGGTCGATGCGAACTTCGTGCTCACCGGCGCCGGACGCATCATCGAGATCCAGTCGACCGCCGAGGACACGCCGTTCACCAAGGGTGAGTTCGAGGCACTGCTGCGGCTCGCCGAAAAGGGCGTCGCCGAGCTGGTCGAGCATCAGAAGGTGGCGCTCGCTCGCGCCGCCGAGGCAAAGCGCTAGCATGGCCTCGGCGCCCATTCTTTCCGGCACGACTCTCGTCGTCGCGAGCCACAACGCGGGAAAGGTGCGCGAGATCGGCGACCTGCTCGCGCCGCTCGGCGTGCGGGCGATCTCGGCCAAGGAGAAGGGGCTCGCCGAGCCCGAGGAAACCGGTACCACCTTCGACGCCAACGCACGGCTCAAGGCCGAGGCGGCGCGCGATGCGACGGACATGATGACGCTCGCCGACGATTCCGGGCTCGAGGTCGAGGCCCTCGGGGGCGCACCCGGAATCTACTCCGCGCGGTGGGCGGGCGAATCGCACGACTTCGGAGAGGCGATGGCGCGGGTCGAGCGCGAGTTGGGCGCCATTCCGGGAGCCTCGCGTCGCGCCCGGTTCGTCTGCGCGCTGGCCGTCGCTTATCACGACGGCCGCCCCACCGAGGTATTCGAGGGCACGGTCGACGGTGCGTTGACGTTCCCTGCGCGCGGCACCAAGGGATTCGGCTACGACCCGATCTTCGTGCCGGACGGCCACCCCATTACCTTCGGCGAGATGGAGCCCGAAGCAAAGCACGCGATCAGCCATCGCGCCCGCGCGTTCGCCAGGCTGCTCGCGCGGTTCGGGGAGCGATGGTGACGGTCGCGACCGGCGACACCACCGAGCTCGGTGCGCTTGCCGCCGACGGCCCGCTCGCACTTTACGTCCACTGGCCGTTCTGCGTTTCGAAGTGCCCGTACTGCGACTTCAACAGCCACGTCCGTGAGAGCATCGACCAGCGCGCATTTC
Source organism: Alphaproteobacteria bacterium (assembly GCA_035493495.1). Taxonomy (GTDB): domain Bacteria; phylum Pseudomonadota; class Alphaproteobacteria; order SMXQ01; family SMXQ01; genus DATJIG01. The sequence goes on from DATJIG010000257.1 coordinate 20,897, forward strand.
GCGATGCCTATGTCGTGGCGCTCGAAGCCTGGGCCGAACGTCTGTCGGATCGCGAACTCGTCAGCATCTTTTTCGGCGGCGGAACGCCGTCGCTGATGGAGCCCGACACCGCGGCGACGGTGATCACGACCGCGAAGCGGCTGTGGCGCGCGAGCGACGCCCTCGAGGTGACACTCGAGGCCAATCCCAATTCCGCCGAAGCGCAGCGGTTTCGCGCCTTCGCCGACGGCGGTGTGAGCCGCATCTCGATCGGCGTCCAGGCGTTCGACAATGAGGCACTTCGGCTGCTCGGCCGGGCTCACGATTCCGCCGAAGCAATCGCGGCGGTGCGCGCGGCGACCATCGCGGTGTCGCGGGTCTCGCTCGATCTGATCTACGCGCGTCCTTCTCAGACGGTTGCCGCTTGGACCGACGAGCTCGCGCGCGCGCTCGATCTCGGCACCAGCCACATCTCGGCGTACCAGCTCACCATCGAGAAGGGCACGCCGTTTTTCGGCATGGCCCAGCGCGGCACCCTCGCCGTGCCCGACGAAGACACCCAGGCAGCGCTGTACGAGGCGACCCAGGAAACGCTCGGACGGCACGGGTTGCCTGCCTACGAGATTTCCAACCACGCTCGACCCGGCGCCGAGTGCCGGCACAACCTCGTTTACTGGCGCTACGGCGACTACGTCGGCATCGGTCCCGGCGCCCACGGGCGGCTCACGCATGCGGATCGATCGACCGGCGTTGCGACCGCCGGCCACCGCAAGCCCGAGGCGTGGCTCGACGCAACTCTGGCAGGCAATACGCTCGCGCTCGTCGAAACCGGGGAACTCACCCGCGACGAGCGGATTCGCGAGATGACGATGATGGGCCTCCGGCTGACCAACGGGATCGCGCGCCGCGATTTCGATCGCGTCGCGGGCGACCCGATCGAGCAAGTGTTCGACGGCGCAACTCTCGGGCGCCTCGTCGATGGCGGATTTCTGGTGATCGACGACGCCGGTATCCGCGCCACGGCCGGCGGGCGGGCGCGCCTCAACGCCGTGCTCGCGGCGCTGCTGCCTTAGGACTCAGTTCGACGGCGGATTGAAGCTGGTCGGCGCCGGGCTGATGATGCGGCTCGCGCGCAACCGCACTTCGATCACAGCGAGACCGCGCTCCGCGGCGCCATCGGAATTGAGGCGGAAGATACCGTCGACACCGGCGAACCCGTTGGGTTGAGTCAGCCGCTCGGCGGTGAACCGCGGGCGGGTGTCAGCGGTGCGGGCGATCACCGCGGCGAGCAGCGTCGCATCGAAGGCGAGCGAGGCAATGCGCGGCGGCGCCGCGCCGAACGTCTTGTGATATTCGCGCTCGAACTCGGCCCGCGCTTCGGGAGGCGGCGCCGGGTACCACCCGCCGTTGAGCGACGGCTCGGTTTCAGTCAGCGGATCGTTCCAGTCGAAAGTGCCGAGCAGACGCACGCGGCGCGTGTCGATGTCGTAGAACGACAGCAGCGGTGCGATCGCCCGCAGCCGCGCTCCACCTTCGGGAATCAGCAGCGCGTCGAAGTCGGGATCGCCCGCGGTTTCGACGCCGTCGAGGCGGCGCAGCGCCGCCCGCGACGCCTCGTCGCCCTTGGCGACGAGCTGCGCGCGCTGCGTGCGCAGCGCAGCGCGACGCTGGTCGTAATCGGCAAGCTGCCGCACGACGGCCGAGAGCGCCTGGGTTTCCATCGATGCGTAGCGTGAGAGACGGGTCACCTGCCCGCCGGACGCGGCGACCACCTTTTGCAGGGCGTCGGCGGCGCGCGAGCCAAAGGCATTGTCGGGCACCAGCGCCGCGAAGCGTCGGGCACCGTTCGCCTGTGCCAGCGACACCACACGCTGGATCTGATTCTCGGGCGTAAAGCCCATGACGTAGACGCCGTTTCCAGCGACCGCGACATCGTTGGAGAAGGCGACCACCGGCACGCCATGCTGCCGCGCGACCGGCGCGATCTCCGTCACGCTGGCGGCGAAGATCGGGCCGAGGATCAGCTCGGCTCCCTCGTTGATAGCATCCGCTGTCGCGCCAGCGGCGCCGCCGAGCCCCTCGGTGTCGCGGGGAAGGAGCTCGACCGTGTCGGAGTCGGCAGCGAAAAGCGCGAGCGACGCAGCGTTGAGCATCGCCCGACCGAGATTGGCGTTGGGCCCACTCAACGGCAGCAACAGCGCCACGCGCGCCTTGCCGGTGCCGATTGGCTCGCCCGGGATCGGCGTGATAGGCGCAGGTTCCGAGGTGATCGGTGGCGGCGCCGCCTCGGGCGCGGTTGCTTGCGGCGCCGGGCGCGCCTCCGGTACCCTCGCGACCGGGCGCTGCGTCGGCGTGCAGCCTGACATGACGGCGGCGAGCGCGACCACGCCGACGGTGGTCGCGAAACGCCGGACCAGCGAGCGCGAACAGAAGAAGAAGGACATGGTCATGCTGTCGGAGAACGCGGTTGGACGGCGCGAGATCGGCTTGTCGACCGGAGCCGACAGGCTATCTGCGCCTTCCGGCGATGTAAACGTCGCTGTCCGCGGACGTCGCCGGTGAGCCGCGACCCTGATGAGCGCCTCGCTCCGGGCCTGCACCTCGTTGCGACGCCGATCGGCAATCTCGGTGACATCTCGGCACGCGCGATCGCCGTCCTCAAGGGGGCCGACGCCATCGCCTGCGAAGACACCCGTGTGACAGGCAAGCTCACCCACGCCTTCGGCATCGCCACTCCGCTTCTCTCATACCACGAGCACAACGCCGGCCGGATGCGGCCCAAGCTGCTCGCCCGCCTGCGCGGCGGCGAGCGCATCGCCCTCGTATCCGACGCGGGCACGCCGCTCGTATCGGACCCTGGTTACAAGCTCGTGCGCGAAGCCGCCGCAAGTGGCATCGTCGTGTTCCCGGTGCCCGGGCCGTCGGCGGCTCTCGCGGCTCTGATCGTTTCGGGCCTTCCCACCGATCGCTTCTTCTTCCAGGGATTCCTGCCGGCGAAAGCCGGCGCTCGCCGCACCGTGCTCGCGGAGATCGGAGCCGTTCCGTCGACCCTCGTCATCTTCGAGGCGGCGCGGCGGCTCGGGGTTACGCTCGGCGAAATCGCCGACGTTCTCGGTGATCGCGAGGCGGCAGTCGGTCGCGAGCTCACCAAGTTGCACGAGGAGGTGCGGCGTGGCCCGCTGACGCAGCTCGCCGCCCACTACGAGGAATCACCCGGCAAAGGCGAGGCCGTGATCGTGATCGCGCCGCCCAGCGCCGAGACATCCGATGCAGCCACCACGGTGGTCGATATCGAAAACCGCCTGCGCGAGCTTCTGGTGAGTCACGGCGTCAAGGAAGCAGCGGCGGTGGTCGCGGCGGAGTTCGGCATCGGCCGACGCGACGCCTATGCCCGCGCACTCGCGTTGCGCGGCGGCGAGCGATGATCGCGCGCCGCCGGATCGACGTACGGCGCGCCGACGAACAAGCGGGCCGCACCGCCGAAGCTGTCGCCGCGCTTCTACTCAGACTCAAGGGCTATCGAATCCTCGAGCGGCGCTTCCGCGGAGTGAGGGGCGAAGTCGACCTGATCGCCCGTCGCGGCGGGCTTCTGGTGTTCGTCGAGGTCAAGCGCCGCGGGACGCTCGATGAGGCGGCCCTATCGGTCACCGTCCGTCAACGCGAGCGGATCGGCGCTGCCGCTGAGGAATATCTTGCCCGCCATACGACTCTCGGTACCTTGGGCGTGCGCTTCGATGCCGTGCTGGTCGCGACGGGACGTTTGCCGCGCCACGTGCCGGATGCGTGGCGCCCTTAAAGCGAACCAAAGCTTGCCAGCACGTCGTTGCCGGAGCACCCTCGGGGAACGTTACGCTTCGGACCCGCTCATGCCGTATGCCTTGCATCACCGGCTTCGCACACGCGCCTTGATCGCGTCGTTCGCGGCTTCTCTGATCCTGCTCTCCGCCTGCAGCACCACCGACCTCGCACTCAGCGCCGGAGCATCCGCCGGAGTCGCGGCGTCGGAGGAACGCGGCTTCAACGGCGCCGTCTCCGACTCCGAACTCAGCGCCCGCATCAATTACGCCTGGCTCAACCGGAACGTCGACATGTTCCATTCGTTGAACCTGTTCATCTACGAGGGACGGGTTTTGATCACCGGTGTGCTTCCAGGAATCGAACAAATGGACGAGGCGGTGACGCTTGCCTGGAAAGAGAACGGTGTGCGTGAGGTGATCAACGAGATCATTGTCGATCCCTCCGGCAGCACCGGAACGTATGCGAGCGATTCGTACATCACAGCGCAGCTCAAGACGAAGCTGCTGCTCGACCGCGACGTCAGCGCCGTCAACTACTCGGTCGATTCGGTGCGCGGCACCGTTTACGTCATCGGGATTGCTCAATCCCAAAACGAGCTCGACCGTGTCATCGGTTACGCGCGGAACATCCGGTACGTGAAGAAGGTCGTCAATTACGCCATTCTCAGAGACGATCCCCGGCGGAAGTCATGAGCGAGGGCACCGATATCGCCGGCGGCAGCGATCCCAAGCTCGACCCCGAGAAACTCGAGCGGTCGCTCGACGCTTTGCTCGGCGCCTCGGGCGACGAACTCGACCTCGCCGAGGCCGCGCTGCTGTTCGGGGCGCTCGACAGGCCGCGAGTCGGACTCGGCCGTTATCGCGATCAGCTGAGCGACATGACGGCGGCCGGCAGCGCCCTTGAGGACTGCCCCGACGCCGAGGAGGCTGCGAAGACCCTGGTCGAACTGGTGGCGAAAGGATTCGGATTCCGCGGCGACGATCTCACCTACGACGACCTCCAGAACGCCAATCTCATCCGCGTCCTCGACCGCCACAAGGGACTGCCGGTCGCCCTCGGCATCCTCTACATCCACATCGGCCGCGCCCACGGTTGGCAGACGATGGGTCTCAACTTCCCGGCCCATTTTCTGGTCTCGGTCGAGGGCAAGAGGAGCCGGGCGCTGCTCGACCCGTTCGCCGGCCGCGTGCTCGAAGGCGCGAACGAAGTCCGCGCGTTTCTCAAGGCTGTCGCCGGCAAGGACGCGGAGCTCTCGCCCGACCAGCTCGCGCCGATGAACGACCGCGCGGTGCTGCTGCGGCTGCAGAATAACATCCGCGCCCGCCTCGCGGCGCAGAACAAGTTCCCCGATGCGGCGCGCGTGGCAACCCGGATGCTGAGGCTTGCGCCGAACAACTGGCAGCTCGCCCGCGAAGCGGCGCTGCTGCATGCACGCGCCGGGAGCTACCGCGCCGCCCAAGCCTTGCTGAACGCCTTCGTCGTCCGCGCCGTCGATGCCGCCGACCGCGAGGCGGCGGAGAAGCTCGCCTCGAAGCTCGCCCAAGCGCTTCACTGATCCCCAACGCCTAGTCCACGGACGTGCGCCATTTCGCGCCGCCGAGGTTCGTGCTAACCGTTGGTGCATGTAGGGGAAGACACCATGACTCTCAAGGTCGCACTCCAGATGGATCCGCTGGAGCGCATCAACATCGACGCCGACTCGACCTTCGTCCTCGCGCTCGAGGCGCAGGCGCGCGGCTATGCGCTATGGCATTATCTGCCGCAGGCACTGGCACTCGAAGCCGGGCGGCTCGCCGCCCGCGCCCATCCCCTCAAGGTGCAGCGCAAGCTCGGCGACCACTTCGCTCTGGGCGAGCCCGTCATGCTCGACCTGTCGAATGTCGACGTCGTGCTGATGCGCCAGGACCCGCCGTTCGACATGGCGTACATCACCGCGACGCATCTTCTCGAGCACATTCACCCGCGCACGCTGGTCGTCAACGACCCCGTTCACGTGCGCAATGCACCCGAGAAGCTGTTCGTCACCCACTTCGCCGATCTCATGCCGCCGACGCTGATCAGCGGCGACCGCGAACAGATCCTCGACTTCCGCGCGCGCCATCGCGATATCATCGTCAAGCCGCTGTTCGGCAACGGTGGCGCCGGCGTCTTTCACATCAAGCCGGACGACGAGAACCTCAACGCGCTGCTCGAGTTGTTTACGCAGCTCTACCGCGAGCCGGTCATCGTCCAGAAGTACCTTCCCGAGGTGCGCAAGGGCGACAAGCGCATCATCCTGATCAACGGCGAGGCCGCGGGTGCCGTGACGCGGGTGCCGGCGAAGGGCGAGGCACGCGCCAACCTGCACGTCGGCGGCAAGGCGGTGCGAAGCGAGCTCACCAAGCGCGAGCGCGAGATCTGCGCCACCATCGGCCCCAGCCTGCGCGAAATGGGTCTCGTGTTCGTCGGCATCGACGTGATCGGGGACTACCTTACCGAGATCAACGTCACCTCGCCCACCGGCCTCCAGGAGATCGACCGCTTCGACGGCGTGAAGCTCGAGGCCAAGATCTGGGACACCATCGAGGCGCGGCTCAAAGTCGCACGGTGATCCAAGTCTGCTACTCCGCCGTGCGAATCCCCTGCTTGCGCTGCAGGCCCTGCATATAGGCGATTGCGGCGTCGCTGGTTCCAGCGAGCTGGGCCACCAGCGCCTCGGTGTCCGCGGCACTCATCTCGATGATGTCGGCGTTGATCCGCTTCAGCTTCTCGATGAAATCCGGATTACGCATCGCGTTGCGGAATGCCGCGCGGTAGGCCTCGACGACCGGCTCCGGCGTCTTCGGCGGCAGCGCCAGCCACTGGCCGACCTGGGTCGTGTTCGCCCAGTAGGTGAAGACCTCGCGCGCCACCGGATCGACGAGCTTTCCGGCCAACAGATCGCCGAGCAACGGCGCGCCTCCGTAGGCCGGCTGCGGCACCTGGTTGCCGTCGATCAACGCGCCCGATTGCGTGACCGTCGTGACCTCCCCTCCCTTCATTAGGCTCTCGATCTCGTCGACGGTGGCGAGCGAGGTCATGTCGATTTCCTTGCGTTGCAGCGCGAGGAGAAGGTCGTTGTTGCCCGGATACCCCGTGACCCAGCGCACGTTCCAGCCGAGATACTCGGTGCCCCACAGGGTCATCTGCATGCCGGAACGGATCGCCGACAAGGCACCCATGGCGACGGGCGATGCCTGCTTGTCGAGGAGGCGTGGCAGGGCTTCCTTGCGGATCACGACGACGGTTCCGGTGCGACCAAGCCCGCCGATGTATTTGAGCTTGGTGAGGTCGTAGAGCGCGTTCATCGTCCGGTAGTTGAGCGGGTCGGATTGCGTCCCAGCCCCGGTTGCGATCGTCAGCCCATCGGGTTTCGCCTGGTTGTAGAACGAGTTCAGCGCCACGACGCCGCCGGCGCCCGGCTGATTGCGCACCACCACGGCGGGACGGCCCGGGAGCGACTCGGCGATATATGCCCCGGACAGGCGCCCGAATGTGTCGGTGGACCCTCCGGCCGCGGCGCCGATCACGACGGTGATGGTCTTGTCTTTAAAGGATGGAGCATCCGCGGCGTGTGCCGCCGCGAGAGTTGCCACGGCAAACGCACCGAACGCGGCAATCGCCGCCCTGCACCGAACCATGTTCCACCTCCCCTAGTCTCTTTTGAGCGAGGCTAGCGCGGCGCCGAGGCGGTGGACAACGCCAACGCAAAGGGGGCCAACGAAAAAGGGAGGCCGTTGGCCTCCCTTTCGTCGCATTGCGATGACGTTGCTGGTTTCGGACTCAGCGGCCCATCAGCTTCTTGGTGCGGTCGACCACCGGCTGCGGCGTCGCGTACGCGTCTTCGATAACCTTAGCGATCTGTTCGCCGGTGATTGGGCTGACGTTGAGCTTCGCCTTCTTCGCCGCCTCGATGAACGCCGGATCCTTCACCGTCTCATCGAACGCCTTCCGCAGGATGGCGATGCGATCCGCCGGAACGCCGCCCGGCGCCACGAACGGACGGCCGACCGCGGCACGGTCCAGGAACAGACGCAGCGCCTGGCGGTCATCCTCGTTGGTGGCGAGAGCGAAGGGCGTCGGCACGTCCTTTAGACGCGGATCGGGAGTCTCGGCGCCCTGGAACAGGATGTTGAGATTGCCCTCGCGGTAGTACGCCTGGCGGGTGACCGACTGATACGAGTTGCAGAGCCCCTGTACCTCGCCGCGCTCGGTGGCGAGGACGATCGGGCTCGAGCCCGGGAAGCCCTTTACAATCTTGAACTTGAGGCCGAGCAGGCCCTGCAGGAACTGCGGATAGGTCAGCGTGTCGGCACCGGTGCCCGTCGCGCCGACGATCAGCTCCCTGGTCTTCAGGTCCTCGAGCGTCTGCACCGGAGCGTCCTTGCGCGCGGTGCAGACGATGACGTCGAGCTCGGGGCTGCCCAGCCAGTTGAGCTTGCGCGGATCGAACTGCGCGCCAGCGCCGCCGAGCAGCGGTTCGAACGGCAAGCCGCGATTGACGTTGCCGAACACGGTGCCGTCCTTCGCCGCCGTGTTGGCGAGACGATTAATGGCAACGAGACCGCCGGCGCCCTCGACGTTCTGCGCGACGATCGTCGGCTCGCCCGCGATGTGATCCTTGATGTGCTGACCGACCAGGCGACCCCAGGTGTCGTAGTCGCCACCGGCGGCTTCGCCGATCCAGAGATAAACGGTCTTGCCCTTGTAAAAATCGGCGCCGGATTGAGCAAACGCCGGAGCGGCGGCGCAAATAGCCGCGGCAGCCGCGGCGAGAACGCGTAGACGCATGTTGGAATCCTTCGAGACGAAAAAGAGGAGACGGGGCAACGCCCGGTGTGGGAATAGAACGCACCGTATACGGGCAAACATTCAGCGCGTCGAGCGTTGCGTTTCGTAAATTCCGGCGTGCACCGTCCAGGACGAATCCGAGGGTGCGTTACCCCATAGTAAGTATCTGGGATCATTGGCCAAATAATGCAGCAGATGGAATGCCTTGCGGCGCTTCGTAACGGTAATGAAACCTTAATAGCGGAGGGGCTACAGGTTTTCGGATGAGTATCGATATCCGCACCTTGTTGGTGGTCCATTCGCTGGTGTCGCTCGCTCTCGCCGGGCTGATGCTCGTGTTCTGGCGGGTGCACCGCGGCACGCCGGGGCTCGGCCTCTGGACGGTCGGAACTGCGCTTCTCGGCATCGGCGTTCTCGCTGGCGGCCTGCGTGGCTTCGTACCGAACTTCGTATCGATACTCGGCGCCAACGCTACGGGCTTTCTGGCGCTCGCCGCCTATTGGAACGGGATCCGTCTGTTCGACGGGCGAATGGCGGTGTGGCGCCAGCCGCTCGCGGCGACGCTCACGACCGTCGCGTTCCTGGCGTACGAAACATACGTCGTCGACGATATTGGCATCCGCGTCGTCGTCCTTTCCGCCGTTTTCGGCGCGGGCTGCCTCATGTGCGCCTATGAGCTGCTGCGTGGCCCAGCGCGCACCGTGCGGGCGCCAGCGTTGATCGCCGCCGGACTCTTCGTAATGGTGGCCCTCGCGATGATCGCGCGTGGCGTATGGGCCGCCATGTCACCTCCGCCTGAAGACCTGTTCGCGGCGTCGCCGATGCAGAGTCTCTATTTTTTGGTCAGCCTGGTCGGCAAGATCCTGTTTGTCGTCGCCGTGCTGATGATGTCGGTGGAGAGGCTGCAGCAGCAGGTCGAGGCCCGCAGCATCGCCCTCGACGCCGCGCGCGCCAAGGCCGAGGAGGCGAGCCGCGCCAAGTCGGAGTTCCTGGCCACCATGAGCCATGAGCTGCGCACGCCTCTCAACGCCATCATCGGGTTCTCGGACGTTCAGCGCCACGAGATGTTCGGACCCCTCGGGCATGCGCGCTATCGCGAGTACGCGAGCGACATTCACGCCTCGGGGACGCACCTTCTCGAGCTCATCACCTCGATCCTCGACATTTCGAAGGCCGAGGCCGGCAAGCTCGAGGTGGCGCCGTTGCTCCTCAACCCGCGGCCGATCATCGAAACGGCAGTGCCGCTCGTCCGCGGTGCCGCCGAGAAAAAGGGCATCCGGCTGTCGGTGGACCTTCCCGATCCGCCTCCGACGTGCTGCGCCGACCCGCAGGCGCTCAAGCAGATCCTGCTCAACCTGATGTCGAATGCGGTGAAGTTCACGCCATCGGGCGGCGCTGTGTCGGTGCAGCTGCGCGGCCTCCTTAACGGCGCCGTCGAGTTCGTCGTACGCGACAGCGGCGTCGGCATCTCCGCCGCCGATCTGCCGCGGCTGATGCGGCCGTTCGAGCAGGTGGCCCAAGGCTACGCGCAGCGCAGCGGCGGCACCGGGCTCGGTCTTCCGCTGGTTGATGCCCTCGTCCGGCTGCACAAGGGCACGCTCACGGTAGACAGCACGGTCGGCGTGGGCACGACGATCACCGTGCGCCTGCCAGGACCGGTCCCCATCGCCCTCGCGGCGGAGTAGACGGCCCCAGACGGGGACCGTGGAAACACCTAAGTCGTACTTCGTCTCCAACCAGCCCTGCCCTATAGTTCTCCGGCATTACCGGGGGCTTCGCATGGTCGCGCGCGTCAGCACGGTGGCGTTCCAGGGCATCGAGGTGCTCGCGATCGATGTACAGGTCCAGATCGCGGCCGGGCTGCCCGCGTTCTCGGTCGTCGGCCTTGCCGACAAGGCGATCGCCGAAAGTCGCGAACGGGTGCGCGCCGCTCTCGTCGCCCTCGGTCTGTCGCTGCCGCCGAAGCGCATCACCGTCAATCTCGCCCCGGCCGACGTCGCCAAGGAAGGCAGCCATTTCGACCTTCCGATCGCGCTCGGACTCTTGTCGGCGATGGGTGTGGTCGACGCGGAAGAACTCGCAAGCCACGTCGTTGTGGGTGAGCTCGCGCTCGACGGTCGCATTACGCCGGTGGCCGGTGTGCTGCCGGCCGCGATCCACGCCCATATCGGCGACAAGGGGCTCATCTGCCCCGCCGCCAACGGGCCAGAAGCCGCGTGGGTCGACGGTCTCGACGTGGTCGCGCCCGACAGCCTGATCGCGCTGGTCAATCACTTCAAGGGAACGCAGGTCGCAAGCTCGCCGAGACCGATCCTCCATTCGGACATTGTCGCGACTCCCGACCTGCGCGACGTCAAAGGTCAGGAGACGGCGAAGCGCGCGCTCGAGATCGCCGCGGCCGGCGGCCATAACATGCTGATGATCGGCCCGCCGGGCTCGGGCAAATCGATGCTCGCCCAGCGCCTGCCCGGGCTGCTGCCGCCGCTCGGCGTTGACGAGGCGCTCGAGGTCAGCATGATCCATTCGCTCGCGGGCACGTTGCCCGAGGGCGGATTGATCCGGCGGCGTCCGTTCCGCGATCCGCATCACTCGGCATCGCTGCCGGCTTTGGTCGGCGGCGGCGTGAAGGCGCGTCCCGGCGAGGTGTCACTCGCGCATCTCGGCGTGCTGTTCCTCGACGAGCTGCCAGAGTTCGCGCGCTCCACGCTCGAAGCGTTGCGCCAGCCGATCGAGACCGGACGCGCGGTAATCGCCCGCGCCGCCGCACACCTCACCTATCCTGCGCGATTTCAGTTGATCGCGGCGATGAATCCTTGCCGATGCGGCTACCTCGACGATCCGTCGCTTGGCTGCGGCCGTGCCCCGAAGTGCGCTTCAGAGTACCAGGCGAAGATTTCGGGCCCGGTGTTCGACCGCATCGATCTCCACGTCGACGTTCCGGCGGTGTCGGCAAGCGATCTCACGCTGCCGCCGCCGGCCGAGGGCTCGGCCGAAGTCGCCGCGCGCGTCGCCCAAGCGCGCGAGCGTCAGCGCGCCCGCTTCCGCAGGCGCGTGCAGGATGGTGCGACAGGCTCGGTGCCGCTCCGTACCAATGCGGAGGCTGACGGCGAGCTTCTCGAATCGGTGGCCGGACCGGACGGCGCCGGCCGCGATCTACTCGGTCAGGCGGTCGACAAGATGAAGCTGTCCGCGCGCGGCTATCACCGCGTTCTGCGCGTCGCGCGGACCATCGCCGATCTCGATCATGCCGATAGCGTGAAGCGGATTCACATCGCCGAGGCGCTGAGCTATCGCCGCATCGCACCACGGGCGTGACTCGCCTTTGCCTCCCCGTACCGTGATGGACCGATGCGTGCATTGACCACGGCGCGTGCACACTGCTCCTTTACGAAATCATTTCACACCCGGAACGACAAAGACCGAGCGCCGCGTTCCGGTTTCCCCCCGCGTCTGGACAACCGGCGCCCTGTGCCTACCTCTAGCAGCGTGCCTTTCAGCGCGCGGCCATTCCGGCCTGCCGCCATTCGGGATTCCCGCCATGCAGATCGACCTTTCGAGACATCGCGCCATCGTCAGCGGCTCCACCGCAGGCATCGGATTCGCCATTGCCGCAGGACTCGCCGAATCCGGTGCCGCGGTGGTGCTCAACGGGCGTAAGGAAGAGACAACCAGGGCCGCCGCCGAGGCGCTGAAGAAACGGGTGCCGAAAGCGCGCGTCGACGGGGTCGCCGCCGACCTCGGAACAGCTGAGGGCACGGATTCCTTCATTCGCAAGGCCGGCGATGCCGACATCCTCATCAACAACCTCGGCATCTTCGAGCCGAAGCCGTTCGAGCAGATCACCGACCGCGATTGGCTCCGCTTCTTCGAGGTCAACCTGATGAGCGGCGTGCGCCTGTCTCGTCATTACCTGCCGCTGATGAAGGCGAAGAACTGGGGCCGCATCGTATTCATCTCGAGCGAGTCGGGACTGCAGATACCGGCTGAGATGATCCACTACGGCGTGACCAAGACAGCGCAGCTTGCCGTCGCCCGCGGGCTCGCCGAAACGACCGCCGGCACCGGCGTCACCGTGAACGCCGTCCTGCCCGGCCCGACACGCTCCGAAGGAGTCGGCGATTTCGTCAAAGAGTTGGCCCGAAACGAGGGCGTGAGCGAGGCCGAGTTCGAGCGCCAGTTCTTTGCGACAATGCGGCCAACGTCGCTTCTCAAGCGCTTCGCCACCGTGGAAGAGGTGGCGAACATGGTGGTCTACGTCGCGTCCGAGCAGGCTTCGGCGACGAATGGCGCCGCCCTTCGGGTCGATGGCGGCGTCGTTCGAGCGGTCGCATAAGGACGGCATCTGCGGCGATCGCGACAGATACGCAAATCAGGCAAAAAGAAAGGGGCGGCGCCTGGTGTGCGCCGCCCCTTCCCCCACCCCTTGATCAGGACGCGCCGGCGTCAGAACGCGAACTGGGCGCGTGCCGCAACCGCGTCGATGTGAGCGCCGGCCGCCGTCACGCCGTTAGTCCCGAGCTTGTCGACGTCCGCATGGATGTAGTCGAGCATGAACCGGACGTTGGAATTCGGGTACCAGTTCAGGCCGACCGCGTAGGTCTGCTGCTTGCCGCCGAACACCCCGCCGGTGGTGGTCTGCGACACGCCCTTCGTCACCTGGTCGTTGAGGTCGACGATGCTGTAGCGCGCTGCGAGCTCGAACGCGCCCCAGCCGGTGAACGACGAGTCCATCGGGTGATCGGGGATCACGCCCGAATACGCGCCCGCGCCCGGATTGTACTTGCGGCGACCGCCGAACGAGTAGCTGGCCTGGATATAGCCGCCGTCGAAGTCGAGGCTCGGCGCGGCTGAAGTCGGCGTCGTGCCGAACTGGTCGATGTTGTAGTGGTAGTACTCGCCCTGTGTGAAGAAGTTGCCGAACTGGGCCGCGGCCTCGAGGCCACCGACCCAACCGGAGTCGGCGTTGATGGCGCCGGTGTTGAGGAAGGTCGTCGAGTCGATCCGCAGCTCCGGACGGTCGCTCAACGCGACCTGATGCGCCGCACCATTTCGCGGGTTGCTGAGGTAGAGACCGTTCAGGCCGAGGTGGATCGAGTCGCTGCCGTCCTGCCAGACCTGGTAGGTGCCGCGGGCAGCCTCGGCCATCTGCGACATGTTGGAGCCGGAGTGGCTCGCACCCGCCGCCGGCCCGGTGACGTAGAAGCCGGCCCAGTAACGATCATCGTTCGAGTGCACGCCGAGAGCGGAACGGGCATCGCCGGCGCCGAACTGCGTCGCGATCGCCTGCGCGGACGAGCGCTCCATGAACATGATGTCGTTCGAGCTGGTGGCCTCATCCAGCGTCCACGGCACGTCCATGTAGCCGAAGTCGATGCCGACCGGGCGGAAACCGTTGTAGCTGATGAAGGCGTTCTCGATGATCGACGACGGGGTCGCATCGGTCGAGCCGCCGAAGTCGGCAACCAGCGCGTAATTCCAGTCGCCCATCACCTTGCCGAGGACGCCGATGCGGGCGCGGCGGGCATTGACGCCGTCCTGCAGCGAGTTCGCCGCACCAGCGCGCGAGACGCTGAGATAATTGCCGACATCGAAGTGCAGGCGGCCGGTGAGCTGAACGCTGTTCTGGCCATCGGCCGAGGTCCAGCCCGGACGGCCGTTGGTGAAGGTGATCCTGGGAGCGGCGGCGACGTCGGTCTGCGTCTTCTGCACCTGTTGCTGGGTCGTGTTGACCTGCTCGCGCATGGTTTGCAGCTGACTCTGAAGATCGCGGATCTGCTGCTCCATCCGATCGACCTGCGACTGGCTCTGGGCGTGCGCGGGAGCGACGGCGAGCGCTAGCGCGCCAATCATGACGGAACTCAGAAGCGCGTTGCGGATCGAACGCGCCACGGCGTGGCGTACGAACATATGTTCCTCTCTTATTTCTTCGCGGATGGTGCTCGTGGGAGACACGGGCGCTCGGCGCGGCTACCGAGTGGTGGCGCGAAGCTAGGGGTCGGATGTGACAGGTCGCGGATGGATCAATGACAACGAGAGGACACGTCGGTGCTGTGTCGCGGCCGCAACATGCGTACTGGTCCGGATTGCGACTACGGCGTGCGCTGGCGCGCATCACCGGCGCGGTACCGAGAGATGTGCGAGCGACGCTAGAACGCGACCTGGGCCCGCGCTGCGATAGCGTCGTAGTGGACGCCCGCCGACGCCACACCATTGGTGGCGAACTTGTCGACGTCAGCATGAATGTAGTCGAACATGAAGCGGAGGTTCGCGTTCAGGTACCAGTTCAGCCCGACCGTGTAGGTCTGCTGCTTGCCGCCGAACACACCACCCGTGCTCGTCTGCGAAATACCGTTCGTTACGTTGTCGTTGAGATCGACGATGCTGTAACGCGCAGCAAGTTCGAACGCGCCCCAGCTATTGAATGACGTGTCCCAAGGGTGATCGGGAATCACACCGGTGTAGCCTCCGCTGGTCGGGTTGTACTTGCGACGACCGCCGAACGAATAACTCGCCTGAATGTAGCCGCCGTCGAAGCCGAGGCTCGGCGCCGAGGTGGTGGTCGTCGTCGCGAACTGATCGACGTTATAGTGGAAGTACTCGCCTTGGGCGTAGAAGTTGCCAAACTGACCGGCGCCCTCGAGTCCGGCGACCCACCCCGAGTCGGCGTTGATCCCTCCCGTGTTGAGAAACGTCGCCGAGTCCACCCGCAGTTCAGGACGATCGCTCAGGGTCAGTTGATGCGCCGAGCTGCTGCTGTTCCGGGGACTGCTGAGGTAGATGCCGTTCACGCCAAGATGGATGTTGTCGTCCCCGTTCTGCCACACCTGATACGAGGCCCGCCCGGCCTCCGCGAGCTGCGACATATTGGAACCGGTGTGCGAGGAGCCTGCTGTCGGGCCGGTGACGTAGAGGCCGGCCCACGCCCGGGTGTCGTTCCAGTGCGCGCCGAACGCGGCGCGGGCATCGCCGGCGCCGAACTGGGTCGCGACGACCTGCGCCGACGACCGCTCCATGAACATGATGTCGTTCGAGCTGATCGCCTCATCGAGCGTCCAGGGAACGTCGATGTAGCCGAAATCAATACCGACCGGCCGGAAGCCGTTGTAGCTGATGTAGGCGTTCTCGATGATCGAGGAGGTCGGCGTCGCATCGGTCGAACCGCCGAAGTCGGCGATCAGCGCATAGTTCCAGTCGCCGGCCACCTTGCCCAGCACGCCGATTCGGGCGCGCCGTGCATTCACCCCGCTCTGGAGGGAGTTCGTCGGGCCGCCCGCCGCCGATCCCCGCGATGCACTGAGGTAGTCGGCGATGTCGTAGTGCAATCGGCCGGTGAGCTGGAAGCTGTTCTGGCCGTCGGCCGACGTCCAGCCGGGTCGACCGTTGGTGAAGGTCACTTTCGGTGAGGTGTCGACCTGGGTTTGGGTTTTCTGGACCTGCTCCTGGGTCGTATTCATCTGCTCACGCATCGTCTGGAGCTGCTGCTGAAGCTCACGGATCTGCTGCTCCATGCGCTCCATCTGTGCCTGCGTTGGCGCCTGTGTTTGGGCGTGGCCCGGTGAGGTGATCAGCACCGAGGCGCCGATCACCACGGAGCTCAGGAGGATGCTGCGGAACGAGCGCGCAGTGGTGTGAAGCTGTGCCATGACTCTTCCCCTCGAAGTCGCGGACCAATGCGGTCGCGCCGCGCACGCGGTCTAGGCGCGGCGTGACGGGTAAAGAGCGTGATGACAAACGGCGGGTTCTGCTTTTTGCCGCCTGGGTCGCGTCGCGAGGGCGCGCGCAGGGCGGCCGATTCCCGAATCGGCCGATTGCTGCTACTTCATTCCTTTCCGGGTTCGGCGGGCGCGTCTTGTTTCGGTCTTCGCATAGACCGATTTGCGACACGCGGCAGCGCGATCAGGAGGTCCGGTTGGTGAACCGTGCGTTGCCGAGGCCGGTGCCGATCGTCAGCACGCCCCAGTGCTTGACGTCTTTCATGGACGGCACCTCGCTCAATCCCTGCACGACGGCGTCGTTGTGCATGACGACGACGGTCGGGTGTTCGCCGATCTCCGGAATTTCTTCCTGAATCTCTTCTGGCAGGTTGAAGCGGTTGCTCTCCCAGTTACCGGGCAGATTCTGTCCACCGCGTTCGATCGACCCGTCCTCGTTGACGATGCCGGGACATCCGAGCCCGATGAAGGGCGCGAGCTTCATCTTTTCGGATTTGGCGTGATCGATGAGTTTACGCAGCATCTTGATCAGGCGGGCGACGGCCTCCTTGCGGCCTGGCTCGTCGTCGGCGTGGCGCCAGCGCTCGGATTCGACGACGCGACTTTCGGACAGGTCGACTTCCTTCTTCAGGCGGAGTTCGACGATGCCGGCACGAATGTTGGTTCCGCCCACGTCGATCGCGAGGATCGAGTCGTGGCCGGAGAAAATCCATGGCGGCGCGAGCTGCGCCGCGCCGAGAAGGCCGGCCTGATCCGGATCGCTGCGGATCGGCGTCAGATCGACGTTCTTGCCATCGCCCTTGAGTAGAACCGCAGTGCGCCCGATCACGAGTTCGCCGATCCGTCCGCTGCGAAAGCCGCCGCCGATGACGATCCGCTCGGTTCCTTTCCAGTCTTTGAGAGTGAGGAATTTCTTGATAACCGCTGCGAGGTCGTTGGCGAAATCCTCGATTGCCGTGTGGACAAGGCCCGCGGCTTCGAGGTTGTCGGATTCGAGGAGCACTTTCTCGAGATGTTTGCGATCGACATCCTTGAGTTCGCGCAGCGAATCGCCTTCGAGGCGACGCAGGCGTTTGCGCCATTCCTCCAGGATCGTGGCGAATGCCTGCTTATTCGCGCGATCTCCGAGGAATCCATCCCCACTTTTCAACTCGGCATTGTAAGTGTCGACGGTGACCGCTGGGAGGGTGACAGCGCCGTGTGGTATCAGCGAGGGAGACTTCTTGATCGTAGCGTTCGCCATGGATTTCCTGGCCTATGCATCCCGTATGCGTGCCTGAAGGCCGCCGCGCGCCGCATCGCGGTCGAACGTCAGTCTTGGCTTTATTGCCTTCGTCTGAGTCTGAGCTGATGCTGATGTTCGCCCGCGAGCAGATCGCAGTCGCGCGCGAACCCGAGGATTGCAGTCGGTCGCCACGGCTCCCACCCCTGGAGAGCGGACAGGCGGTGGTCCGCAGTTCCCTGATGATCCGCTCCGACAGCTCCACCCGCGGCTCCCATCGTGTCACACACAACGGCAAAGATGATCGATGGTTCCGGGATGGACGGCGCGGGGCGCTCCCTACCTCGGATGCAGTGAGGAGCGCGCGTCCGTCGAGCGGCGAGTCGGTACGGTTAGGCCGGTACGGCCTCGATTGTCGCCACGTCGATGGTGAAACTGCCGTCGTCAGCGATGGCGAAGTGACGAACGACGTCGCTCGACATTTTTGTCTGCAGAGCGCGGATTGCGTCGGCTTGCACGGCCGGAGTGCGCTGCCGCGCGATCCACGCCGAATAATCGAGCGGAAGACGCCGCATCGTCACCGCCCCGGGGCGGAATCCCGCGTCACGCAGCATGGCCGTCCATTCCGCGACCGAGTAGTCGCGCACGTGGGATGGATCGCGCAGGAGCTCGATGCCCTGGAGGTAGGTGTCGAGCAGGGGATCCGCGGGCGCGACGCAATCGACGAAGGCGGCGATCCCATCCGGCTTGATGACGCGCCTCGCCTCCCGGAGCGCCGCCGGCACATCCCGCCAGTGATGGGCACTGAAGCGCGTCATCACGACGGCGAACGCGCGGTCAGAGAACGGCAGCGATTCCACCGCGCCCTGACGCGTCGTCACGTTGGTGAGGCCGCGCTTCGTGGCTTCGGCCGCGACCGCGGTGAGCATCTCGGACGACAGGTCGTAGGCGATGACCTCGCGCACATGGGGCGCGAGGTGGAACGCGACATGCCCGCCACCGCAACCGAGATCGAGCGCGCGTGCATCGGCTTGGACGCGGACAATCGCCACGAGGTGCTTCAGGTCCTCGCCCTGGGCGTGGACCGGGCTTTCGACATAGGCCGCGGCCTGGGGGCCAAACTGGCCCGTTACCAAAGTTTCCTGCGTCGGGGTCGCACGGGGGCGGTCAGTCATCGGGATCTCCTTGGCCGATCATGCCTCAGCCGGAGGGCAAAGGCGCCTCAGATGATCGGGCGGATAACGGGTATCAGCACAACTATGCTGGTACTAGAATGATAAATATCCTGGTATAAATAGATCCATGATCCTGCCGAACGACCTTCAGCGCCAAGAACTGGGGGATTTTCTTCGCGCCCAGCGTGCCCGCCTGACCCCCGAAGCCTTCGGGTTTCGCGGCGGGCGCCGCCGGACTCCCGGGCTCCGCCGCGAGGAAGTGGCCCAGCTCTGCGGCATGAGCGCCACCTGGTACACCTGGATCGAGCAGGGGCGCGACGTCTCGGCCTCGCCCTCCGCCCTCGCCCGCCTCGCCCGTATCCTCGGCTTGTCGACGGCCGAACGCTCGTATCTGTTCGCGCTCGCCGGCAAGGCCGACCCCTCGTCCTCCTTCGATTCGAGCAACGACGTGCCGGCGGCGGTGATCGATGCTCTCACCGCGATCGCCCTCCCCGCCTACGTGCTCGACCGCACGTGGACGGCCCGCGCCTGGAACGCGCGCGCTGAACGTCTGTTCGTCGGCTGGCTCGACGGATCGAATGCGGCGATCGGCGGAGACCGAAACCTGCTGCGCTACGTGTTCCTCTCCGATCTCGCGCGGAAACTCATTCGCGACTGGCCCGAGCGCGCGAAGCGCGTCGTCGCCGAGTTCCGCGCTGACGCCGGACGCCATCTCGACGATCCGCCGATCAAGTCATTGATCGACGACTTGGCGGCGAGCAGCGAAACCTTCGCGCGGCTATGGACCGAGCACGCAGTGCTCGGTCGTGAGGGCGGCGAACGCACGTTCGATCATCCACTCGACGGACTGCTCCGTTACGAGCAAATCACGTTGGCCGTCGCGGCGCAGCCTGAGTTCAAGGTGGTGATGCTGGCGGAACGCGCGTAACGGCGCGTGGTCTACGCCTTTGCGACCATCCGCCCGAGCGGCCGGCCGGCGAAGATGTGGAGATGGAAGTGCGGCACTTCCTGTCCGCCATCGACCCCGGTGTTGGCGAGCACGCGGTAGCCCTTCTTATCGGCGCCGAGATCGCGCGCAATCTTGCCGGCCGCGCGGACGAAGCAGGCGATTTCATCGTCCGAAGCCGTGGCCGAAAAATCGTCCCACGAGACGTACGCGCCTTTCGGGATCACAAGGACGTGGATCGGCGCCTGCGGGTTGATGTCGTGGAATGCGAGAACGTGTTCGTCCTCGTAGACCTTCTTGCACGGTATCTCGCCGCGCAGAATCTTCGCGAAGACGTTGTTCGGATCGTAAGCCATGCGACGCTCCCGTTGTGACGCCATCGATTCGCACGGCCGCGCTACGAGTAGCTTTTCTTGCGCGACGCCTTTTCGGCTACTCCCGAACGACCCTCGCGCCGCGCGAGCTCCTTCCAGACGTCGTTCGGTTTCACGCCGCGGGCCGCCCACAGCACGAGCATGTGATAGACGACGTCGGCGCACTCCATCACCAGCGCCTTCCGCTTTCCGTAGGCTCCCTCGATCACCGCCTCAACGGATTCTTCGCCGAACTTCTGCGCGATCTTGGCGGGCCCGCGGGAGAACAGCCGCGCGGTGTGCGAAGTCGAGGGATCGGCCTTCTTGCGCGACAGAATGACGCGGTAGAGGCGATCGAGGATCTCGGCGTCGACGGAGGAGGGGCGCTTTGTCTTCGTCTTTTTAGGGCTGGCTTTGCGCGGCATGGGGTTTCCTTTCCGCCTTGCTACCAGATCGCAA
This sequence comes from Alphaproteobacteria bacterium, assembly GCA_035493495.1. GTDB lineage: Bacteria > Pseudomonadota > Alphaproteobacteria > SMXQ01 > SMXQ01 > DATJIG01. Next base: position 41,350 of record DATJIG010000257.1, read on the forward strand.
CGACAGCGGGAAGACGGGAGCGGGGAGGGATGGCGCGGAGCCGGGCAGGGGCCTTAGGCGGCGACGCCCGCAGCCGCGGTGTCCATGCGGACGGCGATGCCGGAGCGCCGCATGTACTCCTTGGCTTCGAGCACGGAATGCTGGCCGAAGTGGAAGATCGACGCGGCCAGTACGGCGCTCGCATGGCCGTCCTTGATGCCGGCCGCAAGATCCTCGAGCGAGCCGACACCGCCGGAGGCGATCACCGGAATCGGCACGGCATCGGCGACGGCGCGGGTTAGCGCAAGGTCGAAGCCCGAACGCGTGCCGTCACGATCCATCGATGTCAGGAGGATTTCACCGGCACCGAGCGCCGCCATGCGCTTCGCCCACTCGACGGCGTCGAGCCCGGTGGTGCGACGACCGCCGTGGGTGAAGATCTCCCATTTTCCCGGGCCGGTCGCCTTGGCATCGAGCGCCACAACGATGCACTGGCTGCCGAACTTGGCCGCCGCCTCGCCGACAAATTCGGGGCGCGCGACCGCCGCGGTGTTGATCGACACCTTGTCGGCGCCGGCGAGCAGCAACTTGCGGATGTCGTCGTTCGTTCGCACGCCTCCGCCGACGGTGAGCGGCATGAAGCACTGCTCGGCTGTGGCGCGCACCACGTCGAGCAGCGTATCGCGGTTCTCGTGGCTCGCGGCGATGTCGAGGAAGCACAGCTCGTCGGCGCCCGCGCGATCGTACACGCGCGCCTGCTCGACCGGATCACCGGCGTCCTTGAGGTTGACGAAGTTCACGCCCTTGACGACGCGGCCGTCCTTGACGTCGAGGCAGGGGATGATGCGGGCTTTGAGCATGATCGGGTCAGGACGCCATAAGCTTGAGCGCGGCCTTGGCCTCGATGCGCCCGTCGTAGATCGCCCGGCCGGCGATCACGCCCTCTATGCCGGCGCCCGCTTCGCGCTTGAGCTCCTCGAGATCGGACAGCGACGACACGCCGCCTGAGGCGATCACCGGGGTCGTCAGCGCGAAGGCAAGATCGACCGTCGCCTCGACGTTGAGGCCGGCGGAGGTGCCGTCGCGGTTGATATCGGTGTAGATGATGGCCGCAACGCCCGAGTCCTCAAACTTGAGCGCGAGATCAAGCGCCTTGACCTCGGAGGTCTGGGCCCAGCCCTCAACCGCAACGAGTCCGTCGCGCGCGTCGATTCCGACGACGATGCGGCCGGGGAACTGCTTGCAGGCATCCTTCACCAGTTGCGGGTCGCGGAGTGCGACGGTGCCGAGGATGACGCGCTTCACGCCCTTCTTGAGCCACGTCGCGATGGTCGCAAGATCGCGGATGCCGCCGCCGAGCTGCACCGGGATCGCGACCGACCTGAGGATGTTCGACACCGCGGTGTCGTTGACCGGCTTGCCTTCGACCGCGCCATTGAGATCGACGAGATGCAGGTACTGAAATCCGGTGGCCTCGAAGGCCTTGGCCTGGGCCGCAGGGTCGGTGTTGTAGACGGTGGCCATATCCATGTCGCCTTTGAACAGGCGCACGCACTGGCCGTCCTTGAGATCGATCGCGGGAAACAGAATCACGGACGCCATCCGAGGAAATTGGAAATCAGCGCGAGTCCCACCGCCTGGCTCTTCTCGGGGTGAAACTGCGTGCCGGCGATGTTGTCGCGCGCCACCGTGGCGACGATCGAGCCGCCGTATTCGACGGTCGCGATGGCATCCTCCGGGTTGTCGGGCGACAACGCAAAGGAATGCACAAAGTAGGCGTGCGATCCCGGCGCGAGGCCCGCGAGCAGGGGATGCGAGGGCGCCTTCAGCCGCAGGTCGTTCCAGCCCATATGCGGCACCTTGAGAGAGCGATCCTTGGGTTCAATCGCGGCGACGGTGCCGCCGATCCAGCCCAGGCCCTTGTGCTCGCCATGCTCGAGCCCGCGGGTGGCCATTAACTGCATGCCGACACAGATGCCGAGGAATGGCACGCCCCGCTTCCTCACCGATTCCTCGAGCGCTTCGACCATTCCGGGCAGAGCGTCGAGGCCGGCGCGGCAATCGCCGAACGCGCCGACACCGGGAAGCACGATGCGGTCGGCCCGCGCGATGTCTTCGGCCCGCGCCGTAACGGCGACGGCGACGGCCACGCCGCGATCACTCGCGGCGCGCTCGAACGCCTTCGCCGCGGAACGCAGATTGCCCGAACCGTAATCGACGATGGCGAGACGTTCGGCCATCAGACGCCCGCGAGCGGAAGAGGAGGGGGAGCAACCGGCGCGGTACGCGGGCGCGGCACAGCCATGTGCGTGACCGTCGCATCGAGATATCTTGCAAGCGCCTCGTCGATATTCCGTCCCGCTACGACGCCGGCATCGCGGAACCCACGGCGATCGAGCGAGCGGCGGCGCCAGTCGTTGCCGTGAGCGCCGATCAGCACGGCGACTGCGAGTGAGATCACCGCCTGTGTCACAGGGGGAATGCGCGCGGCATCCAGGACGACGCTGATAATTAGATCGAGCGCGACGAGCGCCACCGTCACGAGCCACATGCGATGCGCCAGCGCCCAGAGCGGCCCGAAGAAGAACGCCGGCCACGAAAACCCTTCCTTCACCAGGACCGGGTCGGCCTGGTGTCGGGTCGCGGGCGGAACGTGGACCGTGTAGACGCGCATCCTTGAAACGATCGGTTGAACGAGAGGCGGTTGAACTACATCGACCCGCCGAGAACACCCTTGGTCGACGGAATCTGCGCGCCCTTGCGCGGATCGAGCTCGACCGCCGCGCGCAGCGCCTGGGCGAGTCCCTTGAAGCAGGACTCGATGATGTGGTGCGTGTTCTCGCCGTAGAGATTCTCGACGTGCAGCGTGATGCCGCCCGCCTGCGCGAACGCCTGGAACCACTCGTGGAACAGCTCGGTGTCCATGTCGCCAATCTTCGGGCGCGGGAAGCGCACCTTCCAGATCAGATACGGACGGTTCGACGCATCGAGCGAGACGCGCGTCAGCGTCTCGTCCATTGGAACATAGGCGTGGCCATAACGTGTGATGCCCGCGCGATCGCCGAGCGCCTTCGACACGGCTTCGCCCATGGTGATGCCGGTGTCTTCCGTCGTGTGGTGCTGATCGATATGGAGGTCGCCCTTCGCCTCCAGCGTCAGGTCGATCAGGCTGTGGCGCGAGAGCTGCTCAAGCATGTGGTCGAGGAAGCCGATGCCTGTCGCGACCTTGTAGACCCCGGTGCCGTCGAGGTTCACGGTCGCGCTGATCGCGGTTTCCTTGGTCTTGCGCGTGATGGTGGCCTGGCGCATGGCGACGTCCGGAGATCGATTTGGGGTGCGGCGGATGTCCCTCCCGCCCGGACCCGTCATTTAGCAGGAAGAGGCGGAAATCGAAAGGAATTCCGGCTTTTGCCGAGCCCCGGCAGAGGCGGTATGCGGCAGGCGCGGAGCCTATTCGGCGCGATTTTCAGCCGAATCCTCAGCCGTGCGGCGGTTCGGGAGCCTTCAGTAGCCCCAAAGCCGCGTCCAAAGCCGCATCGTCCATCTCGCCGATGCACTCCGCCAGCCGGTTGGCGAGCTCGGTCGCCTTCGGAGAAAGGCCGGAGGTGTCGACCACCACGCGGGGGTGGGAAATCGCCGCGAGGCGGTGAATTTCCTCGGCTTCGTCCCAGATCACGTTGAAGAAGCTGCAAATCTGGCGCAGCAGCACCGGTGTCGGGCGGCCGCGGTGGCCATGCTCGAGCGCCGACAGGTAGGCCGGCGAGATCTGGAGATCGTGGGCCATGCGCTTGAGCGTGATGCCGCGGGCGCGTCGAAGCTCGCGCATTTTGGCGCCAAACGGCGTCATCGGCCCTCTTTCCGGCGCAGCAGCACGTAGAACGCGCCCTCGCCGCCGTGGCGCGGCGCGGCCGGCCGCCAAGCGAGGACCGAGCGCGCGAGCGTGCCTTCGCTGAGCCAGCGCGGCAGCTCGCTCCGCAGCACGCCTTCGCCCCCTTTCATGGTGCCCTTGCCGGTGATCACCAGTGCAATGCGACCGCCGTCGGACGCAAGCCCCGACAGAAAGCGCATCACCGCGCGATGGGCCTCGTCGCGCGTCAGCCCGTGGAGATCGAGGCGGTCCGCGACCTCGACCGAGCCGCGCCGCATCCGGCGTTCGGCCGTCCGGTGCAGTCGCTCCCGTGATTCGGGCATTAGCGGCTTGTGCTCCGCGCGAGGAGCTGATGTCTGGGGCGCGGCGGGAGCAGGGCGCGGCGATTCCTGTTTCCTAGCATTCGCCGGTGGCTGCGCCGGTGCGCGCTTTGGTGCTTTGCGGAGCGGATTCACCTGCCCCGCGACATGCGCCCATAGTGCTGCGTCTTCCTCGTCGAGGATCGCGTTGCGCCCCGACGCGGCGATCATCGCCGAGCCTCTGTGACCGGAACGACGTCGCGCGGCAGCAGGAAGTAGTAGTTGCCGAACTCGCGCATCAGCCCGGCACGCTCGCCTGCGGCATGTCCCGTGCCCCAGAAGACGTCGCCGCGCACCGGTCCTGTGATCGCGCCACCGGTGTCCTGCGCGACCACGAGCCGCTGCGTCTGGAATTCCGGCCGGTCGGGATTTTGCGACGCCACCCAGACCGGAATGCCGAGCGGCACGTATCGGCGATCGACTGCGAGACTGCGACCGGCTGTCAGCGTCACCCCCTGGGCACCATCGGGTCCTTCGCGCGCCGGTTCTCGCTTGGGCAACGCACGGAAGAACACATAGGAGGGATTCGCCGCCATCACCGCATTGGCCGCGGTCGGATTTGCCTCGAGCCAGGCGCGGATCGACTGCATCGAGACGTCGTCCTTCGCGAGCGCGCCACGATCGACAAGCACGCGACCGATAGCGCGATAGGGATGGCCGTTTTTCGCCGCGTAGCCGACGCGCATCATATCGCCGCTGGCAAGGCGAACGACGCCAGAGCCCTGGATCTGCAGGAAGAACGCGTCGACCGCGTTGTCGACCCATGCCAGCACCGGCGCGTTGTCACCGAGGCCAGAAGCCTCGATCGCGGCGCGATCGGGATAGGGACGGAACTTGTTGCCGACGACCCGGCCGATGATCTGTTTTCCGGACAGCGCCGAGTCGAACTCGCTGAGATCGGCGGTCACGAGGTCCTTCGGCATGCCGTAGATCGGAACCGCATAACGAGCGGATTTCACCTTCGCGCCATCGAGTTCGATCTCGTAGTAGCCGGTGAACAACCCCTTGGGCTCGGTGTTGTTGGCGGCGCGGTAGGGGCGAAAACGCTGCGTCAGGAAAGCGCGCGCCGCAGCCTCGTCGCCCGGGGCGAGTCGCGCAGCCTCGGCGCACAAGGGCTGCCAGTCGCGGGCTCGGCCCGCCTCGGGCAAGGCCTGGCTGAGCACGGCCTCGGCCGGCCGGCGGGCATTCGCGGCGCAGGAGCGGAGGAATGCCGGGATCGCGTCGGCGACCTTGTCGTCCGACCAGCCGGGCAGGTCGGTGAATGATACCGGTGCGGCGACGAGCTTGTCAGCCGGACGGGGCACCGGCCTCGGCGCACATCCCGCGATCAGCAACAGGAGGAGAACGCCGAGGATAACCGCGCTGCGCGAACGCACCGCGCTAATGGGTGGCGTCGGTCGCCACCAGGATCCAATTGGGATCGCTCGACCGGGTGTTGCGGGCATAGGTCCAAACGTCGGTCACTTCCGCGATGCGATCGGCATCGCCGTCCACAACCTGGCCGGCGGTATCACGCGTGACGTTGATCTGCTCGCTGATATAGCGGACGGCGACAGCGGCTGTCGTGCCTTCCATTCGCGCCGACACCAGGTCGGCGTCGCGAATCCGCACGATCGTCGTTTCGTGAACCTGACCAGCCGCCTTGCGGTTGCGGATCTCAGCGCTGAAACCGTCGAAAACCTCGGTTGAGAGCAGTGGCTTGAGCTTGGCCTCGTCTCCGGCAGCGAAGGCGGTGACGATGTACTCGAACGCTGCCCGGGCGCCGTTGGAGAATTCCTGCTCATCGAACGTCGGATCGGCGACCTTGATCTGCGCCAAGCCAGCGTTCAGCGATCCCGGCGCCGGACCAGGCGTCGCCAATGGACCGCTGCTCGACGGCGGCAGAGCCTCCGGCGCGCGCTGCGCCGGTTGCGGCGGCGCCGGACGGAACGGATCGGGACGCTGGCGCTCGTTGCCGGTGCGACGGCCAAGCACGCTGCGCAGGCGCAGAATGATGAACGCTGCGACCAGCGCCAGGAAGATGATGTCGAAAAACTGGAAACCGCCGCTCATTGCGAAACACCCGCGGATCGTCCGCGCTCGGGATACGGCGCGCCTACTCCTAACCTAACAACGGGACAGCCGGTTTTCCACCCCTGGCGGCGGATTTCGCGCCGGAGCACCGCACCGAGGGGGCTCGGTTGCGCCTCCGGGCGCGCCATGGTAACCGAACGCCGACCGTAGCCTGCCCCATTCGCGCAACAAAGGACCGGGACCGATGTCCGATCCCACATCCCCGACCATCGGCTCCCCCTTTATCGACGGCGTCCTTACGCTGCCCGCCGAGCATCCAGGGGTTCACACGCTTACCCAGTACCTGCGGGACCTGTCGTTCGAGAATCCTCGGCCCTTCAGCCGCTCACGCGGCACCGAGCGGGATCCGCACTTTGACATCATCGTCGGCGTCCACAGTCGGCCGGGCGACGAGCCGGGCGCATGGATGGTCGACCTATCGATCCGCGCCGAGGCGCGGGACGACGAGCAGAACGTGATGTTCCTGGCAGAGATCGTCTACACCGGCTGCTACGTGATCACCAATGTGGCCGACGACCGGATCGAGACCGTCCTCCACATGACCTGCGCGCCGCTGTTGTTCCCCTACGCGCGCCACATCCTCGACGAAGCGATCCAGCGCGGCGGCTACCCGCCGCTGCATCTGACCGTGTCGATGCACGAGTTCGCGACGCTGTTCGAGCGCCACCTCGAGCGCAAGAAGCGCGAAGCGGCGACGAAGGGCCTCGCCTGACCCGAACGCCTCAGCGCGTCAGTTCTTCCAGATCGGAGCTTTGAGCCCGGCGACGAACGCCTCGAAGGCAGCCGCCTCTTCGGGCGTGGGCGCGAAAGGGCGCGGTGGACGCACGGGTCCCCGGACCGCGGCTACCGCCGGTCCGATCGGAAGGCCCGTCGCCGCCGTCTCGAGGCCGAGGCCGCGCTGACGACCGCCGGTGAGCTCGACGTAGACCTGGGCCAACAGTTCGCAGTCGAGCAACGCGCCGTGCAGCGAACGCTGCGACAAATCGACCGAAAAGCGCCGGCACAAGGCGTCGAGCGACGCGGGCGAGCCCGGAAACTTCTTCCGCGCCATATCGACGGTGTCGACCACCTCGTTCGCGCGCAGGCCGTCGCGGTTGCAGAGCTTGATCTCGGCGCGAAGGAATTTGAGGTCGAACTCGGCGTTGTGGATCACCAGCGGCGAATCGCCGACGAACTCGAGAAAGTCATCGACCTTGTCGGCGAATCGGGGATGCGCCGACAGGAACTCGCGCGAAAGGCCATGGACCCGGAAGGCCTCCTCGGGGATGTCGCGATCAGGATTGAAGTAGGACTGGAACGTCCGGCCGGTGGGCAGACGGTTCGCGAGTTCGACACAGGCGACTTCGACGAGGCGGTGACCGACGGCGGGATCGAGGCCGGTGGTTTCCGTATCGAGAACGATCTCACGCACGCATCAGGCTTTCCGTCGTTGCCGCGCCAGAATGGCGATTCGCGCGAGTCGACGCAAGCTGTCGCGCTTCGAGAGGCCTGTCGGAACGATAAAATCCGCGCGAGCGCGCTTGACGCGGTCAGGGATCTGGCGATCGAGAATCGCCTTCAGGCGCTCGGGCGTCTGGCCACCGCGGGCAAGAACCCGCGCGCGCTGCAGAGATTCGGGCGCGGTCACCACGATAACCTCGTGAACGCGGTCCTCGGCGCCGATCTCGTACAGAAGAGGAATGTCGAGAACGACGACCGGCCGGCGTGCCCGACGCGCAGCGGCAAGAAAGCGCTCGGTCTCTGCGCGCACGAGCGGATGCAGGATCGATTCAAGACGGGCAAGCGCCTGGGGATTTCCGAACACCAGGGACGCGAGCTTCGGCCGGCTGATTCCACCGTCGGCGCACGCCGCTGGGAAGGCGTCGCCGACAGGATCGACACCGTGGCCACCAGGCGCCAACAGCCGATGCACGGCGGTGTCCGACGAAAACACCGGCACGTGCAGCCGCTTCAGGGCCTTCGCCGCCGTGGTCTTCCCCATACCGATCGAGCCGGTGAGGCCGAGGATATAGGGTCGCTCGGGGCGCAGCCGCCGCGTCAGCGCGCGGCGAACCATCAAAGGCCCTCGGCCAAGAAGCGCCGAAGTCCGCCGTCGAGTTCGGGCTCGACACCGAACCATGCGGTAAACCCGGCGCGCGCCTGATGAATGAGCATGCCGAGCCCATCGATCGCCACCAGGCCGCGGGCACGCGCCTGGGCGAGAAGTGCGGTCTCAAGGGGCGAGTAGACGCAGTCGAAGACGCTCGCGGCCGCCGGCAGGACGCCGAGGTCGATCTCAAGCGCAGGCTGCCCGCTCATTCCCAGCGTCGTGGTGTTCACCACCAGAGCCGCGTTGGCGAGCGCGCTGTTGCGGGCGACCCACGACAGCACGCCGATCCCGCTATTGAGGGCCATTGCGAGCTGCTCAGCCCGCTCACGGGTGCGGTTGACGAGACGGATCTCGCGTACACCCGCGTCCTGCAGCGCAACGACGACGGCACGCGCCGCGCCGCCAGCGCCAATCACCACCGCCGGGCCGGCATCCGGCTTCCATCCCGGCGCAGAGGCCTTCAGGTGTTCGAGAAAACCGATCGCATCGGTGTTGGTGCCATGAAGCGTACCGTCGGTCTCCATCATGACTGTGTTCACCGCGCCGATCCGACGCGCGGTGGAATCCAGCGTGTCGACGGCCGCCAGCGCCGCTTCCTTATGCGGCACAGTGACGTTGACGCCGCGGAATCCCATCAGCGCCAGCATGCGCAGTGCCTGGGCGAAATGCGCTGGCGGGACTTCCAAAGGTACATAGGTGCCGTCGATTCCATAGCGTTGGAGCCAATAGCCGTGCAGCCGCGGCGACCGCGAGTGCCCCACGGGCCAACCCATCACACCGGCAAGCTTCGCCCGACCCGAGAGAATCACGCGGGGATCACTCCTTGGCTTCTCAAGAACGCAAGCAACGGAAGAAGCGGCATGCCCATGATCGTGAAGACATCGCCTTCGATGCGCTCGAAGAGCTGCGCGCCGAGGCCCTCGATCTGATAAGCGCCGACGGACGACAGAACCGCGTCGCCCGCCCGATCAAGATAGCCGTCGAGGAACACCTCGGAAAAGGGCCGCATAGTGAGCCGCGCCTCGTCGATGTGTTTCCACAGGCATTCGTTCCCACATTGGACGACCACCGCTGCGGTCAGGACATGCAGCCGACCACGGAGCGCGAGAAGCTGGTCCCGCGCCTCCGTCCGGCTGCGCGGTTTGTCGAAACAGCGTCCGTCACAGGTGAGCATCTGATCCGAGCCTATGACGAATGCACCGGGGTGGCGGACTACGACGTCTTCAGCCTTGGCACTGGCCAAACGGGCGGCGATATCGCCGACGGTCGCCGCCGTTGCCATCGACTGTTTGACCCGGTTTTCGTCGATGGACGATGGATCGATCACGAATGGAACGGCCGCAGCCCTCAGCATCTGCTGTCGTGACGCGCTGGCTGAAGCGAGGACCATGGAGGTCATCAAGGGTCGCCCTGGCGGGGGGGCGATTTTCGCGAGTCGGGGATAAGTCGCACGTTATTCACCTCGGGCTCGAAACGCCGCCCGCACACCGCCGGTCGGTAAGTCACGTTTCACGCCTCGGGATCGAATCTACAGGTGCCCGGGAAGTCGGGAGCAAATCCGTCCCGGGCCGGTTATTCCCACGATTCGGAGGCATCGTGTCCCTCAAAAGAAACCGCGTATCGTAAGCATCGGCTTGGCATTTTATCCCCTTACCCACACAGTTTTGCACGTCGCCAAATTTGCTCACAGCTGCCACTGCATAAATCTCTTGATTGGAGAATCCCCTTTTTCCCCAGGACCAACTACAACAACTACCTTTTTATAGATTCTTATAAGATTGAAGTAGAAACCGTGGCGAACGCCGTGCCTCTGTCCTCAATCACTCCCGTCTCCGACAAACGACTCCTCCGCGCTCTTTCCGGGCAAGCGGTCGATCGTCCCCCGTTCTGGTTTATGCGGCAGGCGGGACGATACCTGCCGGAGTACCGCGAGCTCAGGCAGCGGTCCAAAGACTTCATGTCGTTCTGCTACAGCCCATCGCTTGCAGCCGAAGCGACGGTGCAGCCGATCCGGCGATTCGGCATGGACGCCGCGATTATCTTTTCGGACATCCTGGTGATCCCCGACGCACTCGGGCAGCGGGTAAATTTCGAATCCGGCCATGGTCCAATGCTGGACGCTCTGACGGGAGAGAGTCAGATCGCCGGTCTGACCCTGTCGCGGCTGCGGACGCGTTTGGGACCGATCTACGATGCGTTGGCGCTCACCCACACCAAGCTCGATCTCGATACCGCCCTGATCGGTTTTGCCGGCGCACCGTGGACGATTGCCTGCTACATGATCGAGGGTAGTGGCAGTGCCACCTTCTCGAAAGCCAAGGCATGGATCTACCGCTCGCCAGAGCGAATGACGATGCTGTTCGATATTCTGGTCGAGGCGATCGCGGATCATCTCATCGCTCAGGTCGAGGCCGGCGCTGAAGTGCTGCAGCTGTTCGACAGCTGGGCCGGCGTTCTGCCAGAACGCGAATTCGAGCGCTGGTCGATCGAGCCTACGATGCGCATCGTAGGCAGGGTAAAATCGGTACACCCGCACGTGCCGATCATCGGGTTTCCTAACCGCTGTGGCGCCACCATCGGGCAGTACGCACGCATTACCGCAGTCGACGCCGTTCAGCTCGACAGCGGCACGCCAATCGGCTGGGCACGGACGCAGGTGCCGGCCAAGGTTGCGATCCAAGGCAATCTCGACCCTCAACTTCTTGTGGTCGGCGGGCCAGCGATGCTGAACGAGGCAGACCGGATCGTTCGAATCATGTCTGGGCAGCCATTCGTCTTCAACCTGGGGCACGGCATCGTTCCCGAGACTCCGCCCGAAAACGTAAGCCAGCTTTCGGCATTGCTGCGCGGAGAACGACCGGCATGAGTGGGCGGGTCGGCGTTGTTCTTTTCAACCTTGGCGGGCCGGATCATCCGTCGGCGATCGAGCCGTTTCTCGTCAACCTGTTCAACGATCCGGCTATCGTCCGGTTGCCGCAGCCGTTCCGCTACATGATCGCGCGGCTCATCGCGCGCCGGCGCGCGCCACTGGCCACCGGCATCTACGAACGACTGGGTGGATCGTCGCCGATCCTCGCGGAAACGCGGCGCCAGGCGGATGCGCTGACGGGCGTTCTGCCGCGGCAGCGGCCTGAGACGGAATTCAAGGTTGTCATTGCGATGCGATACTGGGCACCCCACAGCGGCGAAGCGGCGGCCGAGCTTGCCGCATGGAAACCGGACCGCATCGTCCTGTTGCCGCTCTACCCGCAATTCTCGACCACAACCACGGCGTCGTCGCTGCGGGATTGGACGCGAGCGGCGCGACGGCACAAGCTGACGGCGCCCACCAAAGCTCTGTGTTGCTGGCCGGCGCTGCCGGGGCTCGTTCGAAGTTACGTCGATAGGATCGCACCGCTGCTGCGCGACGATCCGTCACTGCGCGTCCTGTTTTCCGCCCACGGTCTTCCGGAGAAGATCGTGAAAGCCGGCGATCCTTACCCCGAGCAGGTGATGGTCACGACACGGGCTGTTCTCGACATGCTGGCCGGCGACGGACTGACCGACATCGATTGGACCGTCTGCTATCAGAGCCGGGTTGGCCCGTTGCGTTGGATCGGACCGTCAACCGACGACGAGATCCGTCGCGCCGGGGCCGACAAACGCGGAGTCGTCGTGGTGCCGATAGCGTTCGTGTCGGAGCATTCGGAAACATTGGTCGAGCTTGACCACGAGTACCGAAGGCTTGCCAATGCCGTTGGTGTGCGGCGCTACGAACGGACTCCGACGCCGTCTATCGCCGCACCGTTCATTGCCGGGCTTGCCGATCTTGTGCAGCGGGCTCTGTCGACACCGGAGGCGATGTTTGCCGGCTCGCCCCATGGCGCGTGTGTGCCGGGGTCAGCCTGCCCGCTGCTGGGCGGGTGACGAGGAGGGAACGATGACCTGGATTCTCTGGCTGAAGGCGTTGCACGTGATCGCGGTGATCGCGTGGATGGCCGGGCTTCTGTACCTCCCGCGGCTGTTCGTCTATCACGCCGATACCCGCGTCGGCTCCGACCTTTCGGAGACCTTCAAGGTGATGGAGCGCCGGCTGCTGCGCGCGATCATCAACCCGGCGATGGTCGCAGTTTTCGCGTTGGGAATCGCCCTCGCCGCGGCCGAGGGTGTGGAAAGCCTCGGCGGCTGGTTCCACGTCAAGGTGTTGCTGGTGCTGATCCTCGCCGGAGTGCACGGCCTGATGGCGCGCTGGCGCAAGGAATTCGAGCGCGACGAGCGGGTCCACTCGGCCCGTTTCTTCCGTATCGCCAACGAGGTCCCGACGGTCCTGATGATCGCCATCGTCGTCCTCGCGGTCGTGAAGCCGTTCTAGTGAAACGCCACGCCTTGCGGCGGTCCGCCGAGCGCCGTAGGCTCTGCCCCGCCATGAAACCCGCCCTCGCCCTTTTGAGCCTGCTGCTGCTGTCCGGATGCTTCGGATGGTTCGGGGACAGTGTTCCCGATCAGGTGAGCGGCGATTCCGACGGCGTGGTCTTCAAGGGCAGCGGCGACACCGACCGGCGAAATGCGGCGGCCGCGTACTGCTCGACGTTTAACAAGTCGGCGATCATCCTGCCGGCCGAGCGCAGCGACTCGAGCAGCCTCAGCCGCTTCGCCTGCCGATAACGTGATTGCCCAGGCCCGGCTGCGGGTTTGACAGAGCGGCCGGTTTTCGCTACAGATTCAGCCCATCTCGACGGCGTCCGGCTGACGCCGCAACAACAGAACCCCCGCGAACTTCCTTAATAAAACCAAGCACTTAGCTTGGTAGGCCCGAGGCCAAAGCCTCATAGCCAAGGAAGCTGGTGCGAGCGGTCCCCCACCCCCTCCATCGCCTCCCCACGCACGTTCTCCCTCATCGGTCAGCCCCCACATCGGTCCTCCAATGCACCTCCAAGAACTGAAGAAGAAATCCCCCGCAGAGCTCCTCACCTACGCCGAGGACCTCAAGATCGAGAACGCGTCGACGCTCCGTCGTCAGGACATGATGTTCGCGATCCTGAAGCAGCTCGCCGAGAACGACACCGCGATCTACGGCGATGGTGTCCTCGAGATACTTCAGGACGGGTTCGGGTTCCTGCGATCGCCCGAGGCCAACTACCTGCCTGGGCCTGACGACATCTACGTCAGCCCGTCGCAGGTGCGGCGGTTCGGTCTCAGGACCGGAGACACGGTCGAGGGACAGATCCGCTCGCCCAAGGACGGCGAGCGCTACTTCGCGCTGCTCAAGGTCAACACCATCAATTTCGAGCCGCCGGAGAACGTGCGGCACCGGATCAACTTCGACAACCTGACGCCGCTCTATCCCGACGAGCGGCTCAAGCTCGAAATGCACGATCCGACCAAGAAGGATCTGACGACCCGCGTGATCGACCTGATCGCGCCGCTCGGCAAGGGCCAGCGCGCGCTGATCGTCGCGCCGCCGCGCACCGGTAAGACGGTGATGCTGCAGAACATCGCCCACGCCATCGCCGCCAATCATCCGGAGGTCTATCTCATCGTCCTCCTGATCGACGAGCGCCCCGAGGAAGTGACCGACATGGCTCGCTCGGTGAAAGGCGAGGTCGTGTCCTCGACCTTCGACGAGCCGGCGACCCGCCACGTGCAGGTCACCGAGATGGTGCTCGAGAAGGCCAAGCGCCTCGTCGAGCACAAGCGCGACGTGGTCATCCTGCTCGACTCGATCACTCGTCTCGCCCGCGCCTACAACACCGTCGTTCCCTCGTCGGGCAAGGTGCTGACGGGCGGTGTCGACGCCAACGCGCTGCAGCGCCCGAAGCGCTTCTTCGGCGCGGCCCGCAACATCGAGGAAGGCGGCTCGCTCTCGATCATCGCGACGGCGCTGATCGACACCGGCTCGCGCATGGACGAGGTCATCTTCGAAGAGTTCAAGGGCACCGGTAACTCGGAAATCATTCTCGACCGCAAGCTCTCCGACAAGCGCACGTTCCCGGCGATCGACATCACCAAATCGGGCACCCGCAAGGAAGAGCTCCTGGTCGACAAGGGGACGCTTGCCAAGATGTGGGTTCTGCGCCGCATCCTGATGCCGATGGGCGTCACCGATGCGATGGAGTTCCTCGTGGGCAAGCTCAAGGAAACGAAGGAGAACGCCGGGTTCTTCGATTCCATGAACACCTGATTCCGACAATCAGACCGACGACAGCAGGCCCGGACCCAAGGTCCGGGCCTTTCCATTTTCGCGCCCCAACAGCCGGGAACTCCGGTGCGACTTCCCCGTTTCGCTCCGGCGAAAAAGGGAGTTCCCGATGCCCGCGCCGTCCATTGCCACCGAAAAGGTCTGCTTCATCGTCGTGATGACGCGGGAGATTCACGCCAAGGTCGAGCCGGTTCTGCCGGAAGGCGCCTACGACGACGGCGCGGATACCCAGTTCCGCGAGGTCCTCGAGGACTTCGCCAACGACGGCACCTACCAGGAGCTCCGTGAATTCATCGTCGGCCTCGACGACGACGAACGAGTCGAGCTCCTCGCATTGCTCTGGATTGGCCGCGGCGACTTCGACGCCTCGCAATGGGAGGACGCGGTGGCCGAGGCCCGTGATCGCGCCAATGCGCGCGAGCCCGACTACATCATCGGCACGCCTCTGGTATCCGATTATCTCGAGGAAGGACTGTCTGCCTTCGATCTGTCCTGTCTGGATTTCGAGAAGCGCGACCTCTAGCTTCGGGCTTCCGCCGCGTCCCGACTGGCACTAAAGTCCCCCCGACTTTGTCTTGTGGGGGACATCATGATCAACATCGACCGTTATTTCTTCGGCCTGGCGGTGCTTGCCGCGCTCACCGGCATGACGCTCGGTATCGTCATGGCGGCACAGCAGAATTTCCAGCTGGCACCGGTTCACGCCCACATCAACCTGGTCGGCTGGGCTTCGCTTGCGCTGTTCGGGCTCGGTTACCGCACCGGTCTCGCCCGCAACGACGGGCTGGCGAAGCTCCACTTCGTGGTGGCCCTCGCCGGCGTCGTCGTGTTTCCAGTCGGCATCTACTACGCCGTGGCGCGCCAAATCGAGATCGGCGCGATGGTCGGCTCGCTGCTCGTGATCGCGTCGATGCTGATCTTCGGAATCAACTTCCTGCGCGGAAAGTAGAGATCACGGCACCAGCACGGCGGCGCCTTCGAGAACGCCGCCGCGCACCGCCGCCAGCGCCTCGTTGGCCCGCTCGAGCGGGAACGATGACGTCGTCGTACGCACCGGCACGTCGGGCGCCAGGCGCAGGAACTCCTCGCCGTCGCGGCGGGTGAGATTGGCGACGGAGCGCACCACCCGCTCTTCCCACAACAACCGGTACGGGAAGCTCGGGATATCGCTCATGTGGATCCCGGCGCACACCACCGTGCCGCCTTTCGCGGTGGCGGCGAGTGCCGCCGGCACCAGGGCACCGACCGGGGCAAAGATCAGGGCGGCGTCGAGCGGCTCGGGCGCCGACCTGTCGGAATCGCCCGCCCAGGTCGCTCCCAGCGAGCGGGCGAAATCCTGGCCCACCACGTCACCGGGCTTGGTGAACGCGTAGACCTCTTGCCCGCGGTGGCGCGCGACCTGCACGGCGATGTGTGCCGCCGCGCCGAAGCCGTAGAGCCCAAGCCGCTTTGCCCCGCCCGCCATGCGCAGCGCGCGATAGCCGATCAGTCCCGCGCACAGGAGCGGCGCCGCGTCGACATCGCTGTAACTCGGGGGAATAGCGAAACAGAACTTCTGATGGGCAACCGTGTACTCCGCGTAGCCGCCGTCGATGTCGTAGCCGGTGAAGCGGGCGCGGGCGCACAGGTTCTCGCGCCCTGTCGTGCAGTACTCGCAGACGCCGCAGGTCCAGCCGAGCCACGGCACGCCGACGCGATCGCCGGCGCGGATGCGCTCGACGTTCCGCCCGACCGCCACCACCGTGCCGACGATCTCGTGGCCAGGCACCAGCGGAAGCTTGGGGCGCGGGAGCTCACCATCGACGATGTGGAGATCGGTGCGGCACACGGCGCAGGCGTGCACCTTGATGACGACGTCGTCGGGCCCGGGCGTCGGCGGCTCACTCCGCTGTGCGAGGCGAAGCGGTGTGTTCGCAGCATCGAGCACCATCGCACGCATGGAGGTCGCTCCGTGTCCACACGCCCCTTCCATTTGACACAAATCTCTTTGCCATGATGGAGAGCGGGAAGGGGAGAGTCGGCCCGCCCCTCCAAGACTGTCGAGGTTAGCACGAGGGAAGGCGTACGGTCCGTCGCACGGGTCACTCCGTGCATAAAGTCGCTGGAGATCACTATGGCCAAATCCAAGCTGTTTACGCCGTTCGCCGTCGGCGGCCTGGAACTCGCGAACCGGATCGTAATAGCTCCGATGTGCCAGTACTCGGCCGAGGACGGGTGCATGACGGACTGGCATCTGATCCATCTCGGACATTTGGCGTTATCGGGCGCCGGGCTTCTCACCATCGAGGCGACCGCAGTTACGCCTGAGGGTCGGATCTCCTATGGCGATGTCGGGCTCTACTCCGACGCGTGCGAGAACGCGATGCGCAACACGTTGGAGAGAGTGCGGCGCTGGTCGGAGATGCCGATCGCTGTTCAGCTGGCGCACGCCGGCCGGAAGGCCTCGACGGAGCTTCCCTGGCGGGGTGGCGCTCAAATCGCTCCGGACCAGCCGAACGGCTGGCGCACCGAAGCACCCTCGGCAATCCCCTTTCAGGACGGCGACGTTCCTCCCGTGAAGCTGGACCACGACGCCCTTGCACACATCCGCGACGCATTCGCGGATGCTGCCCGTCGTGCGACACGTCTAGGTCTTGATGCAATCCAGTTGCACGGCGCGCATGGTTATCTGCTGCACGAGTTCCTGTCGCCGCTCGCCAATCAGCGCGATGATCGTTACGGCGGCTCGCTCGAGAATCGGATGCGTTTCCCCCTTGAGGTGTTCGAGACGGTGCGTGCCGCCTTCCCGGCGGATCGCCCCGTCTCGATGCGGGTGTCCGCGACCGACTGGGCGGCGAATGGTTGGGACCTTGAGCAGACGATCGCGCTGGCACGGGCGCTGGAGGCACGCGGCTGCGCTGCCATCCACATATCGAGCGGCGGGCTCACGCCGGCGCAACGCATACCCGTGGGACCGAATTATCAGGTACCGCTCGCGCGCGCGGTAAAGGCGGAGACGAAAATGGCCGTCGTGGCGGTCGGCCTGATCACGGAATACGAGCAGGCGGAGGCTATCGTCGGCGCGGGCGACGCCGACCTCGTCGCGCTGGCCCGTGCCATTCTCTACGATCCGCGATGGCCCTGGCACGCAGCCGCGCACTTCGGCGCCAGCGTTAAGGCGCCGAAGCAGTACCTGCGCTCCGAGCCGCGCGGCGTACGGGACCTGTTCGACGACGAATGAGCTCGGCGCACGCGGAGAACTATGGCAGGAGCACCGTCGAGCCGGTGGTCCTGCGCGATTCCAGATCGGTGTGTGCCTTCGCCGCGTCCTTCAGCGGATAGGTCTTGCCGACCTGGATCTGCACAACTCCGGTGCGGACCGCCTTGAACAGCTCCTGTGCCGCCTCGTCGAGATCGTCGCGGCGCGCGACATAATGGGCGAGGGTCGGCCGGGTGACGAACAGCGAGCCCTTCTGCGACAGGATGAGGAGGCTGATCGGCGGCACCGCGCCCGAGGAATTGCCGAAGCTCACCATCAGCCCGAGCGGCCGCAGGCAGTCGAGCGACTTCTCGAAGGTGTCCTTGCCGACCGAGTCGTAAACCACCGGCACGCCGTTGCCGCCGGTGATCTCCTTCACCCGCGCGACGAAATCCTCGCGCGTGTAGACGATGGGGTGATCGCAGCCGTGCTCCTTGGCGAGCTTCGCCTTCGCGTCGCTACCAACGGTCCCGATCACCGTCGCACCCAGGAACTTGGCCCACTGGCAGAGGATGAGGCCAACACCGCCGGCCGCGGCGTGCACCAGAATCGTGTCCCCCGGGCCGACGCGATAGGTTT
This sequence comes from Alphaproteobacteria bacterium, assembly GCA_035493495.1. Classification (GTDB taxonomy): domain Bacteria; phylum Pseudomonadota; class Alphaproteobacteria; order SMXQ01; family SMXQ01; genus DATJIG01. Next base: position 59,713 of record DATJIG010000257.1, read on the forward strand.
TGTGCAGCAGGTAATGCGCCGTCAGGCCCTTGAGCATCATGCCGGCGGCTGTCTTGTCGTCGACATCCTTCGGGATCTTGACCAGGCGCTCGGCGGGAACGACGCGGCGCTCGCTGTAGGCGCCGAGCTGGCCGGTGTAGGCGACGCGATCGCCGACATTCAGGTCCGTCACGCCCTCGCCGAGCTTCTCGACAACACCCGCGCCCTCCACTCCGAGCACGAATGGCGGCTGTGCCGGGTAGAGGCCGGTTCGGTAATAGACATCGATGAAATTGAGACCGACAGCGGCGTGGCGGATCAGCACCTGGCCCGCGGCGGGCTCCGGCACGTCGACATCGATGTATTCCATCACCTCGGGTCCGCCGGTCTTGCGGACGAGGATTGCCTTGGCTTTCGCCATAATCGTGACTCCGATGCTCAGCCCTGGTGCGGGCGCTTGCGATTGGGACGACCGAGGTTCTTGTCGAGGAAGGCCTCGGTGCGCTGGTTGGCGAGCGACGCCGTCTCGACGACGTACGAATGACCGCCGACGCGCGCAAAGGCGTGATCCGCCCCGGGATACGTGTGGATCGTCACCAGCGGATTTCCGGACAGCGATCCCTTGATCTGCTCCTGGGCTTCCTTGGGCACGAACTTGTCGGCCTCAGCGATGTGCAGCATCAGCGGCTTCTTGATGTTCCGGGCCTCGTCCAGGTACTGCTGGATACTGACGCCGTAATACCCGACCGAGCAGTCGGCGTCGGAGCGCGTTGCCATCAGATACGCGAGCGTGCCGCCGAGGCAGTAGCCGATGGCGCCCGCCTTGCCGTTGCACTCGGGGCGCTTGCGCAAGGTCGCCAACGTCGATTTCAGGTCATCGACGCCCTTGTCGACATTGAATCCCTGGAAGAGCTGGAAGGCCTTGGCCCATTCCGCTTCCGAGCCGTCGGTGATCTGGATGTTCGGTTCCTGACGCCAGAACAGATCGGGGCAGATCGCGAGGAAGCCCTGCGCCGCGAACGTGTCGGCGATCGTCCGCATGACCTTGTTCACGCCGAAGATTTCCTGGGCGAGCACGAGGCTGGGCGCTGGGGTCGTGGCAGGAATCGCCAGATACGCGGAGAAGGTGCCGCCGTCGGCGGCGTCGATCGTGATGTCGGGCATGAGCGTCCTCTTGTTCTCGGAGGGTGGAACGTCGCAGTGCGACGCTCAGGAAGCGATTCGTCGAGGGTGTCGGGCGATTGTGGCGCGCTCGTGTGACAGCAGCCAGGCCTTGGTGTCGAGACCGCCCGCGCCGGAGTATCCGCCGGGCTTGCCGGCGGCCGCGACTACGCGATGGCAGGGAACGATGATCGGAATCGGATTTGAGCCGCAGGCTCCGCCGATCGCCCGCGGCGCCGAGCCGACGCGGCGCGCGAGCTCGCCGTAGGTAATGGTCTCGCCAAACGGGATGCGGCACATCTCGTCCCACACGCGTTTCTGGAACGCTGTGCCCTGGGGCGCGAGGGGGATGTCGAAGTCGTTCAGCGTCCCGGCGAAATAGCGCTCGAGCGCCGACTTGGCGCGCCGGAGCAACGGGCTCGCCTTCGACGTTTCGGCGGCGCCGCTCCAGTCTATGGCGACGATGGCGCCGTCGCGTTCGCGAAGGAGCAGTCGGCCGACCGGAGAATCCATACTGATCGAAGGCATCGTCACGATTGATCTCCGCCGTGATCCGCGAGCGCGGCGGCCAGTGCCCCCGGCTCCGTCACCGGCGGCCCGCAGACCGGGCCGACGCAAATATAGGCCGTGGGGCGCCCGTCGATCATGCGTTTCCCGCTTGCCGGATGACCACTCGGCAGGGCGGCATCGGGCGCGACGACGTGCACCTGGCGATCGGGAGCCGACACCGAGAATGCGGCGCGCAGCAACTCCTTCGTGGTTGCGTTGTCGCGCTGTCCGACAATGACGATCTGACGAAGGTTGTCGAGGCTCTCGACACCGTTGAGCAAACTCGCAAGGGGGAAGAAGTTGCGCTCGATCTCGCCGGAGAACGCATCAACGATGGCCTGTGCCCGCGCGCGGTACGCATCGTCGCCGGTCAGTGCATGGAGGCGGGCGAGGACGCCGACCATGATGCCGTTGCCGGCCGGTGTCGCGGCGTCGACAGCGGTGCGGGTGCGGACGATGAGATCCGACGCATCGTCGGGGGTGAAGAAGTAGCCGCCGCGCTCGGCGTCCCAGTAGTGACGATCGAGAGTGGCAACGTATGTCCTGGCGTCGTCGAGATAGGCGTTGTCGCCCGAGGCCTCGAACAGTTTGAGCGCCGCGCGCGCCATCTGCGCATGGTCGTCGAGCAGCCCATGGCCGGTGGTGCGCTGCGCGCGGTAGGCATGGGGCAGACGGCCCGCGCACGCGAGCCCGCGCAGGAAGCCGTAGGCCTTCGCAGCGACGTCGATCCACCGCGGTTCGTCGAAGACGAGGCCGGCTTCGACCAGCGCCGCGATCATCATCCCGTTCCAGTCCACGAGCACCTTGTCGTCTCGGCCGGGATGAACGCGGCGTTCCCGCACGTCGAGAAGCCGCGCGCGCATGTCCACGAGCCGCGCCTCCTCATCCTCGGTGACGAGCGGGCGATGGAGTCGGTTGAGGATCGTCTTGCCTTCCCAGTTGCCCTCCGGCCGGACGTCGTAGACGCGCTTGAACAAGGCGGAATCGTCGGCGAGGAGCGCGTCGATCTCGGGCTCGGCCCACACATAATAGCGGCCTTCCTCGCCTTCGCTGTCGGCATCGAGCGACGAAGCGAAGGCGCCGTCGTCGGTCATCATTTCGCGCAGCAGCCAGCCGACGGTCTCGCGTGCGCGTTGCGCGAACAGCGGCCTGCGGGTGCCGGCCCACACCATTGTCAGCGCTTCGAGCAATTGCGCGTTGTCGTAGAGCATCTTCTCGAAGTGAGGTACCAGCCACGCGGCATCGGTGGCGTACCGCGCGTATCCGCCGCCGAGGTGATCGTAGATCCCGCCTTCGCTCATGCGATCGAGCGAGTGCACGATGGCCGCCCGATAGCTCTCAGTGCGCGCGCGCAGCCAGGCGCGCCAGATCAGTTCGAAGTGCGGCACGTGCGGGAACTTCGGCGCCGACCCGATGCCGCCGTTGATCGGATCGAACTCGCGCAGCACGCGCTCGGCGACACGTTCGAGCAGCGCGCGGTCGAGAACGACCGCGCCTGTTCCTCCACCTTGCGAAAGACGCTCGAGCGCGCCGACCAACGCGGTGACGTTGTGCGCGACCTTGTCGGTCGACTGCTTGTAGACGTCCGCGACTCCGGTGAGCACCTGCTTGAACGCGGGTCGTCCGTAGCGCGGCTCGGGCGGGAAGTAGGTGCCGCCCCAGAATGGTTCGCCCTTGTCGGTGAGAAACATGGTCAGCGGCCAGCCGCCTTGTTCGCCGAGGAGCGAAAGCGCCGTTTGATAGATCGTGTCGACGTCAGGTCGTTCCTCGCGGTCGACCTTGATGTTGACGAAGAGCTGGTTCATCAGCGCGGCGGTTTCGGCGTTTTCAAAACTCTCGTGGGCCATCACGTGACACCAGTGGCACGCGGCATAGCCGACCGACAGCAGGATTGGCTTGCCGTCGCGGCGCGCCTCGGCGAAGGCATCGGGACCCCAGGGGCGCCACGCCACCGGGTTGTCCTTGTGCTGGAGGAGGTACGGACTGGTTTCCTGGCCGAGCAAATTACTTGTCATCGTTACGCCGTCTGGTTGGCTTGCCGCGCGCCAGTTTGACGTGCAATCTCCGCAACTCAAGCCATGAACGGACCGGAACCGGTGAGCAAATCCGTGGCACGCCCGCGCGCCGGCGCGGAGCCGGACCGCGCGACGATTTTCGCGCTGGCGAGCGCCCCGGGGCCTTCGGGAATTTCGGTGTGGCGGATATCGGGTCCGTCCGCAGCGGAGGTGCTGACTCGCCTCTGTCGCCATCCGCTGCCGGAGCCACGGACCATGACCCGGGTCCGTCTGTACACCCCGGGATCCGGCAATGCGGTCGACGATGGCCTCGCTGCCTGGTTTCCGGCGCCGGCGAGCTTCACCGGCGATGACGTGGTGGAGCTCTATCTCCATGGTGGCCGGGCGGTTTCCCGGGCCGTAACCGGGGCGCTGTCGTCCCTCGCCGGGCTCCGGCCCGCCTTACCCGGCGAATTTTCACGCCGGGCATTGGAAGCCGGGAAGCTGGATCTGACGCGAGTCGAGGCCATCGCCGATCTCGTCGCCGCCGAGACCGAGGCCCAGCGGAAGCAGGCACGCCGCCAGCTCGAGGGCGAGCTTGGTGCCCTCTACCAAGGCTGGAAGTGTGAGATCGTTGCGATTCTGGCTCGTTTTGAAGCCGGAATGGACTTCCCGGACGAAGATCTGCCGGCGACGATCTTCGCCGAGACGCGGCCCAGGATCGAGGCGCTGCGCGCCGCAATGGCGGCGCATCTCGCCGACAACCGGCGTGGCGAGCGCATCCGGGACGGTCTGCGCGTGGCGATTACCGGCGCGCCGAATGTCGGCAAGTCGAGCCTGTTGAACGTCATTGCCGGTCGAGATGTCGCGATCGTCTCCAGCCGACCCGGTACGACCCGGGACGTGGTCGAGGTTTCGCTGGACCTCGGCGGCGTGCCCGTCGTGTTGGCCGATACCGCGGGGCTGCGTGATACCGAGGACGAAATCGAGGCCGAGGGGGTGCGCCGCGCGCGCGCCTGGTCCGGTGACGCGGACATCGTGCTGTCGGTCCAGGATGCCTCGGACACTGCGAACGGTACCCGTTCGGCCGACGGTGAGCTGGTTGTCATGAACAAGTGCGACCTGGTTCCGGCGGCCGGGCGGGTTCCGGGCTCGGATGTGGTTTGGGTTTCGGCGAGAACAGGTGAGGGCGTGGATGCCCTTGTTCAGGCGCTCAGGCAAAGGGCGGAGGCGCTGGCAGCGCTTCCGGAAAGTGCTTCGATCACTCGAGCTCGCCACCGCGAGAGTGTACAAGCCGCCGCCAGTGCATTAGGGAGTGCGCGCGATTCGTCGGAGGTTGAACTCGCTGGGGAGGAACTGCGCCGTGCGGCTCGGGCTCTCGGATCGATCACCGGCGAGATCGGTGTCGAGGACATTCTCGACGCCATTTTTCGCGAGTTCTGTATCGGCAAGTAGCCTGTACGCGTTGTACGCCTGTATTTAGCGTTTGTACGCAATATACGTACACATCGCTGTTTCACGTGAAACGTTTCTCCGGGTCAGGATGGGCTCCATTCGGCAACGCTTCGATGTTGTGGTGATTGGTGGCGGCCATGCGGGCTGTGAGGCAGCCGCTGCGGCTGCGCGCATGGGCGCACAGACACTGCTGCTGACCCAAGATCCGGCCAAAGTCGGCGAGATGTCCTGCAATCCTGCTTTTGGCGGCATCGGTAAGGGGCAGCTCGTGCGCGAGATCGACGCCCTCGACGGAGTTATGGGTCGGGCGGCTGACCGGGCGGGAATTCAATTTCGGATGCTCAATGCGTCCAAGGGCCCGGCAGTCTGGGGCCCGCGGGCTCAAGCGGATCGTCGGCTCTACCGGGAAGCGATGCAGAGTCTCCTGGCTGAGCAACCCGGGCTGACGGTTATGTCGGGCACGGCAGAAGATCTCGCCTTGGATGATGCGGATTGCGTTGCTGGAGTTATCACCGCGACCGGCGAGACGATCGGATGCAGCGCAGTCGTGCTGACGACCGGGACGTTCCTCCGCGGTCTCATTCACATCGGCGAAAAGACAATCCCGGCCGGGCGCGTGGGCGAGGCGCCGAGTGTCGGCCTCTCGGCGACCCTCGAGCGCTTCGGCTTCGAGCTCGGCCGCCTCAAGACCGGCACGCCGCCAAGGCTCGATGGTCGGACCATCGACTGGGCGTCCCTCGACGAGCAGAGAGGCGACGACCCGCCGATCCCGTTTTCGTATCTGACCGGCGTAATCAGCACGCCCCAGGTGAGTTGTTTCATTACCGGCACAACCGCCGCCAGTCATGAGCTGATCCGGGCAAACATTCACCGTGCGCCGATGTATTCCGGCCAGATCCAGAGCCGTGGCCCGCGCTATTGCCCGTCGATTGAGGACAAGGTCGTGCGCTTCGCCGACCGACAGCGTCACCAGATCTATCTCGAGCCCGAAGGGCTCGACGATCCGACCGTGTACCCCAACGGGATTTCGACCTCGCTTCCGGAGGACGTGCAACTCGCGTTGCTGAAGTCCATTCCCGGGCTTGAAGGGACGCGAATGATCCGGCCGGGCTATGCGGTCGAATACGACTATGTCGACCCGCGCGAGCTGCGCCCGACATTGGAGACGCGCCGCATCTCCGGGCTTTTCCTCGCGGGCCAGATCAACGGCACGACGGGGTACGAAGAGGCGGGTGCCCAGGGAATCATGGCCGGGATCAACGCCGCTGTGCGGGCGGGGCAGGATGCGTCCACAGAATCCCGGGGGTTCGTGCTCGATCGAAGCCAGGCCTACATCGGCGTCCTGATCGATGATCTGGTCACCCAAGGCGTCACCGAGCCCTATCGGATGTTTACGTCGCGGGCCGAATATCGGCTGACGCTTCGGGCGGACAACGCGGATCTCCGGCTCACGGCTGCGGGCCTCGGGATCGGCTGCGTCGGCTCGGGCCGCGGGCGGCGGTTCATGGCCAAGGATCGGGCCTATCGCGAGGCGAAAGCGATCCTGGTGGAGCGCCGCCTTTCGGCCGATGAGCTCGAAGGGCTCGGCATTGGCGCCCGCCGCGATGGTGTCGCGCGATCGGGCTACGAATTGCTATCGCAAGGGGTCACAGTCAGCCAACTCGCTGCTGTTTGGGCGGATCTGGCGGAGCTCGCGGGGGATGTCGCCCAGGCGCTGGAGATTGACGCTCGTTACGCCGGGTATCTCGTCCGCCAGGAGAGCGAAATTGCCGCTTTCCGCCGGGAGGAGGCGACGATGATTCCTTCCGACCTCGACTTCTCCCGGATTGGCGGGCTTTCGTCCGAGGTCCGGGAAAAGCTCAGCCGGGTTCGCCCGGAGACGGTGGGGCAGGCTGGTCGAATCCCGGGCGTCACACCGGCAGCCATCATCGCAATCCTTGCGCACCTACGGCGGCATTCTCCGTCGACCGAAGTCGCCGCAGAGTAGCGATGGCGTCGAAGCCAATGAGGGCGGAGGAGTTCGCCGAGCTCTCCGGTGTTTCACGTGAAACACTCGAACGTCTCACCACGTACCTCGAATTACTGCGCAAGTGGAATGGTGCCATCAATCTGGTGGGAGCCAGCACGCTCGCCGATCCATGGCGGCGCCATTTCTGGGATTCGGCGCAACTTCTGCCGCTTCTCCCGTCAGCCCGATCGGTGGTTGTCGATTTGGGATCGGGTGGGGGCTTTCCCGGTCTGGTGCTTGCCATCGCCGCCGGCGATCGGACGAATGTCCATCTCGTCGAGTCGGATCGCCGTAAGGCGACGTTTCTTCGCGAGGCAGCCCGCGCAACCGCTACCGAGGTCGCTGTCCATAGCGAGCGCGCGGAAACGCCCTCAAAGCCGGTCAAGGCCGACGTCATCACGGCGCGGGCGCTGGCGCCGATATCCGTCGTGCTTGAGTTGGCTGCGGCGTTCGCGCAACCAGAGACCCAATTCCTGCTATTGAAGGGATCGCAGACCCACAATGAATTGACCGAGGCCCGTAAACACTGGACAATGACCGTCGACGTGCATCCGAGCCGCTCGGATGCATCAGGTTTCATGGTCCAGATAAAAAGGGCGATCCGCCATGACCGGTCAATCGGATGAGCAAGACCAGTCGCTGTCCGCATCACTGAATTCCCCTCCGTCCAGTTCCACGACAGTTCTCGAAGCGGACCGCCCCTTAGCGGTGGAACCTTCTGATGTTCCACGTGAAACGATTTCGCCGCACCCGCCTCGAGTGATTGCCATTGCCAACCAGAAGGGTGGCGTCGGCAAGACGACGACGGCAATCAACCTCGCGACCGCGCTGGCGGCGACCGAGCGCAACGTCCTCGTTATCGACCTCGATCCCCAAGGCAACGCCTCGACCGGCCTCGGCATCCGGCGTGAGCAGCGCCGCCTGTCGACCTACGATCTTCTCCTCCGGGACGCCCCGTTGGAGGGCGCCATCGTCAAAAGCAATGTCCCGGGCCTGTCGGTCGTCCCCGCGTCCGTGGACCTAGCCGGCGCCGAGCTCGAGTTGATCGACGTCGAGCAGCGAGAGTTTCGCCTGCGCGACCTCCTCGCGCGCAGCACCATCGCCTACGACTACGTGCTGATCGATTGCCCGCCGGCGCTGGGCCTCCTGACCCTGAACGCTCTGTCTGCCGCCGATTCGATCCTGGTGCCGCTCCAGTGCGAGTTCTTCGCGCTGGAGGGTCTGAGCCATCTTCTCAAGACCGTCGAGCGGGTGCGGAAGCATCTGAACCCGAACCTCGAGGTGCAGGGCATCGTGCTGACGATGTTCGACGCCCGCAACAATCTCTCGGAGATGGTGGCCGCCGACGTGCGCGGCTTCATCGGCGACAAGGTCTACAGCACGGTCATTCCGCGCAACGTGCGCGTCTCCGAGGCGCCCAGCCACGGCAAGCCGGTGCTGCTCTACGACTGGCGCTGCAGCGGATCGCAGGCATACATCCGACTCGCGCGCGAGATCCTCCATCGCGAAGAAGGGAACAAGGCCGCATGAGCGCCGCAGCGGAAGACGCGAAGGGGCGTCGGCACAATCTCGGCCGCGGCATCGCGGCGCTGTTCGGCGAGGAGGAAACCGACAACGCGACGCTCGACAAAGTGCGTCCCGGAAAAGCCGTCCCCGTCGAGTTCCTGCGGCCCGGACGTTTCCAGCCGCGCCGCGTCTTCGACGAGACCGAGCTCTCGGCGCTCGCCGATTCAATCCGCCAGAAGGGTGTGCTGCAGCCAATCCTCGTGCGCCGCGACAGCGAGCGTCCGGACTCGTACGAGATCATCGCTGGCGAGCGACGCTGGCGCGCGGCGCAGCTCGCCCGTCTCCACGAAGTGCCGGTCATCGTCCGCGAGCTTGACGATCGCGAGGCACTTGAGATCGCGCTGATCGAGAATCTGCAGCGGCAGGATCTCAATCCGATCGAAGAGGCCGAGGCGTATCAGCGCCTGATGAACGAGTTTCACCACACCCAGGAAGCCCTCGCCGAATCGCTCGGCAAGAGCCGCAGCTATGTCGCCAACACGCTACGCCTGCTCGGGCTGCCGGCGGGCGTGCGCGACATGGTGTCGCACGGCAAGCTGACGGCGGGTCACGCGCGCGCGCTGATCGGCGTGCCGGATCCGATGGCCCTCGCCGACGAGATCGTCACGAACAATCTAAACGTGCGCGCGGCTGAGCGACTCGCTCAATCGGGCAAGGCGACGGGTGGAACTGCAGTCGGCAAGCGAGCGCCGAAGGAACCCGAGCACAAGGACGTCGACACGATCGCGCTTGAGCGCGATCTCTCCAACATGCTCGGCCTCAAGGTCACGATCTCGTTCTCGGGCAAGGGTGGCGAGCTCCGCATCCAGTACAACACTCTCGAGCAGCTCGACGAAGTGCTGCGGCGCCTGAAGAAGCCGATCGGTCCGCTGGACTGAAATAGAGTCGCCCGATTCAGCGTCGGGCGCGTCGCGCCGCCGCCGCGATGTGAAGCAGCGCGCGGGCGGCAATTGCGTTCGCCGGCAGCCCAGTCGTCTTGCAATCGGCTTCGGCGCGCATCAGGATGTCGAGCGCTCCGGCGACATTCCGCGGCGACCAAGCCTGAACCGCGGATTTCCAACGCGACATCTCCTTGAAGAACACTGGCGGGCGCAGCGACTTGAGCGCGCTCTCGACGTCCGTTCCCTCAGCCACCTTGCTCGTCGCAATGTGCAGTCGCTGAAACACGCGTTGTGCACCGCGCAGCACCGCGATCGGCGATGTCCCTTCGTCGTACAGCAGCGTAAGAGCGCGATCGAGGCTCGGCGCATCTCCCGTCGCCGCGGAGAGGCTCGCATCGTCGAATCCGACATTTCCCCCGGCGCCGACGAGCGCCTGAACGTCGGCGAGGACGATTTCGCCTTCACCTTCCGCATACAGTGTGAGCTTATCGACCTCGCTCCGGCTGGCGCCGCGGTCCTCGCCGATCCTGTCGATAAAGTAGGCAAGGGCATCTTCCTCGATGGAGATACCGCGTTCCTTGAGTGTTGCGCGCACGAGGCTCTCGAGCTCCTCAGGCGAATCGAGGTAGCAGGGAATCGCCGCGGCGATGGCCTGCTCCTCGAATAGCGAGCGCAGCGACGAGCGCGAGGCGAGATCTCCGCCCTCGACGACGACGAAGCCGATGTCCGACGCCTTCCGCCCGGCGATCTCGGCAAAGAACGATTCGAAAATCTCGGTGTGCGAATCCTGGGCGTTACGGATGCGGATGGCGCGCCGCCCGCCGGTGAATGACAGCGCGAACACCTCGTCTACAAGTCGAGCCGGATCCTCGCGCAACTGTCCTCCGGACATTTCGGTCACCCGGAACGGGTCGTCCGTCGCGCCGGCGATCTGGCGCACCAGCCCCTCGGCACGCTCGCGCATCAGGCCGGCATCGGGCCCGTAGATCAACACCGCGGCAATCTTCGCGGGAGGCGCCGCCAGGAAGCCGCGAATCTCGCGCGGCGCGAGCTTCAAGGGTTGCTCGTGCGAGCCGCAGTGGCGGGCCCGCGCGTCTTGCGGTCGCTGAAGTAGACCGCGAGCCGCGTCCGCATCTCGTCCGACACTTCGCGCAGCGTACGGTTGACCGCATCTTCGCGCGAAACCAGCGTCGCATAGTCCGACTGGAGCACGTCGTACGAGGTCGTCGCGCGCGCGCGGCTGTTGAGAACGGGCTTGTTCGTCGCCGCAGCCACCAGAGTGAAGGCCGCCACCGCGGTGATGCTGGTGCGGCTCGTCGTGTTGTCGCGGGACAGCGCGATGCCGGTGGACTGGATTTGCAGATTCACTGTCAGCGTGTGCGTCGGATTGCCGGGCTGCTCGTTCTCGTTCAGCTGCTCGATCAGGAAGTTGCGAAGGATCTGCCCGTCGCGGTTGGCAATCGGGCCGACGTAGACGCTCCCGAGCTCGGTCGTCGAGGCGCTTCTCGCCTGGGTCCCGTAAAGTGGATGATACCCGCAGCCGGCGACCGCCAGCGTGAGCGCGAAGAGGGCGGCGGCGAGCAGCTTCATCAGCCGGCCACCACGTTGACGATCCGATTCGGCACCACGACCACCTTTCGCACCGTCTTTCCGGAAAGCGCGGCCGACACGGGAGCAAGCGCGAGGGCCGCGGCCTCGGCGTCCGATTGCGCCGCGTCGCGCGGGAGTTCGATCGTTCCGCGGAGCTTGCCGTTGACCTGCACAGCCACCTTCACCGTGTCGTCCCGCACAAGATCGGGGTCCGCCTTGGGCCACGACGACCGTGCCAGCATTGTCGTATGGCCGAGGCGCGCCCACAACTCCTCGGCGAGGTGAGGCATCATCGGCTCGGACAGCCGGATGAGAGTTTCCAGACCTTCGCGCCGCGCCCACGCCATGTCGGCACCGCCGCCGTCAGCCGACAGCGCCGCGGTGAGTTCGTAAAGGCGGGCAACGGCGCGGTTGAAATGGAAGCGCTCGATGTCGTCGGTCACGCCGGCGATGGTCTTGTGGGTGGTGCGGCGCAGGGCGAGGGCTTCGTCTCCGAACGCGGGTGCCGGCGCCTCCGGCGGCGGCAGGCTGGAGACCGCCTCCTCGACGAGCCGGTACGCCCGGTTGACGTGGCGGAACGCGCCCTCGACGCCGGCATCCGTCCATTCGACGTCGCGCTCGGGCGGACTGTCGGACAGGATGAACCACCGCGCCGTATCGGCCCCGTACGACTTGATGATGGTCTCGGGGTCGACGACGTTCTTCTTCGACTTCGACATCGATTCCGAGCGACCGACGGTCACCGGCTTGCCGTCCTTCACCGTCACCACGCTGCCATCGGGCCGCTTGTCGACTTCCTCCGGAAACAGCCACTTCCCCGCGGGATCCTTGTAGGTCTCGTGGCAGACCATGCCCTGGGTAAACAGGCCCGCGAAGGGTTCGTCGACGTCGAGGTGGCCCACCTTCTTCATCGCCCGGGCGAAGAAGCGGGAATAGAGCAGGTGAAGGATCGCGTGCTCGACGCCACCGATGTACTGGTCGACGGGTAGCCAGTAATCGACCGCGTCGCGTTCGACCGGCTTGTCCGAGCGAGCAGAGCAGAAGCGCGCGTAGTACCACGACGAATCGACGAACGTGTCCATGGTATCGGTGTCGCGCTCGGCGGGCGCGCCGCAGCTCGGGCAGGGGACATGCTTCCACGTCGGATGACGATCGAGCGGATTGCCGGGCGTCGAGAAGTCGACGTCGCGCGGCAGCTCCACCGGAAGCTGCTCGACGGGCACCGGTACGACGCCGCACGCCTCGCAGTGAATGATCGGAATCGGGCAGCCCCAGTAGCGCTGGCGCGAGATACCCCAGTCGCGCAGGCGATAGGTCACGGCACCTTTCCCGCGTTCCATGCCTTCGAGGCGCGCGATCGCCGCGCGTTTGGCCGCGGGAACGTCGAGTCCGTCGAGGAAGCCGGAATTGTGCAGGCGGCCGTCGCCCGTATAGGCTTCGTTGCCGACGTGGAACGATGTCGGATCGGTCCCGACCGGGATCACCACGGGCATCACGCTCAAGTCGTATTTGCGGGCGAAATCGAGATCGCGCTGATCGTGCGCCGGGCAGCCGAAGATCGCGCCGGTGCCGTAACCCATCAGCACGAAGTTGGCGACGAACACGGGCAGCGTCTTGTTCTCGATGAAGGGATGCCGCGCGCGAAGCCCGGTATGATAGCCGCGCTTTTCCGCCTTCTCGATCGCTTCTTCGGTCGTGCCCATCGTCCGGCACTCGGCGACGAAGGATGCGAGCGCCGGGTCTTTCGCGGCGAGTTCGACGGCGAGCGGATGGTCGGTGGCGATGGCGACGAACGATGCGCCGAACAGGGTGTCCGGCCGCGTCGTGAACACGGTGACCGCATCGCTCCGGCCGTCGACCGGAAAATCGAGGTAGGCGCCTTCCGAGCGGCCGATCCAGTTCTCCTGCATCAGCCGGACCTTCTGCGGCCAGCGGTCGAGCCGGTCCAGTCCGGTCAACAGCTCTTCGGCGTAGTCGGTGATTCGGAAGAACCACTGGTTGAGCTTGCGACGCTCGACGAGGGCGCCGGAGCGCCAGCCGCGGCCGTCGATCACCTGCTCATTCGCGAGCACGGTGTGATCGACCGGATCCCAGTTGACCAGCGACTCCTTGCGATAGACCAGCCCGGCATTGAGAAACTCGACGAACATCCGCTGCTGGTGGCGGTAGTAGCCGGGATGGCAGGTCGCGATCTCGCGTCCCCAGTCGAGCGACAGACCGAGCATCTTGAGCTGCCCACGCATGGTCGCGATGTTCGAGTAGGTCCAGTCGGCCGGATGGATGCCGCGCTCGATCGCCGCGTTCTCCGCCGGCAGGCCGAAGGCGTCCCAGCCCATCGGATGCAGGACGTTGAATCCCTGGGCGCGGCGGTAGCGGGCGACGACGTCGCCCATGGTGTAGTTCCGCACATGGCCCATGTGGATGCGGCCCGAGGGGTACGGGAACATCTCGAGCACGTAGTACTTGGGCTGGGCGCGATCGTTCGACGCGGCGAAGGCGGCGTCCTCCTGCCAGGCGGTCTGCCACTTCGTCTCGGTCTCGCGGAAATTGTAACGCGCAGCCATATCAGTCAAACTTCCCAAGTATATCAGTGTCTTGCGGTATTTCATGGCCCTCTTGCCCAGAGCAAGCGAAGAGGACATCGAGGCCCGAGGGTTCTACGACAGTTCGTAGAATAGGGACAACGGGTCCTCCTGATAGGAGCCGAACGGGCCGATGCGGCGGAAGCCGAGCGACTCGAACAGGGCAGTGGCCTCGGGCTGGTGGATGCCGGTTTCGAGCCGAACGACCGAGAGGCCAAGCTCTCGGCTGCGGTCGATAGCGAAGGAAAGGAGGCGTTTTCCCAAACGCCGGCCCCGCCACTCCGGCTTGACGAACAAGCGCTTGAGCTCGGTGTACCGATCGCACAAGCGGATGGCGACGCAGGCAACCGGCATCTCGCCGTCTTTGACTGCGTAAAACTCGAAATCGCGCCCGAGTAACGAATCGATATTTACCAGGTGATTGCTCTCCGCCGGGTAGAGCCTTGCCATGTAGGCATCGCTGGCGCCGAGCAGATCGCGCAGGTCGCTTGTGGCCAGTGTCTGTCGCTCGATGTCCATGAGGAGGAGGTCCGACAGCCGATCGCCGAATTCACCCGGCGACAAGAGCGCGCGCCGCCGCCTCAAGGTCGGGTGAGAGGCGGTACATGTGCCGGTACTGCAGGATCTGCATGCCGACAAGTTTGAGCCGATCCTCGAACCGCAGGATCGTCATCGGCGGAATCGCAGGAGTGTTGTACGGCTCGACGTCCCCATGCATGAACTCGAACGCCATGCTCATGCGCGGCAAAGAGGCACGCGGAGAGGCGTGCGCGCCCCAATGCATCAGCGCCTGGTTCCAGATGAAGACGTCGCCGGCCTCGGCCGGGAGCGCGCGAACTTCGGGAAGCTCGAACTGGTTCTCGCTGTCGCGTTCTGTCCCGTAGGTGGGGTCGCGGTCGGCCGGCACGATGTACATGCAGCCGTTGAGGGGCGTCGCCTGGGTGAGTGCAAGCCATACCGACAGCGATTTTGGCCGGCCATCGGGAAACAGCGCCTTGTGGCCCTTCTCGCGATGGGGCTTCCATCCGCGCTCGGATTTCGCGGGGTCGACGTGCCAGATCCAGAAGTCGGGGAGCATGACGTACTCTGCGCCAAAGGCGGCGCGGAGAATGTCGCGCAGCGAATACGCCGGCAACCAGAAGTCGTCGAACACCATGGCGAACACGGGCGGGATCCCAGCGCTCACGAGCGCGGCGATGCCTGAGGACAGCTTCGCTACCCGATCGCCGTCCTGAAGCCCCGCCATGTGGATGTAGCCTTCGCGGTCGAGCAAAGCCTGGAGCGCCGCTTCGTCGGCGAATTGCGCTTTCCACGGTTGGAGCCCGCTGAAGCTCGCCCGGTCCTCCAAGGCAAGCCACGGAGCCAGCTCTTTCCAAAAGGCGCGATCACGGAATCGGATCAGCGCCGCGTCGACGGACGCGATCTCACTCATTCTGTTTGCCAGTTCCCATTGTCCGAAGGGGGCGCAGATCCCCCGCTGTCAACCCCGAGAAGCACAATGAAACCGGGGATATCTTGCCCCTCTTCCTGGCGAACGGCCACATCGATTATCGCCTTTTCGGCGAAGCCATACTGGGTCGCCAGACCACGTATGTAGGGAACCGAATGGGCGAACCGGCGGCTCGGCCGAATCGCAACGGCGCCATCGTTGCTCGACTCCACCGAAAACGCGAACAGGCCGTTGGCGCGAAGGGAGCGTCGTGCGGACGCGAAAATCGCTTCGAGCTCGCCCACATAGATGAACACGTCTCCGGCGACGAGAAGGTCGAAAGCCACCGGGTGTTCGTGGAGAAACGTCGCCAGATCGTTCTTCTCAAGATGATCGTAGATGCCGCGTTCGCGGGCCTTGTCCAGCATCTTGCCGGAGATGTCGACCCCGACCAGCGATCGCGCCATCGGCCGAAACGCTTGGCCGCACATCCCGGTGCCGCAGCCGAGATCGGCGACGTCGCGACCAGCTCCGGGCGATGCGCCCGAGACGATCTCGAACATCATCTCGGGAACCTGATACTTCAGTCCGCGGAGGCTCGCATCGAAACGCTCGGCGTAATGGTCGAACAACCCCTCGACGTAGCTCCGTGGTGCCGACACCGGCGTGGATTCGACCCCCAGGGCAGCCAGGTAATACCGGATTTCATTGGCGTTTCCCCCATTCCGCAAAGCGTCCTGGTAGGCCGCGATCGCTTCGGGAAAGCGCTTCAGCGAATATAGCGCGTGGCCGCGATTGAGGTGCGCCTCGAGGTATGTGGGCCGGATCGAGAGCGCATGTTCGGCAACCTCGAGCGCATCGTCGTATCGCTGCAGCTCGAGAAGCGCGGTCGCGCAGTTACCCATCGCCTCAACGTAGTCGGGATTTCCGGCGATCGCCGTCCGATAGCTGTCGACCGCCTCGGTCAGGTGGCCGAGCTCGCGTAACGCAACCCCGCGATTGTTGTAGGCCTGCGGATATTCGGGCCGGATCGCGAGCGCGCGGTTGTAGCTTTCGAGCGCTTCCGCCGGGCGCTTGAGATCCCGCAGTGCGCTGCCGATGTTGAGGTGCGCCGATGCGGCCCCCGGATTCACCGCGAGCGATCGTCTTAACAGCTCGAGGGCTTCCTCGTGATCGCGCTGCTCGAGTTTCAGAACGCCGAGATTGTGAAGCGCGTCGAACTGGCTGGGGGCAACTCGGAGGACCTCACGATAGAGCGTTTCGGCTTCGGCGAGACGACCGCCGACGTGCGCCTGTACCGCCGCGCGCAACCGCGATCCAAGATCTACGTTGCCAGGGAACATCGTGGGTCCGCCACCGACAGCCGTCACTCCAGTGTCCGAAGGTCCGACCCGCGTCTGGTTCCGCTCCGCCGATGACGGCGGTTTCGCCTCAGCGCGCTGCCGTCGCGGCGATGCGGAGCTGACGCGCGCGGGTGAGGATCGCATCCTCGAGGTCGCTCGCGGTCCTGCGGTTGACCTCGGCGTCGACCCAGCCGCCGGACGGATCGCGTCGCTGCTGGAACAGCGTCACCTTGATTCCATCCGCGCGAAGTTGCCGGTCGAGGATGAACACGTTCGCCTTGAAGCGCGAATCCGGCGTCTCCGGCGGCGTGTACCAATCGGTGATGATAACACCGCCGAAGGGATCCGCCGACGCCAGCGGCATGAATGAAAGCGTGTCGAGCGACGCCCGCCACAGGAAGCTGTTCACGGCAATGCCGCTGCCGCCGCCTTCGTCCTTCTTGCCATAGGAGAGGAGGCCGTCCGACCCGAACAGGCCTTCCGAGTCCTTCTTGAAGCCTCGAAGGGTCGGATCCTGATCTCGCGAATCCGGGTACGTGTATTCGGTTTTGGTGTCCCCGCACGCGGCCAGGGCGAACATGGCACCGATCAGGACGAGGGCGGGGGTGCAAAGGCGACGGGACATTTTCATGGCTGGGAAATATAGGCGGCGGGACACCGAAACGCCAGCGCACGAAAGCCGCGGATTGCCGGGGTTTGTGTTCAAGAAAAAGGGCGGTGGGTTGCCCCACCGCCCTAAAGATCCAAGCTGAAGCTTGGCTTAGAACTTCACGCGGACGCCGGAGATGAGGCCGGTGCCCTCGTTGTTCGAGGCCGAGACAGCGGCGCCCTTGCTCTTGGCGTGCCACAACTCGCCGTACAGCGCGAGGCCGCCGCCGAGATCGTAGGTCGTGCCAAAGGCATAGATGGTCTGGGACACGGAGCCCGAGCCATTCACGATGCCGCCCTTCTGCTGCATCGTCGACAGTCCGAACGCCCACGGACCGAGGTTGTAGCCGACGCCCAGGTCCCACTGCTTGTAGCCGCCGTTGGAATCGGTCTTCGCGAGACCGGCTTCCCTGTGCTCGTTGCTGTAACGGCCGCCGACCTTCCAGTCGCCATAGCCGACCACGAAGCCGGTGCTGTAGGTCTTCTGGTCGACCTTGAGGTCGTTGGTGTTCTTCGCGGTGACACCGACCAGCGACAGGCCGACGTCGAAGTCGCCGAACTTGTTCACG
>DATJIG010000258.1:0-21935 GCA_035493495.1 Alphaproteobacteria bacterium
CGTGAACAAGTTCGGCGACTTCGACGTCGGCCTGTCGCTGGTCGGTGTCACCGCGAAGAACACCAACGACCTCAAGGTCGACCAGAAGACCTACAGCACCGGCTTCGTGGTCGGCTATGGCGACTGGAAGGTCGGCGGCCGCTACAGCAACGAGCACCGCGAGGCCTCGCTGGCCAAGACGGACTCGAACGGCGGCTATCACCAGTGGGACCTGGGCGTCGGCTACAACCTCGGTCCGTGGGCGTTCGCGCTGTCGACGATGCAGCAGAAGGGCGGCATCGTGAACGGCTCGGGCTCCACTTCGCAGAGCGTGTATGCCTTCGGCACCACCTACGACCTCGGCGGCGGTCTCGCCGTGTACGGCGAACTGTGGCACGCCAAGAACAAGGGCGGCGTCACCTCAGCGTCGAACAACGAGGGCACCGGCCTCATCTCCGGCGTCCGCGTGAAGTTCTAGTTCAGTCCGCGTATCGAACTTTTTACGCGTAACCTCCAAACTCGGGGCGATTGGATCTTCCAATCGCCCCTTTTCTCTTCGCGGCCGCCTTGCCCTCCTCGATCAGAATTTGCGCCGAAGCGCGAACCCGAGGGAGGGTTTCGCGTCATGTCGTTACGCGGAAAGCCCTAAAGGTGCGGGAGAAACGAGCGGCGCGGACTCGTGGGTGCCTGGTGTCCACCATGCGCCCTGATGTGCTGAGTTCCAGGCACCCGGATCGGTAGTCGCCCGCATTGCGCAACCGACACGGCTGATCTTCTATAAGAACGTCGGGCGAGATCTGCTGCCGCGTCGGAAAGCGTCAGCACCAACAGGCTCCGACTTGAACGAACGCCCGCTCACCGGAGGCCGCAATCGGCGGCCAGCAAGTGGCCAGCATGGCCACGATGCGCGTTCATTCAACGTGACCTGGAGATAGGGACATGAACACACAACCAAACCGTGACGACATTGAGATTCGTCCGGGAACGCGCTTCGAGGGATCACGCCCCGGCAAGGGAACCGCCGTCCTCGTATTCATCGGCGCCGTCGTGCTGGTGGGGTACGCCTTCTGGCCGTCGATAGCCTCGGCGCTGCACCTCGGCTGAACCGGGGCTTCGGCCCAGAACGATAACGCGAGCGCAGTGGCCGATTGAGTCTCGGACGCAATGCGACCGAGACCACGCGGTCGCTCGCGCTGGCAGTCGTTAGTCGTTAGAGGGGAGAGGCGGTGCCGTCCTATCTCGGGACAGCGACGGTTTCGCCGTGACGGGTACAGGCTTCTTCGGCCAACTCGACGAAGACTTCGGTGACCGCTTCCGGCGCCTTGAGGGTGTCGGGATTCTCGGCGGGGAAGGCGTCGCCGCGCATTCGCGTCCGGGTCGCGCCCGGATCGATCAGGTTCACCCGCAGGTTGGTCTTGGCGAGTTCGCCGGCCCAGGTCTTGACCATGGTGTCGAGCGCGCCTTTCGAGGTCGCATACGCGCCCCAGTAGGGATGACGGCCATCGCCCGCCGACGAGGTGACGAACATCGCGCGGCCAGACGGACTGAGGCGCAGCATCGCGTCGAAGGCGCGGATCAGCCGGAAGTTGGCGCCGACGTTGATGCGCATCACGCGCTCGAAATCCTTGGGCTCGGTATGGCTCATCGGCGACAGCGCGCCGAGGATCGCCGCATTGCCCACCAGCACGTCGAGGTGGCCGAATCGCTCGGCGATGGCGGCCGCCATCTGATCGATCTTTTCGTGGTCGGCGAGATCGAGGACGACCAAGGTCGCCTCGCCGCCGGCCTGGCGCACGAGATCATCGGTTTCCTCGAGCGCGCCCTGGGTGCGCGCGACGAGAATGAGTCGGGCGCCTTCCTGGGCGAAGCGCACCGCGACGGCGCGGCCGATGCCGCGCGATGCCCCGGTGACGAGGGCGAGTCGATCCTGCAGGCGGCGCGGGCGCGCCGGAGTCGGGGTGGTCACGGTTGTGGAGCCTTACCGAGTGCCGCTGATCTCGGTCAGAAACGAGAGCTGCGGGTTGGCGCCCCCCTCCTGATCCGTGAGCGTGATGGGATAGTCGCCGGAGAAGCAGGCGTCGCAGAACTGCGGCCGAACCGCGTCGCGCTTCGCCTCACCGACGGCGCGATAGAGGCCGTCCATCGAGATGAACGCCAGCGAATCGACGCCGATGATCTTCGCCATCTCTTCGACCGAGTGTCGGGCCGCCATCAGCTTGTCGCGCTCCGGCGTGTCGACGCCGTAGAAGCAGGAGTGGGTGGTCGGCGGGCTGGCGATCCGCATGTGGACCTCCTTGGCCCCGGCGGCGCGGATCATTTCGACGATCTTGATCGAGGTGGTGCCGCGGACGATGGAATCGTCGACCAGGATCACGCGCTTGCCTTCGATCTCGGCGCGGTTGGCGTTGTGCTTGAGCTTCACGCCCAGGTGTCGGATGTGGTCGGTCGGCTCGATGAAGGTGCGGCCGACGTAATGGTTGCGGATGATGCCGAGCTCGAACGGGATTTTGGCTTCCTGGGCGTAGCCGAGCGCCGCGGGGACGCCGGAATCCGGGACCGGGATGATCACATCGGCCGGCACGTTGCTCTCGCGGGCAAGCTCGATGCCGATGTTCTTGCGCGCCTCGTACACCGAGCGGTTTTCGATCTTGCTGTCGGGGCGGGCGAAGTAGACATACTCAAAGATGCAGAAGCGGCGGTCCGCGCCGACGAACGGTTTCAGGCTCTCGAGTCCGTTGGCCCCGATCACGACCATCTCGCCGGGCTCGACGTCGCGCACGAAATCGGCGCCAATGATGTCGAGGGCCACGGTCTCCGATGCGAGGATGTACTTTTCACCGATCTTCCCGAGCACCAGCGGCCGGATGCCGAGCGGGTCGCGCACGCCGATCAGGTTCGAATCGGTGAGGACGACCAGCGAGTACGCGCCCTGGACCTGGCGGAGGGCGTCGATCATGCGGTCGGTGACGGTGGAATAGGTGCTGGTCGCGATGAGGTGGATGATCACCTCGGTGTCGGTGGTCGACTGGAACAAACAGCCGCGCTTGACCAGTTCCTTGCGCAGCGTCAGCGCGTTGGTGAGATTGCCGTTGTGGCCGATGGCGAAGCCGCCGAACTCGAAATCGGCGAACAGCGGCTGAATGTTGCGCTCGGCGGTTTCGCCGGTGGTCGAGTAGCGGTTGTGGCCGATGGCGCTGTGCCCCGGCAGCTTCCGCATCACCGCTTCGTTTGAGAAGATGTCGGCGACGTGGCCGAGGCCGCGCTGGCTGTGGAACAGTTTGCCGTCGAAGGTGACGATACCCGAGGCTTCTTGGCCCCGGTGCTGCAGCGCGTGCAGCCCAAGCGCGGTCAGGGCGGCGGCGTCCTCACAGTCGTAGACGCCGAATATCGCGCACTCTTCGTGAAGGTGATCGTCGTCGAACGGGTTGGTCGTAATCGGGCTCGTCACGGGTCCTACTCGATCGCCTGGATCAGGCGGTTCATGTCGCGACGCTCGGTATCATTATAGCCGGTCCCGGGGCGTCCGTCCGGGGCCTTGGCGTCGGTCCGGGTGGGGCGGGAAGCCACCGCGCGGCCGGGAATAAGCCCGCCGAGCGCATTGGCGCCGCGCTCCACCAGCGGCAGCGTCCGCGCGTCCTTGAGCCAGACCGGGAGCTCGGACGCGGTCATCACCCGGGAGACGAGAAGCCACGCCGCACAGATGATGAGGGCGCCCCGCGCGAGGCCGAACAGGAACCCGAGTGAGCGATCGAGCGCTCCGGCCGAAGTTTTGCGCACTGCACCCGAAATCAAAGTGGCGAGCAATCCCAGCACGATCAAGGCGATGAGGAACAATCCGGCCCCGGTTATGACGCTGGCCAGCCATGCGGGGGACACAAGGCCGTCCACGAAGGGAAGCACGTAGGCGTAACCGTAGAGGGCGGCGAAAGCGGCTCCGACCCAACTGACGATGGAGAACACCTCCTTCACCAGCCCCCGCATCAGCGCGAACAGTCCCGACAGCACGACGACCCCGATCACCACGAGGTCGAAGCCGTTGAAGCCGAGGAAATTCATCCTGTCCTCGCGGTCTGGGCCTTGCGACCTCTCCTGCCACTCTCGAGCCCGAAGAGTGGGAGCAGATCGCGCACGTGCGCGATGTCCGTTGCCGGGATGGCGGCGGCCTTGCGGCCGGGCCCCGCTTTCGGCATCACCGCCCGCTCGAACCCGAGCTTGGCAGCCTCCTTCAAACGCGAGTCCATCTGCCCGACAGCCCGCACTTCCCCGGCTAGACCGACTTCGCCGAAGAATACCGCGCCGGCCGGAGCGGGCTCCTCGGCGAGGGACGACAGCAGCGCCGCCGCTACGGCCAAGTCCGCCCCAGGCTCGGCAATTTTCAAGCCGCCGGCGACGTTGAGATAAACGTCGCTGCCGGAAAGCGCAAGGCCAAGGCGCGCATCGAGCACGGCGATGACCATGGCGAGCCGGGCCGAGTCCCAGCCGACCACGGCACGCCGCGGCGCGGCGAGAGCGGACGGCGCGACGAGCGCCTGGATCTCGACCAGCAGCGGCCGGGTGCCCTCGATGCCGGCAAACACCGCCGAGCCTGGCGTCGCTTCCTCTCGCCCCGACAGGAACAGCGCCGACGGGTTCGGCACCTCCTTCAGACCGGCGTCGGTCATCTCGAACACGCCGATCTCGTCGGTCGGACCGAAGCGATTCTTCACCGCGCGCAGGATGCGGAAGTGGTGGCCGCGCTCGCCTTCGAAGTAGAGCACGGTGTCGACCATGTGCTCGAGCACCCGCGGTCCGGCGATCAAACCTTCCTTGGTGACGTGACCGACCAGCACCAGCGCGGTGCCGCGCGCCTTGGCGAGACGGATCAGCGCCTGTGCCGAGGTTCGGACCTGGGCGACGGTGCCGGGGGCCGACTCCAGCGTCTCGAGGAACATCGTCTGGATCGAGTCGACGACGAGGAGCGCCGGCGCCTCGCCGTCCTCGAGTGCTGCGACGATGTCGTTCACCTCGGTCGCGGCGGCGAGCCGGACGGGCGCGTCGGACAGCCCGAGACGCGCGGCGCGCATCCGCACCTGCTCGACCGCTTCCTCGCCGGAGATGTAGACGACGTGGCCGGGCTGGCGCTTGGCCAGCGCGCCGACGGCCTGCAGGAGAATGGTCGATTTGCCGATGCCGGGATCGCCGGCGACGAGAATCGCCGAGCCTGGGACGAGGCCGCCGCCGAGCACGCGATCGAACTCGTGAATGCCCGTGAGGCGGCGCGGAAATGCGGTGTCGTTGCCCTTGAGTCCTTCGAAGGCGATCGACCGGCGCTTTCCGGACTTGCCGCGCAGCGGGGTGCCGGGCACGGCGGCGGCGATCGGCTCCTCGACGATCGAGTTCCAGGCCCCGCAGGAATCGCAGCGGCCGGCCCAACGCCGGTGCTCGGCCCCGCAGGCTTGGCAGACATAGCGGGAGGCGGCACGGGCAGCCATCGTTCAGCTCCCGTGCGCGGCCGCGGTCACCGCGTCACGTCCACTTTGATCGGCCCGTCGGCGCGGCCGTGGATGAACTGGTCGACGAACGGATTGCCGGAGCGGTCGATCTCCGAGACCGACCCCTGCCAGACGATCTTGCCGCCGTAGAGCATGGCGATGCGGTTGGCGATCTTGCGCGCGCTGTGCAGGTCGTGGGTGATCGACAGCGTCGTGGCACCGAGTTCCTTTACGCACTTGACGATGAGATCGTTGATGACGTCCGACATGATCGGGTCGAGACCTGTCGTCGGCTCGTCGAAGAAGATGATCTCGGGCTCGGCGGCGATGGCGCGGGCGAGCGCGACGCGTTTCTGCATGCCGCCGGACAGTTCCGCCGGGTAGAGCTCGCCGACCGAGCGGTTGAGGCCGACATTTGCGAGCTTGCGGATGGCGATCCTCTTGGCCTCGGCGCGATCCATGCCGCGCGCCTGGATCAGCCCGAAGGCGACGTTCTCCCAGACCGGCAGGCTGTCGAACAGCGCCGAGCCCTGGAACAGCATTCCGAACTTCAACATGATCCGCTCGCGTTCACGGCGGGTCATGTTGACGACCTCGTCCCCGTCGATCTCGATCGATCCGGCGTCGGGCGCGATCAGGCCGAGAATGCATTTGAGCAGCACCGACTTGCCGGTGCCCGACCCGCCGATCACGACCACCGATTCGCCGACGCCGACGTCGAGGTCAAGGCCATCCAGCACCACCTTGGGGCCGAACGACTTCTTGAGTCCGCGGATGCGGATCTTCGGGGTCTCGCTCGCGCTCATCTCAGGAAGAACACCTCGGTGATCATGTAGTTGAACACCAGGATCATGACGAGTGCCGAGACAACGGCATTGATGGTTGCGGCGCCGACGCCCTGCGCGCCGCCCTTCGAGTGGTAGCCGTGGTAACAGCCCATCAGCGAGATCACGAACCCGAACACGGCGGCCTTGGTGAGCCCCGAGATGACGTCCTTCGCCTCGAGATAGGTGAAGGTCTGCTTGAGGTAGCCCGCGGGGTTGAAGCCCAGCTTGTTGACGCCGATCAGGAACCCGCCGAACACGCCGATGATGTCGGCGACGAGGACGAGGCAGGGCAGCATGAGGAGGCCGGCCAGCAGTCGCGGCACGACCAGGTACTTGTAGGGATTGGTCGACAGCGTGGTGAGCGCGTCGATCTGCTCGGTGACACGCATGGTGCCGATCTCGGCGGCCATCGACGCGCCCATGCGACCCGCCACCATGAGTGCCGCCAGCACCGGACCGAGCTCGCGGGTCATCGACAGCACGACGACGGTCGCGACTGCGCTCTCGGCGGAGAATCGCGCGAAGCCGGTGTAGCTCTGGAGCGCCAGCACCATGCCGGTGAAGATTGCGGTCAGTCCGACCACCGGCAGCGAGTAGTAGCCGATGTCGATCATCTGACGGACGATCAGGCGCGGGTAGTAGGGCGGCCGGATCGAGTAGGCGAGCGCGAGCGCGGTGAAGTTGGCGATGCGCCCGAGCGCTGCCAGGAAGTTCAGGAAGACGCGGCCCGTCGCAGCCAGAAGATCGAGCACGGTGTCGAGGATATTGCGCCTGGGCTCGTCCTCGATCCCGTCGTCGTTCGGCTTGGTGTCGGTGACGGTCATCTCAGTCGGCGCTCCCGACGGCGCTGCGGCCGCCGATGT
This sequence comes from Alphaproteobacteria bacterium, assembly GCA_035493495.1. Classification (GTDB taxonomy): domain Bacteria; phylum Pseudomonadota; class Alphaproteobacteria; order SMXQ01; family SMXQ01; genus DATJIG01. The sequence goes on from DATJIG010000258.1 coordinate 7,141, forward strand.
AGCGGCGACGCAGGCGTGACCCGAGACGCGTGAGAACCTCGTAGCCGATGGTGGCGCCTGTGCGTGCGAGATCGTCGGGAGAGATGTTGGCGCCGATCAGTTCGACCTCGGCGCCTGGATACAGCAGACCGGAGGGAACCTCGGTGGCGTCCAGCGTGATCAAATCCATGGAGATGCGCCCCACCACCGGAAGCCGCGCCGCACCGAGAAATGCATGTCCGCGGTTGCCTACGGAGAACCCGTAACCGTCGGCATAACCGATTGAAACAACGGCGATTTTCGCCCTCACCCCGACGCGATGCGTCGCACCATAGCCAACGGTCCCGGGGCTGTCAATGTTGCGGACTTGGACAATGGGCGCGGTCAGTTGGACGACGCGGCGCATCGGATTGGGCCGGCCGTTGAGGGGCGCCAAGCCATAGAGTGCGGCGCCGGGACGCACGAGATCGAAATGATACGGCGCACCGAGGAAGACGCCGCCCGAATTGGCGAGGCTGAGGGCGGCGCCGCGGCCGATGCGACCGGCGAGGTTGGCGAAGGTCGCACGCTGGCGCTCGTTCAGCGGCTCGCCGGGATCGTTGGCGCAGGCGAGATGGCTCATCACCACGCGGACGTCGAGCCCGTCGAGGGCGGCCGGATCTTCCGCGAGCGCCGCCGCCTCGGAGGAAGCGAAGCCCAGGCGGTTCATGCCGGTGTCGATGTGGATGGCGCAGGGCAGCCGGAGACCGCGCGCGTGGGCGAAGGCTCGGAAGAGATCGAGCTGCGTGCGATCATTGAGCACCGGGATCAACCGGTGCTCGGCCATCAGCAGGGCCTCGTCGTCCGACAGCACGCCCTCGAAGACGAAAATTTCGACGTCGGCGAGGAGTGCGCGGAGCTCCCGGCCCTCGTCGGGCAGGGCGACGAAGAACGTGTCGCAGCCGGCGTTCGCCAGCGCGTCGGCGACGCGCGCCATGCCGAGGCCGTAGGCGTCGGCCTTGACGACGGCGCCGGTGCGCGCCGGTGCCACGCGTTCGGCGATGGCTTTCCAGTTCGCGACGATGGCGTCGAGATCGATGGTGAGCGTTCCGCCCGCCCGCAGCGATCCGCCGCGGGGGCCGGTTTCAGAAGGGGACATTGGCGGGCAGATGATCGTCGGCGATGTAATCGGAGAATTTGGTGCGTCGGCCCTCGAAGTGCAGCTTCTCGACGCCAACCGGACCGTGACGCTGCTTGCCGACGATGATCTCGGCGATGTTCAGCGCCGACTCCATCTTGGCCTGCCACTCGGCGTGCTTTTCCGTGCCCGGGTCGGGCTGCAAGCGCTGGAGATAATATTCCTCGCGGTAGACGAACATGACGACGTCCGCATCCTGCTCGATGGAGCCCGATTCGCGGAGGTCGGCGAGTTGCGGCCGCTTGTCCTCGCGCTGCTCGACGGCGCGCGAAAGCTGCGAGAGCGCGACGACCGGCAGGTTGAGCTCCTTGGCCAGCGCCTTGAGGCCGCGGGTGATATCTGAGATTTCCTGAACGCGGTTCTCCGGCTTGTCGCCGGCGCGCAGCAACTGGAGGTAGTCGACCACGACCATGGAGAGGCCGTGGATGCGTTGGAGGCGGCGGGCGCGGGTGCGCAGCGCCGCGATCGACAGGGCCGGTGTGTCGTCGATGAACAACGGCAGCGCCGCGATCTCCTGGTTGGCCTTCACGACCTTGGCGAAGTCCTCGTTCGACAGTTCGCCCTTGCGAATCTTGTCGGAATCGACGTCTGCCACCTCGGCGAGGATACGGAGCGCGAGCTGCTCGGCGGACATTTCGAGCGAGAAGATGCCGACCACCGCGCCGTCGACGATCTTGCGCCGGCCCATGGGATCGGTCTCCCACTTGATCCGCTTCGCCGCGTTGAAGGCGATGTTGGTGGCGAGCGCCGTCTTCCCCATCGACGGGCGGCCGGCGAGGATGATCAGATCCGACTGCTGCAGGCCGCCCAGGAGCTTGTCGAGTGCCTTGAAGCCGGTCGGCACGCCGGCGAGCTGGCCTTCGCGCTTGTGGGCGGTCTCGGCCATGGAGATGGCGTTCGCCAGCACGGTGGTGAACGGCCGGAAGCCGCCTTCGACTTCGCCAGTCGTCGCGAGGTCGAACAGCTTCTGCTCGGCGACCTCGATCTGTGCCTGGGCGTCGCGCTCGACGGTGTGGCTCGACGCCTCGGCGGTAAGTTCGCCGCCGATCTGAATGAGTTGTCGCCGCAAGTGCAGATCGAAGATGATCTTGCCGTAGTTGTCGGCGTAGGCGACGGACACGGCGCTGTTGGCGAGGCGGGCAAGGTACTCGGTGCCGCCCACCGCCATCATGGCCGGATCGGATTCGAACAGGTTCTTGAGCGTCACCGGGTTGGCGAGCTGGCCGCGCTCGATCAGCAGCACACAGGACGAGTAGATGCGGCCGTGCAGCGGCTCGTAGAAATGCTCAGCCTGGAGGAACTCCGAGACTTTGCCGAGCGCCAGGTTGTTGACGAAGATGGCGCCGAGCAGACGCTGCTCCGCCTCGAGATTGTGGGGCAGCTCCCGGGCGGGAGCGCTTTGTTCATCGCGAAGCGGGACGACGTTGGGTTCCATGTCGGGCGGAAACTAACAGGTCGACCGCCGACGCCCTACTAAGATCATCGTTACCGAATCCGAAATTTTCCAACAATCCCCGGAAAGGTGGGGACAACTCGTCAGGCCGCGACGGTGGCGCCGTTGGCGATCGCGCGCTCCCCGTCGACCATGTAGTCGCGGACGATCGACACCGCGCCGACGCGCCTGGCGATCTGGATCTGGAACACCGCCTGCTTGAAGTGGCGGAACGCCATCTCGGCCCCGATCAGGTAGAACTCCCACATCCGGCAGAAGCGCTCGTCGGTGAGCGCCTTGATCTCATCGCGATTGGCGATGAAGCGCTGGTGCCAGTGCCGGAGCGTGTGCGCGTAGTGCATCCGCAGCACTTCGACATCGGTGACGATGAGGCCGGCGCGCTCGATCACCGGCAGGACCTCCGACAGCGCCGGCACGTAGCCGCCGGGGAAGATGTACTTGCGGATCCACGGGTCGGTGACGCCGGGACCGTCGAGGCGGCCGATGGTGTGGAGGAGGGCGACCCCATCGGGCGCGAGGCAGTCGCGCATCTTGTTGAAGAACGTCGTGTACTGGGGCACGCCCACGTGTTCGAACATGCCGACCGAGACGATGCGATCGTACTGCCCGGTTTCGGCTCGGTAGTCCTGGAGCGCGAAACGGACACGCCGCTCGAGGCCCTGGGCCTGGGCGCGGTCGACCGCGACCTTGGCCTGCTCGGTCGAGAGGGTGATGCCCTTCACGTCGGCGCCGCTGTGGGAGGCGAGGTGGAGTGCCATCCCGCCCCAGCCGCAGCCGATGTCGAGGACGCGAAGCCCAGGACGGTCCAGGACCAGCTTGGAGGCGATGTGGTCCTTTTTGGCGATCTGGGCCTGTTCGAGGCCGTCGTCCTCGTTGCGGAAGTAGGCGCACGAGTACTGGCGGTCGGGGTCGAGGAACAGCTCGTAGAGCCGGCCGGTGAGATCGTAGTGGTGGGCGACGTTGCGCTGGGACCGCCATGCCGGGTTGAACTGCTGCAAGAAGCGCATGGCGAGACCGACGCGTTTCGCCAGCCGCCCAAGTCCGCCCTGCATCACGTCGTCGTAGTGACGGCTGGTCAGCTCGAGGAAATCGCGAAGCTCGCCCTCCTCGATGGTGAGGCGGCCGTCCATATAGGCTTCACCGGTGGCGAGACTGGGATTCAGGGGAATCCGCCAATCGAGCGACGGGTCGTGAAGACGGATCGTGCAGAGCGGCTCCTGTCCGTCGCCGAACGTCCGGCTTCCGCCGTGGGCGTCGATCACCCTCAGGGTTCCGGTGTGGACCAAGCGTTCAAGCAGCCGAGCGAGCAACATGATGCCTGTTCTCCTCTGGCCGCCGCGAGCGAGCCGCTCAGCGCACGGCCTTTTTTGTCTTGTGGGGAGAGCAAAGCACCTTCCGGCGCGAAGGAAAAGTCGGAGTCCTCAACAAAAAACGGCGTGTCCCTGAAAAGACACGCCGTTTCTGACACTTAAGGGTACGGAAGTGGACTCAGACCTGCTCGGTCGGGGCCTCCGCCGGAGCTTCCGCGGCTTCGGGAGCGGCCTCGGGGGCCTCCGCGACGACCGCCTTGCCCTGAGCCTGCAGCTCTGCTTCCTCGGGCGAACGGGCGACGTTCACGCCGACCTCGATCGAAACCTCGGGATGCAGCGCGACCTTCACCTTGGTGATGCCGATGGTCTTGATCGGCGTGTCGAGCCGCACCTGGGAGCGATCGATCTTCAGACCCTTTTCGGTGACCGCGTCGGCGATGTCGCGCGTGCGGATCGAGCCGTAGAGCTGACCGGTCTCGCTCGCCTGGCGAATGATCACCACCGAGACGTCCTTCTGGCGCTCGGCAACGTTCTGGGCGTCCTGGCGGCGCTCCAGGTTGCGGGCTTCCAGCGTCGCGCGCTGCTGATCGAAGGCCGCCTTGTTTTCCTTGGTCGCGCGGAGCGCCTTCTTGCGCGGCAGCAGGAAGTTGCGCGCGAAGCCCGGCTTCACCCGGACGACGTCGCCCATCTGGCCCAACCGCTCGATACGCTCCAACAGGATCACATCCATCATCTCTCGTCCTCCGGCTCGGGCCGCGGGCCGGCAATATGCCGCCGCAGGCCGATCCAATCTTCGGCGAAACCGACGGCGGCCATGAAAAACAGCGGCCAGCCGAACAGCAACACCACCAAATACACGCCCCACAGCACCAGCCAGGGGTACTTCGCGCCCGCCGCGAACGTGTGCGCCACGGCGAAACCCAACAACGCATACGGCACGCACAGCGCGAGCGCTGCGTTGCCGCCGATGAACCCGGCGATGGTCCCACGTCCCACCAGAGCCGCGAGTGCGGCTGCCGCCGTCGCCGTCATCAGCCATCCCGGCAGCGTCATCGCCGACCACGTCGGCTCCGGCCGCTGTGGGCTGCCGAACCTCCTGGCTGCCTGGAACCCCATGACGGCGTTGACCACCATCATCACGGTCCAGCCTGCCAGCACGAAGGCGGGCATGTAGCGCGCGAGCGCCGCCGCCATCGCCTTTACGCTCTCCGGGTCCGACTCGGCGGCAACCGCCGAGAACACCCGTTCCAACATCTCCGCGAGCGTCTGCTCGACACTCGTTCCGCTCTGCCCCGCGAACGCCAGCGTTCCCGCCGCGAACACGAGGGCCCCGTACGTGGCGACCGAGGCGAGCACGTCGCCCGCCGGGTACCACTCCGGATCGCCGGTCGGGGCGATCCTTGTCCGCAACGCGAGCCCGACGATCAGCGCCGCCGGGACGCCCTGTGCGACGACGAACATCGCCGCATCGAGCGCGCCCGAGGCCGCGGCAATCACCACCGCGGCAATCGCCATCGCCGCCATGCAGGCTCTGGTTCCCGCCGCGAACCCGACCACGAACAACGGCAGGGTGCTGAAGTACGCGGCCAGAAGCCCGAATGGTCCTCCAAGATCGCCGGCGAGCGCCAGGACACTCGTTGCCAGCGCGCCGACGGCGATGATCTGGAGGCGTGTCGACATCACGGCCCCGCTGACGCGGAGTCGCTTACTGCACCACGTACGGAAGCAGCGCGAGGTTGCGCGCGCGCTTGATCGCCTGGGCGAGCTCACGCTGCTTCTTCGCCGACACCGCGGTGATACGGCTCGGGACGATCTTGCCGCGCTCGGAGATGAACCGGCTCAGCAGGCGCACGTCCTTGTAGTCGATCACAGGCGCGTTCGCGCCGGAGAACGGGCAGGTCTTGCGACGGCGGAAGAAGGGACGGCGCTGGCCGCCGCCCGCGCCACCGCGGGCCGGCTTGTCGACGTTCGTGTTCATTCGCCATCTCCCTTGGGCGCGGATTCACGGGGGGCCGATTCACGCGGGCCTTCGTCGCGGGGACGACGGCCGCTGTCGTAGGCGCCGCGGTCGCGTCCACCGAAGCCGCCGCGCGGGCCGCCGAAGCCGCCACGGCCGCCGAAGCCGCCGCGGCGATCGCCACGGCCGCCTTCGTCGTCGCGGCCGCGCGAACGCAGCATTGCCGACGGACCCTCCTCGAGGGTCTCGACTTTCACGGTGAGATAGCGGAGCACGTCTTCATTGATGCGGAGCGTGCGCTCGGCTTCCGCCATGGCGGGGGCCGGAGCATCCACATTCAGGAGCATGTAATGCCCCTTGCGGTTCTTCTTGACCCGGTAGGCCAGCGTGCGCAGGCCCCAGTACTCTTTCTTGGTGACATTGCCGCCGGCGGTGGTGATGACCTGGGCAAGGGTTTCGCCCATGGCTTCCACCTGCTGGGCGGAGAGATCCTGTCGTGCGACAAAAACGTTTTCGTAGAACGGCATCAGGCCGAGCTCCTTCTGGGTTTTCGCGGCCCGGAGCTGACAAGCCAACCGGGCCTAGCCGGCGATGCCGGCAAGGAGTGCGAGGGCGCGCACTATACACAGTTTCGCCCTCGGGGCAAGCGCCGGACGGCCTCGCCTCTGTGCAGAGTCCGGCCTCGCAAAGCGTTGAAAACACTCGGCTTGACACCTCCGCCGCCCCGACTATGACTGGCCGCCGTTTGTCCGCCCGCCCGGGGAGGGTAGGGGAAATGCATCCGATTCCGCCCGCAGCGGCCCGGGGCCGGTCCAATCCGGCCGATCGCGAGGGCAATTGGCCCCGAATCGGGGGTACGAGTATCACCGGCCCGGGCCGGGACCGCCACGAGGCCGCCCGGGCGTCTCAAGGCACTTGAAGTTAGTGAGGGGGATCGATGTCGGACGCATTCGTGTTTCCGGGCCAGGGGTCGCAGACGGTCGGCATGGGCCGTGAGCTCGCCCAGGCGTTCGCCTGCGCCCGCGAGGTGTTCGAGGAGGTCGACGAGGCCCTCGGCCAGAACCTGTCGCGGCTGATGTTCGAGGGGCCGGAAGGCGACCTGACGCTCACCGAGAACGCCCAGCCGGCGCTGATGGCGATGAGCATGGCGGTGGTCCGGGTGCTCGAGCGCGAGGGCAAGGTCGACGTCGCCGAGCGGGCGCGCTTCGTCGCCGGACACTCGCTCGGCGAGTACTCGGCCCTGGCCGCGGCCGGCGCCATCCCGCTCGCCGTGACGGCCCGCCTCCTGCGCACCCGCGGCCAGGCGATGCAGCGCGCCGTGCCGGTGGGCGAGGGCGCGATGGCGGCGCTGGTCGGCGCCGACCTCGCGCTCGCCGAGGCGATCGCCAGGGAAGCGGCCCAGGGCGAGGTGTGCGAGGCCGCCAACGACAACGCGCCCGACCAGGTCGTGATCTCCGGCGCGCGCGCCGCGATCGAGCGCGCGATCGCCATCGCCAAGGACAAAGGCGTCAAGCGCGCGCTGCTTCTCCCGGTGAGCGCGCCGTTCCATTCGTCGCTGATGGCGCCCGCCGCCAAGGCGATGGACGAGGCGCTCGGCACGGCACCGATCGCGACCCCGAACGTCGCGGTGATCGCCAACGTCACCGCGGCGCCGGTGACGGAACCCGGCGAAATCCGCCGTCTTCTCGTCGCCCAGGTGACGGGCCGCGTGCGCTGGCGCGAGAGCATGCTGGCGATGAAGGAGGCGGGCGTCTCCCGCGTCATCGAACTCGGCGCCGGCAAGGTGCTCGCCGGCCTCGCCAAGCGCATCGATCGCGATTTCGCGGCGGTGTCGATCGGCGGTCCGGCCGACATCGAAGCATTCCTCAAGACCATTTGAATTTTTCCGAACGCGCCAACCACCGAACGCAGAAGGAAGCGAGGATGTTCGATCTCAAGGGGAAATGCGCGCTGGTCACCGGCGCGAGCGGCGGCATTGGCGAGGCGATCGCTCGCGCGCTGAATTCGCGCGGCGCGACCGTGACGCTGACCGGCACGCGCCACGACGCGCTTGCCGCGCTGAAATCCGACCTCAGCGAGCGCACGCACGTCGTCACCGCCGATCTGTCGCAGCACGGCGCGGCCGAGAAGCTCGTCGAGGAATCGGAAGCGGCGATGGGTCGCATCGATATCCTCGTCAACAACGCAGGACTCACGCGCGACACGCTGATGATGCGGATGAAGGACGAGGACTGGGATCGCGTGCTCGCGGTGAATCTGACGGCGGCGTTCCGCCTGTCGCGCGCGGTGCTGCGTGGGATGATGAAGGCGCGCTTCGGCCGCATCATCGGCGTCACCTCGATCGTCGGCGTCACCGGCAATGCGGGGCAGACCAACTACGCGGCGTCGAAGGCCGCCATGATCGGCATGTCGAAGTCGCTGGCGCAGGAAGTCGCGAGCCGCGGCATCACCGTCAACTGCATCGCTCCCGGTTTCATCACGACCGCGATGACGGACAAGCTTTCCGACGAACAGAAGGCGAAGCTGCTCGGCGCGATCCCCGCCGGCCGCATGGGCACGCCCGCCGACATCGCTGCCGCGGCGGTCTATCTGGCGAGCGACGAGGCCGCTTATATCACCGGCCAGACCTTGCACGTGAATGGCGGAATGGCCATGATATGAGCCGTTTTCCGCTCCCGGCCGGGACGCTGGCCTGGGCCGAGGAAGTGTGTTAGGAGAAGGGCCGCCGCGAGCCAGGGGGCTATGCTCCGAGGAAAACACCTTAGGGACTAGGGTCGCCGCGGCTGCCGACTGAACCATCATCGGACGTTCGGCCGAACGTCCAGACGAATCGAAAATCCGAGGATCACTGCGAAATGAGTGACGTTGCCGAGCGCGTGAAGAAGATCGTCGTCGAGCATCTTGGCGTCGACGAGGGGAAAGTCACCGACAACGCGAGCTTCATCGACGATCTCGGCGCCGACAGCCTGGATACGGTGGAGCTTGTCATGGCGTTCGAGGAAGAGTTCGGTTGCGAAATTCCGGACGATGCCGCTGAGAAGATCCTCACCGTCAAGGACGCCATCGATTACGTCCAGAAGCACTCGAGCTGAGGACGTGCGGGCGTCGGTTCACACGGACGCTCCCATCACGCCATGAGACGCGTAGTCGTTACCGGTATGGGCGTCGTCACTCCGCTGGGATGCGGAGTGCGACCCGTTTGGGAGCGCCTGATCGCCGGTGAATCCGGCATTCGCGCAATCCAGGGATTCGACGTTTCGGATCTGCCGGCGAAGATCGCCGGCGTGGTCCCGCGCGGCGACACAGCGGCCGGCTACTTCAATGCCGACGACTGGGTCCCGCCCAAGGACCAGCGCAAGATGGACCAGTTCATCGTCTACGCGCTGGCGGCGGCGAGCGAAGCGGTCGAGGACTCGGGCTGGAAGCCCCAGGACGACGAAGACCGTAACCGCACCGGCGTGCTGATCGGCTCCGGCATCGGCGGTCTGCCGTCGATCGCCGAGACGGCGTTGACGCTGCAGGACAAGGGACCGCGCCGCGTCAGTCCGTTCTTCATTCCCGCCGCGCTGATCAATCTCGCGTCGGGCCATGTCTCGATCAAATACGGCTTCCGCGGTCCGAACCATGCGGTGGTTACCGCATGCGCGACCGGCGCTCACGCCATCGGCGATGCGGCGCGGATGATCGCGTTGGACGATGCCGACGTCATGGTGGCGGGCGGCGCCGAAGCCGCGGTCTGCCGCCTGGGCCTCGCCGGATTCGCCGCAGCACGCGCGCTGTCGACCGGGTTCAACGATACGCCCGAGAAGGCGTCTCGCCCGTGGGACAAGGACCGTGACGGCTTCGTCATGGGCGAGGGCGCGGGCGTCGTCATTCTCGAGGAACTCGAGCACGCGAAGAAGCGCGGCGCCAAGATCTATGCCGAGGTCATCGGCTACGGCATGTCGGGTGACGCGAGCCACATCACCGCTCCGGCCGAGGACGGCTCGGGTGGCCAGCGGGCGATGCTGGCGGCGCTGAAGCGCGCCAAGGTGGCGCCCGACCAGATCGACTACATCAACGCCCACGGTACCTCGACGCCGCTCGGCGACGAGATCGAGCTCAACGCCGTGAAACGTGTGTTCGGCGAGCACGCCCACAAGCTGTCGATGTCGTCGACCAAATCGGCGATCGGCCATTTGCTCGGCGCCGCCGGCGCGGTCGAGGCGGTGTTCTCGATCCTGTCGATCAAGAACCAGATCCTGCCGCCGACTCTCAATCTCGAGAATCCGTCGGAAGGCTGCGACCTCGACCTGGTGGCGAAGAACGCGAAGGAGCGTCCGGTGCGCTACGCGCTGTCGAACTCCTTCGGCTTCGGCGGCACCAACGCGTCGCTGATCTTCACCCAGGCGGCGTAAGGCCCATCCATGCGGCGCGCCTTCAAGGCCGTCGTTCTCATCCTCGCGGCGCTCACGACCATCGCGGCGGGCCTGCTCGGCTGGCTGTTCGTAGCGTTCGACAGCCACGGGCCGCTCGCCGAGACGCGCGCCGTGGTCATTCCGCGTGGATCCTCGGCCGAGGACATCGGCAAGCTTCTCACCGACCGCGGCGTCATCTCGAGCCCGCTGGTGTTCTCGCTCGGCGTCCGGCTGTCGGGGAAGAGCTCGGCGCTTCGCTCGGGTGAGTACGCGTTTGCCGCCGCGACCAGCGCCCGCGCCGCGATGGACCTCATCATCTCGGGCCGAACCGTGGTGCGGCGCCTCACGCTTCCGGAAGGCTGGACGACCGCGCAGGCGCTGCAACTCGTGGCGACGGCGGAAGGTCTCGAAGGGCCGGTTACGCTCAAGCCCGACGAGGGCGCGCTGCTGCCCGAGACCTACAACTACTCGTGGGGCGATTCGCGCGACGCCATGGTGCGCCGCATGACGCGAGCGATGGATGAGACGCTCGCCGATCTGTGGTCGAAGCGTCCGACCGACAGCCCGATGACATCGCCGCGCGAGGCGCTGATCCTCGCATCGATCGTCGAGCGCGAGACCGGCATCGCCGAGGAGCGCGGGCGCGTCGCCTCGGTGATGGTCAATCGCCTGAAGCGGGGCATGCGCTTGCAGTCGGATCCGACGGTGGCCTACGGCGCGGCGCTCGCCGCGTCGGCGCCGCTTCACCTGCTGACGCGGCCGCTCACCCGCGACGACCTGCAGAAAGCGACGCCTTACAACACCTACATCATCGACGGACTGCCGCCGGCGCCGATCGCCAATCCGGGACGCGCGGCACTTCGGGCGGCGATCGATCCGCCGCGCACCGACTTCCTCTACTTCGTCGCCGACGGCAGCGGCGGCCACGCGTTCGCGCGCTCGCTCGACGAGCACAATCGCAACGTCGCGCGCTGGCGCGCGCTGGAACGCGCGCGCGATACCGCTCCGCCGCGCTGACCGCCGAGCCTCGCCGGAACCGACCCTCTTTCCTCTGCGTTGATCCTGAAACGCCCGGCGAGTTCGGCCGGAGCGCGCAGGAGGTGGCGTGTCGATGCGGCGTCCAGTTGGTTATCTGCTACCGCTCGGGGCGGCCGCGCTGGTCGGTGCGGCCGCGTGCATCGACATCGCGCGGGTGCATCCGTCGGACCCGCCGCGCGAGATCACGATCGCGCTGAAGCGATCCGTCGCGCCTCCCGCGCCCGCTGTGCGGCCGGCGCACGACACCGGGACAGCCGTCGGCGGGTCCGCGGAGGAAAGCGCACCCGCCGATGAACTCGTCGCGCGGAAACTCGTGGTGCCCGAAGGACTGACCACAAGTCAGGTGCTCAAGCTCGTTGAAAACGCGGACGGTCTGAAGGGCCCGATCACCATCACGCCGGGCGAAGGCATGATGCTGGCGGGCACCTACGAGTTCGCTCGCGGCGACACCCGCGACAGCGTGATCGCGCGCATGGTGCGCGGGATGTACGAGACGGCCGCCGAGCAGTGGAAGGAGCGCGCCCCCGACTTGCCGCTTGCGAGCCCGGAGGAGGCGGTCGTTCTGGCGTCGATCATCGTCAAGGAGGCGGGCAACGCGAAAGAGAGCCCGGTCGTCGGATCGGTGCTGGTCAATCGTCTCCGCCGCGGCATGAAGCTCGAGTCCGACGTCACCGTCTCGTACGGAATCGCTCGTGAGGACGACCTCCCCGAGACTCAGCTCAAGCGTTCGCTGACGCGCTCCGATCTCCAGCGCCCGACGCCTTACAACACCTACGTGAATGACGGCTTGCCGCCGACACCGATCTGCAACGTCGGACGTGAGACGCTTCAGGCGGCGCTGCATCCGGCCAAAAGCACGTACCTGTTCTTCTCCGCGTCGGGTTCGAGCGGAAACACCTTTGCCCGCACCGTCGACGAGCACAACCGCAATGTCGAACAGATGCGGGCGAAGATGAATCCGAAGCCGTCGTCCGACGTGAACGAGGCGATGGCGCCGGAAGGGATCGCCGAGACGCCTACAGACGCTCGTTGAATGGCGCCTTGCCGGGTGAGCCCCTGAGCAGCCGGTCGCCGAGCGCCGGCGGCAGCGCGCCGAGAAGCCACGCCGCGGCATAGGTCGGCCAGGGAAAGGCGATGCGCCGGCGCGCGCGGTCGAGGCCGCGGCGGGTCCTGCGCGCGGCGGCGTCGGCCGTCATCAGGAACGGCATGTGGAAATCGTTGCGCGCCGTCATCGGCGTGACGACGAACCCCGGACAGATCACCGACACCGCGATCCCCTCCCTGGCGAGCAATGGCGCCAGCGCTTCTCCCCACGCCTTGACCGCGGCCTTGCTCGCCGAATACGCCGGCGCGCCGGGGAAGCCTCGGAAGCCCGCGAGCGACGACACGATCGCGATCTGGCCGCGCGCGGCGTGCGCGGCGACTCCCGGGCGCGGCTCGCGGCCGCGCATCAGCGGGATCGCGGGCTCGACCGTGTTGAACACGCCGTCGACATTGACCGCGAATATGCGCTGGGCCTGGTGCGGTGCTTCGACGCCGCCATCCTTGGGGATGCCGCCCGTACCGGCGGAGATGCCGGCATTGGCGACGACGAGATCGAGCGGCCTTCCCCGGTGGCACTCCTCGATCCACTGGGCCATGGCCGCGCGCGCGGTGACGTCCAGCCGCCGCGCGGTCACCTCGGCGCCGCGCGCCCGGCACAGCGACGCAACCGCCGCGAGCCGCGCTTCGTCACGGCCGCCGAGCCACAGCGCGACGCCAGGCCGCGCGTAGACCTCGGCAAGCGCGGCGCCGTATCCGCTCGACGCGCCGGTGATGAGAATGCTGTTCGCCGGAATGACCATGTCGTGCCCGCGCGGTTGTTGGCGGCTGCGCGCGCCGCTATAGTGCGCCGCCAACCGGCGAACACAAGCGTTCGCGCGTATTTATAGGCTTGTCGAAAAGAGGGGATCAGTGGCCGTCGTCAGCATGACCGGGTTCGCCCGAGCCGAGGGAGCGGACGAGGGGATCTCCTGGCGCTGGGAAATCAAGAGCGTCAACGGTCGCGGACTCGATCTGCGCATCCGGCTCGCGCCCGGCCTCGATCGTCTCGAACCGATGGTGCGCGAGCGGGTTGCCGCGCGCTTCTCCCGCGGTTCCTTCAATGTCGGTCTGGCGACCGCCTCGGTGGCGTCGGGCCGCCGCTACGCGGTCAACCGTCAGGCCCTCGACTCGGTGCTAGAGCTGGTGGCCGAGCTCACTCGCGGCGCGAAGCTGGCGCCGCCGCAGGCCGACGGTGTGCTGCGGGTGCCCGGCGTGCTCGAAGCGGCCGAGGCCGAGGAGACCGAGGAGGAGCGCCAGCGCCGCGATCGCCAGATTCTGGCGAGTCTCGATCAGGCGCTCGTGGCACTCGGCGAAACGCGCGCCGCCGAAGGGGCCCGGCTCGCCCCGATGCTCGCGGGCCACCTCGATCGCATCGCCGAGCTCGCCAAGGAGGCGCGCGCGCTCGCGGCGACCCAGCCCGCCGCCCTCAAGGAAAAACTCGAACGTCAGATCGCGGAGATCGCCGGCGCCGCCGGCGTCACCCCGGATCGCATCGCCCAGGAAGTGGCGCTGCTCGTCTCGCGCGGCGATGTGCGCGAGGAACTCGACCGTCTCACCGCGCACGTCGCGCAGGGGCGCGAGCTCCTGGCGGGCAAGGAGGCTGTCGGCCGTCGCCTCGATTTCCTGTCGCAGGAGCTCAACCGCGAAGCCAACACGCTGTGCTCGAAGTCATCCGACCTCGCGCTGACGCGGATCGGTCTCGAGCTCAAGGCGGCGATCGAGCAGTTCCGCGAGCAGATCCAAAATATCGAATGACGAAGAAGAAATCCGACGCCGCCGTCGTCCTCGATCCCGCATCGGTGCATCGTCGCGGCCTGATGCTGGTGCTGTCATCGCCGTCGGGCGCGGGCAAGACGACGATCTCGCGCGATCTGCTCAAGCTCGAGCCCAACCTCACGATGTCGGTATCGGCGACGACGCGCCAGAAGCGGCCCGGCGAGGCCGAGGGCGTCGACTACTATTTCGTCGACACGACGACGTTCAGCCTGATGATCAACCGGCGCGAGTTCCTCGAGCACGCCCAGGTGTTCGGCAACTACTACGGCACGCCGCGCGAGCCGGTCGAAAAAGCGCTGACCGACGGCCGCGATGTGCTGTTCGACATCGACTGGCAGGGCACGCAGCAACTGATCGAGAGCGCGCGCAGCGATCTGGTCACCGTCTTCATCCTGCCGCCGTCGACTCGCGAGCTCGAGCGGCGCCTCCACACCCGCGCGCAGGATTCGGCCGAGGTGGTGGCCAAGCGCATGTCGCACGCGCCCGACGAAATGAGCCACTGGCCGGAGTACGACTACGTCATCGTCAACCGCGAGATCGACGCCAGCGTCGCGGCGGTGCAGGCGATCCTCGCCGCCGAGCGCCTCAAGCGCGAGCGCCAGATCGGCCTCAGCGACTTCGTCAA
>DATJIG010000259.1:0-24799 GCA_035493495.1 Alphaproteobacteria bacterium
AACTGGAACGCCTCGCCGATCAAGTCGGCCGACGACCTGTTCACCAAGGAGATGATCGTCGCCGGCACCGGCGCGGGCGCGACGACCGACATCTACCCGAAGGTGCTGAACGACGTGCTCGGCACCAAGTTCAAGCTGATCACCGGCTACCAGGGCAGCAAGGAAACCTACATCGCCATCGAGCGCGGCGAGGCCTACGGCCGCTTCAATTCGTGGGACGCGCTCAAATCGACGCAGATGCACTGGCTCGACACCAAGCAGGCGAGCGTCATCCTGCAGGCGGCGTTCGGCCGTCATCCGGAGCTGCCGGACGTGCCGAACGTGCTCGACTACGCCAAGACCGACGAGCAGAAACAGACCCTGCGCTTCATGGTGGCGCCGTCGGAGATGCGACCGATCGCCGGTCCGCCGGGCATTCCCGCCGACCGTGCCAAGGTTCTGCGCGCCGCCTTCATGAAGACGATCCAGGACCCGGCCTATCTCGCCGACGCCAAGAAGCGCGGCTACGATTCGGTCAACGCCATGGACGGCGAGGCGCTCGACCGGGCGATCAAGGCGATCTATCAGACGCCGAAGCCGATCGTCGAGCGCGTCGCGAAAGCCATGCGCTGAACGCGCTGGCGATGGCGCTGAAAACAGAGAGGCCCGGGTGTGATCCCGGGCCTCTCGATTTTGGCTGAAGGCCGCCGACTATTTGCCGAGCAGACCCTTGAGCTGGCCGCCGACCCCACCGCCGGCGCTCGTGCCCTGGTCGACGAGACCGCCGGCGCCCGAGCCCACCTTGTCCATCAGGCCCTTGGCGCTGTTGCCGACCGATTGCTGCGCCTGCTGCTGCAGCCGCGACATCACCTGCTCGGCGATCTTGGCGGGCGGCAGGCCGCCTTCCTTGGCGCCGAGATCGCGCATGTCGATGGTCGGCAGCGTGACCGCCGTGCTGGCGTTCTGGCCGACCAGCTGCGTCGCTCCCGTCATCTGCGGCAGCGCGATCGTCGCCTGGGCGCCGCTGATGGTGAGGCGGTCGATGATGAACTTTTTTTCCGGCGCCTGGGCGCTGGTGTCCTTGGCCTGATCCTTGGTCGCCGGCGGCTGGGCGGCCGAAGTCTGAGTGGCCTTGGTGACGTTTTTCTGGATTACCGAGAGATTGTTCGAACCCTGGCCCGGCTCGTAGGTGATGTGCGGCGCGATCACCTCGATCGTCTTCACGTGAATCACCGGCGACATCACCGATCCGGTGTCGACCGAGAGCGTCGCCTTGCCGATCGAGATCGCCTCGGGCGACTTGAAGCCCGACGGGTTGCCGATGACGAGATCGTTGATCGTCGCCGAGCCGCCGAAGATCGAGGCCGATACGCCGCCCAAGGTGACCTTGGTCTGGGTGAAGCGGGGCGCGTAGGTTTCGACCGCGCTTTTCACCAGGCCCGAGAAGCTGAAGTACATGTAGGCGCCGGCGCCGATAAGCGCGATCAGCACCACAGCGACAATGACTCCGAGAATCTTTTTCATGACGACCTCCCGAGGGTGCCGCGCAAGGTTTTGTTGCGACGAGCTTACGCTTGGCCTCGCGGCCCGTCCATGGCCGCGCTGCGGCTCCGCGGTCCAAGACACGCGGAAAACCGCGCGGCTCGGGCGTCAGCCTGCCGCGGCGGCGGGACCGGGTGATGACATCGACAAACAGTCGGGTGGGCGTAGCCGTTCGGGCGGGAAGGTGATGGTGACGGTCGTGCCCCGGCCGACCTCGCTCTCGAGGCGGAAGGTGCCGCCGTGGGCCTCGACCAGGGCGCGGCAGAGCGGCAGGCCGAGGCCGGTGCCCGTGTGCTTGCGAGCGAGCGAGCTGTCGACCTGGCCGAACGGCGCCAGCGCCTTGGCGATGTCCTGGGGCGCGATGCCGATGCCGGTATCGACCACGGTCACCATCATTGCGCCCTCGGCGTCGAGCCCGGCGGTCACCGTGATGGCGCCGCCGGCCGGCGTGAACTTGATCGAGTTGGAGAGGAGATTGAGCAGGACCTGCCGGACCTTGCGCTGATCGGCCCACAGTTGCGGCAGGCCTGTCGCGACATGGACGGCGATCTCGACATCGTCCTGTTCGGCGCGCTCGTGGATGAGGCGCACGGATGCGTCGATCGATTCGCGCACGTCGACGACCTCCTCGTTGAGCTCCATCTTCCCCGATTCCGCCTTGGCGACGTCAAGGATGTCGTTGATGAGCGACAGGAGGTGCGAGCCCGACTCGTGGATGTCGCCCAAATACTCCTGATAGCGGTTGTTGCCGATCGGTCCGAACAGTTGCGCCCGCATGACCTCGGAGAAACCGATGATCGCGTTCAGCGGCGTGCGCAGTTCGTGGCTGATGTTGGCGAGGAAGTCGGTCTTGGCGCGGCTCGCAAGTTCGGCGGCTTCCTTCGCTTCGAGCAGGCGGGCTTCCGCGTCCTTGCGCGCCGAAATGTCGCCGATCGAGCCCGCCATACGATGGACCCGTCCGTCCGGACCCCGCAGCGCGATACCGCGGTCGAGAATCCAGCGGTAGCTGCCGTCGGCGCCACGGATCCGGTACTCGCACTGGAAGAACTCGGTCTTGCCGGCGAAGTGGGCGCTCATCGCCGAGCTGTAGGTGGCGAGATCGTCGGGGTGCACCAACCCGGGCCAGCGACCCGCCGATATCTTCGACGCCAGGTCGAGCTTGGCGATCTCGCGCACGCGCGGCGACAGATAGATCTCGTCGCGCAGGACGTCCCAGTCCCATAGGGCCTCGTTGGAGCCCTTCATCGCCAGCGCGTAACGTTCCTCGCTTTCGCGCAGGCGCTGCTCGCGCGCCCGGCGCCGCGTGATGTCCGCGACCGTCGTTACGCAGCCGCCGTCCGGCATCGGCTCGCGCCGGATCGACAGCGCGGTCCCGTCGGGACGGACATATTCGTTGCTGTAGTGGCCCGTCTCCTGAGTCCCGTTCAGCAAGCGTAGATGCTCCTCGGACGGCAGCTTGCCGAACTCGCCGCGTTCGATGAGGTGGCGCATCAGAGCCTCGCGCGTCTGCCCGATGTGGACGAAGCCTTCGGGGAAGCCGTGGAGCTGAACGTACTGGCTGTTGAAGGCGCGCACGCGGAACTCGGAATCGTATACGACGACGCCGTGCGAGATCGTTTCGAACGTGGTCCGCAGGAGCTCGGCCTGGCGCTCGATCTCCTGCTCGGCCAGCCGCTGCTTGGTGACGTCGGTGCAGGAGATGACGAAGCCGGTGCCGTCCGCGAGCGGGCTGCGCAGCATGAGGATGGTGCGTCCGTCGGGCGACAGGTGCTGGAAGTGCCGGAGATCCGGGCTGCGTTGGCGCTCGATCCGGTAGTTGGCTTGCTCGTGCGGATCGCCGGGACCGTAGTCGCCGCGCTGCGCGCGGTGGAACAGCACGTCGTAATAGTTGGCACCGATGCGGGCGACGCTCTCGGGAAGGTTGTAGATCTCGAGGAAGCGGCGGTTGAGATTGATGATCTTGAAATCGCGGTCGTAGACGACGATGCCCTGGACCATGTTCTCCTGGGTTGCCGTCAGGAGGGCCGAGCTTTTTTTCACCGCCTCGGAAGCCGTGACCTGCTCGGTGATGTCGGCATAGGTGGCGACGAAGCCGCCGCCGGGCACAGGCGCGCGCGTGATCTCGACATACGTGCCGTCGGGGCGACGGTGGGTGCCGCGGAACGGTTCCCCATTGCGCGCGCTCTCGAGGCGCTCGCGGACGATCTCGGCGGCACGGTCCGCGGGCCGGCCCTCCTGGCAGAGGAGCGCGAAGGTCAGGATCTGCTCGTAAGTCATGCCGAGCGTGACCAGGCCGCGGGGGAATCCGAACACTCGCAGGAAGGCATCGTTGAACACCTGCAGCCGGAGGTCGCGATCGAAGATCACGAGGCCTTCGTCCATCACGTTCAGGGTCGCGGCGAGCAGGGTGGACTTGCGTTCCACCTCCTCCTCGGCGCGCTTCATCTCGGTGATGTCGGTGAAGGTCGAGACGAATCCGCCGCCGGGCAACGGCCGCCGCTGCACCTCAAGAACATGTCCGTCGGCGAAGTGGCGCACGTGACGTTGTTCCGTCCCGCGCTTGGCGGTCTCGATCCGCGAGCGCACGCATTCGTCCGGATCGGTGTCGGGGCCGTAGTGCCCGTGTTCGGCGAGCCAGCGGATGACGTCGGCATAGTCGATGCCGCGGTGGAGAAACCCCGGCGGCAGCCGCATCAGCTCGACGTAACGCCGGTTGAAACTGGAGAGTCGGAGATCGGCGGACCAGGCGGCAATGCCCTGGGACATTTCCTCGAGGAGGACGTGCGTGTCGTCCTCCGGCTCAGGCCAGTCAGGAATCTGCGGATGCGATGCCGGGGCAGGCTTCACTATGATCTCGTCCGAGGCGCAAAAAAGCGGTCGTGGCGGTTCAGCCCACGGCCGCGGGTGATGCCCGGATCATGGTCGCGGCAGCGTTAATTCCCCATTAATTCGGCTGTGGAATGCCCCGCTTTTGGCCGGAAAACGCTCGGATTTCAGGCGTCGTAGGAGATCAGCGAGGTGAACGGCATGGAGAGCCGCCGCCGGCCGTTAAGGAAGGCCAGCTCGATGATAGTGGCGGAGCCGACGACGTCGGCGCCGACCTTCGCCAGGAGCTCGGCGGAAGCCTGGAGCGTGCCGCCGGTGGCCAGCAGGTCGTCGACGATCACCACCCGCGCACCCTTCGGCACGGCATCCTCCTGCACCTCGACGGTGTCGGAGCCGTACTCGAGTGCGTAGCTGTGGGGAATGATGCGCCCGGGCAGCTTGCCCTTCTTGCGCACCATGATGAAGCCCAGCCCCATCGCGAACGCGACGGGCGCCGCGACCAGGAAACCGCGCGATTCGATGCCGGCGAGCATTGTCGGGCGCCACGGCGCGATCTGGTCTCGCATGCGCTCGACGGTGGCCTTCCAGGCCGTCGGATGCGCAAGCAGGGTTGAGATGTCGTAAAAAAGGATCCCCGGCTTCGGAAAGTCGGGGATCTGACGGATGTGGGCTTTGAGGTCCATCGGGAACTGTTCGCTCGCAGTCGGATCGCGGCTGGCGCCGCATTGCGGCGCACTTTACCCGATCCGCCGCGAGCGCGGCAATTTCGCCGGCTACTTGATCGATTTCAAATAGGCGATGACATCCTCGCGGTCCTTCTCATTCTTGACGCCCGGGAACGCCATGCGCGTACCCTTCACGACCTTCTGCGGGTTTTCCAGATACTTGTTGAGGGTCTCGTCGTTCCAGACGAGGCCGGAATCCTTCATCGCCTTGGAGAAGTTGAAGCCGGGGACGTCGCCGGCCTTGGTGCCATAGACGCCAGCGAGCGATGGGCCGACCCGATTCTCGCCTTGCTTGTCGGAATGGCAGACGGAGCACTGGCGGAACACCTGCTTGCCGTGGGCGGCATCGGCGGCGCGGACCGCGGACGGGATCGAGAACACGCAAGCGGCGGCAAGCGCCACGACCAGCGAACGAAGCACGGCGATTCTCCTGGATTGCATCGAGAGTGACATCGGATGGCGCGGAGTATCGCCAATCGATTCCGCGAGCGCAACCCGGCTGCGAGGAGCCCGCGTGGTAATTCCATGGACTTTCGGTGGGGGATTGTTGAGCATGGGGATTGCCACGGATACCATGCGGCACCCATCACCAGAGTGCCCATGGATGAACGCCCAAGCCGACTCGTCCCCGCCGATCGAGAAGGCGATCGCCCTCGCCAACGAAGGGCACCTCGATCAAGCGGAAACGCTGGCGCAACAACGTCTCGCGAGCCATCCCGGCGATCCCGACGCGCTCACCCTGCTCGGCGGGCTGGCCCGCGCGCGCGGCGACCGTGTTGCGGCGGTGCGGCTGTACTCCGAGGCGCTTCGGCACCGATCGGACCACACGAAGGCGGAAGCAAATCTCGGTGCCACGCTGCTCGAGCTCGGTCGCATCGATGATGCGGTGAAGCACCTCGATGCGGCGGTCAAACGCGATCCGGCGGACATCGATGCTCGCGTCAACTTCGGGACCGCGCTGCTCGAGGCCCAGGACTATGCCGGCGCGGAGCGGGAGCTGCGCGAAGCACTCGCGTCGTCGCCGGGCGATGCGCTCGCGCTCAACAGCCTCGGCAATGCGCTGTTTCGCAGCGGCCGCACCAACGAGGCGATTGACGTCTTTGAGGAAGCGGCGCGCGCTGACCCGACTCTCGCCATGACATTCAACAATCTCGGCAGCGCGTGGCGCGAGAAGGGCGCTACCGCGAACTCGGAGGCGGCGTTCCGCGAAGCGGTGTCGCTACGGCCGAACTTTCCGGCGGCGTGGACGGGACTCGGCGTGGCATTGCGCGAGCAGGGCAGATTCGCCGAAGCGCACGTAGCGCATGATCGCGCGCTCGACGTCGATCCGGCGTTCGCATCGGCACGCTTCAATCGCGCTGTTGTCGATCTCGGGGAAGGCCGATTTGCCGAGGGCTTCCGCGACTATCGCGCGCGGCCGCTCGACGTTCCGAACGGCATCGAGCGCGAGTCTTTGCCTCAGGACCTGTCGGGCCGGCGTGTGCTGCTGCTGCCCAACCAGGGCCTAGGCGACGAGTTGTTTTTTCTGCGCTTCGCACCTGCGCTGCGCGGGCGCGGCGCGTCGCTGATCTACCGCGCCGGCGTGCCGATCGCTCAGATCGTCGAGCGGTCGGGCGTTGTCGATGTCGTTTTACGGAACGGCGAGCCCGACCCCAAGCACGACATCGCGGTCTCGATCGGCGATCTCCCGTATCTGTTGGCGACTCAATCAAAAGGCGATCTGCCGCCGCCGTTGGTGTTCCCGGTGCCTGCGGATGAGACAGCATCCGCGCGACGCTCGCTCGCGGAACTTGGGCCACCGCCGTACATTGGACTTACGTGGCGCGCCGGTACCCGTGAATGGAACGCGCTCCTGAAGGAGGTCTCGGCGGCCGAACTCGGGATTGCCTTGAAGAATATCCCAGCGACTTTTGTTGCGCTCCAGCGTTCCCCCGACCCGGGCGAGATCGACGCGTTGTCCCGCGCGATCGATGCCACGGTTCACGATCTCTCGGCATTGAACCGCGACCTTTCCGGGATGCTGGCGTTGCTCGACACGATCGATGTCTACGTCGCGGTCAGCAACACCAATACGCATCTGCGCGCGGGCACGGGGCGGCCCTCCCATGTTCTGGTTCCTCACCCGCCCGAGTGGCGCTGGATGCATGCGGGCGCACGGTCGCCGTGGTTTCCGGCGTGCGCGCTGTATCGTCAGCTTCATGCGGGCCCAGGGATGTCCGGATGGGAAGACGCGCTCGCGGCGCTCCGGCGCGATATACTGGCGCTGGTTGCGAAAGGGTGATGATGCCTCCAGTGTCTCCGTTTCCGGTCTACGTCGGCTTCGATCCCCGCGAATCCATCGCTTACGACGTCTGTCGTCACTCGATCCTGTCGCGCACGCGGGCCGACGTCGCCGTCGTGCCGCTCGTCCAGAACGAGCTGCGCGAGCGCAAGCTCTACTGGCGCACCGGCGATCCGCTCGCCTCGACCGAGTTCACCTACACGCGGTTCCTCGTTCCGGCACTCGCGGGCTATCAAGGATGGGCGCTTTACTGCGACTGCGATTTCCTCTGGCTCGCGGACATTGCGGACCTGTTCGCGCTCGCCGACGACCGTTATGCGGCGATGTGCGTGCACCACGACCATCGCCCGACCGAGGCGATGAAGATGGACGGGCGCGTCCAGACGCTGTACCCGCGCAAGAACTGGTCGAGCTTGATCCTGTGGAACTGCGCGCATCCGGCGAACGCGGCACTGACCCCGGACGTCGTGAACCGCGAGACCGGCGCGTTTCTGCACCGCTTCTCATGGCTCAAGGACAAGGAGATCGGGGCTGTCCCCGAGACCTGGAATTGGCTTGAGGGCTGGTCGGCCAGGCCGGCCAGCGGACCACCCAAGGTGGTGCACTACACCCGGGGCGGGCCGTGGTTCGACAAATGGGAGGACGTGGCGTTCGCCGACCTGTGGCTTGCCGAGGCGGCGCGATTGCACCATGGAACCCCGAAGGTGTCCGGCGAGCGATGACGGCTGAGCGGTTCCGCGCGACCTCACCGCGACAGGCTGCTCGGCCCTCTCGATGTCATCGGTAGACGATGCCGCCATCGATGAGCGGAGCCTGACCCGTCATGTAATCGGAGTCCGGACCCGCCAGGAATGATACGAAGGCGGCGACATCGTCCGGCGTCTCCGCCCGGCCGAGCGCGATGCCTTCGACGTACTTCTTGTAGGTTGCACCCACCGGCGCTCCGGTGAGCTCGGCGAACCGCCTGTCGATCTCCACCCACATGTCCGTGCCGACGATCCCCGGACAGTAGGCGTTGACGGTGATTCCGTCGCTCGCGTATTCCTTCGCCGCCGCCTGAGTCAGCGCCCGCACCGCGAACTTGGTCGCCGAGTAGAGGCCCAGCATCGCGAAGCCATCGTGTCCCGCAATCGAGGACGCGCTGATGATCTTGCCCTTCTGTTTGCGCGCCTTGAATTTCTTGGCGGCGGCCTGAATGCCCCAGAGTACGCCCTCGACGTTGACTTTCAGGATCTTGTCGACTTCCTCGGGCGTGACGTCGGCGATCGGCTGGACCTGTGCGATGCCGGCATTGTTGACCATCACGTCGAACCCGCCGAGCGACTTCTCGGCGTGGTCGATCGCGGCATAGACGTCATCGCGTTTCGTGACGTCGGCCTTGAACGTCGTTGCCTTCCGGCCCAGCGCTTTCACCTCGTCCGCCACCGCACCCGTCGTCCGGTCGTTGACGTCCACGATCGCGATATCTGCGCCGTCCTTGGCCAGCCTGAGCGCGATTGCCCGGCCGATGCCCTGACCCGCGCCCGTGACAAGGGCCACCGCTCCATCGAGGCTCATGATCGTCTCCGCGTCGGCTTGGTGCCTCAGGCGTGATCAGCGCTCGCCCATCCCCTCGGCGGGTTGGGGAGCCTTGCCGGAGCGGACCTTTTCCTGAATGCGGCTGCCGACCTCGCCGTCGACGTTCGTCCAGTACTGGAACGCGTGGCTGAGCACGGGCTCGCGCACGCCGCCGAGAAGGCTGCCGGCGACCTGATCGACGAGCTTGGCGCGCTGGCCGTCGTTGAACACCTCGCGCACCAGAATGCCCGGCTGGGTGAAATCGTCGTCGTTCGCGCGCGGCGTGTAGGCGCTGCGCACCATTTCGCCGTCGGCTTCCCAGCCGTCAGCGACGGGGCCGGTTGCGTCCGCCCACGGCCGGTCGCCGCTGTTGGGCGCGTAGACCGGCGCGTTGCCACTGTGGTGGTACGCCATCGGGCCGTCGAACATGTAGGTGTTGGGCTGCGTCTTGGGACGGTTGACGGGAAGCTGGTGGAAGTTGGCGCCGATCCGGTTTCGCTGCGCGTCGTTGTAGGCGAATGCGCGCCCGAGCAGCATCTTGTCGGGGGACAGGCCGATTCCGGGCACGGTATTGCCCGGCGAGAAAGCCGCCTGCTCGATCTCTGCGAAGAAGTTCTCCGGATTGCGGTTCAAGGTCATCGTTCCGACCTTGATGAGCGGATAATCCGCATGCGGCCACGTCTTGGTGAGGTCGAACGGATTGATGCGGTACGTCTTCGCGTCCGCGTAGGGCATGATCTGGACCGACAGGATCCAGCGCGGATGTTCGCCGCCGGCGATCGCCCGGAACAGGTCGCGGCGATGAAAGTCGGCGTCGGCGCCGGCCATCGCCGAAGCCTCCTCGTTGGTGAAGAACTTCATGCCCTGCTGAGTGTGGAAGTGGTACTTGACCCAGAATTTCTCGCCGGAGGCATTGATCCACATGTAGGTGTGGGAGCCGTAGCCGTTCATGTGACGCCACGTGCGCGGCAAGCCCCGCTCGCCCATCAGGTATGTGACCTGGTGCGCGCTCTCCGGATTGTTGGTCCAGAAGTCCCACTGCATGTGATTGTCGCGCAGGCCGGAGTCCGGCAGCCGCTTCTGGCTGCGGATGAAGTGCGGAAACTTCATCGGATCGCGCACGAAGAAGATCGGCGTGTTGTTGCCGACTAGATCGTAGTTGCCCTCGTCGGTGTAGAACTTGAGGGAAAAGCCGCGCACGTCGCGCCATGTGTCGGGGCTGCCCTGCTCGCCGGCGACCGTCGAGAAGCGCGCCAGCATGTCGGTGGCCGCACCTTTCCGAAACAGCGCCGCGCGCGTGTAGGCGGAGACATCCTCGGTCGTCTCGAATACGCCGAACGCGCCTCCGCCCTTCGCGTGCGGCTGACGTTCGATCACCTTCTCACGGTTGAAGTGCGCTATCTGCTCGAGGAAGTGAACGTCATGCAGCAGGATGGGGCCGTCCGGGCCGATGGTGAGCGAGTTGAGATCGCTCGGTGCGGGTGCGCCGGCGCCGGTCGTCGATTCGGAGGTGGGCTGTTTGTTGCCGCTCACGCGCTGATCGGACATGGAAAACTCCCCTAGCCCGGCTGAAAGCGGCATCGTGGGGGAGCCGGGTTCAACCGACGTTGTCCGGAAATTCAGGCGCGCGCGCGTGGCATCACGCTGCGCTTCAATGCTGCCAAAATGATACTTGTGGCGCTTTTGCGCGCGCAGCCGCGCACAGCAAAAAACCCTCCGGTTCCGGAGGGGTGATGGCCGGGATTTGGATGGTCGGGGAGAGAGGATTCGAACCTCCGGCCCCTAGCTCCCGAAGCTAGTGCTCTACCAGGCTGAGCTACTCCCCGTGGCGGCGGCCCTTATAGACCGCCCGGGCGCGAATGACAACGTGCGGAACGCGCAGGCCGGACCGGCGGACCGGGCGGGGCCGGAAGGCCCGGAAAGCAAGCCTTCGCCGAGGGCGGAGGCTAGTAGCTGCGCTGCAGGTTGAAGGCGATGGCGTCGAGCAGGGCCGTCTTTTCGGCCCCGTTGGGGAACATATCGAGCGAATCGCGGGCCAGGGCCGAATAGTGGCGGGCGCGGTCGACGGCGTCGCCAAGCGCGCCGTGGCCGTTAAGGAGGCCGATGGCGCGTTCAAGGTCGCCCGGCTCTTGCTCCAGGCGTTCGAGCGTCCGGCGCCAGAAGTCTTGCTCGTCCGCTGCACCGCGGCGGAACGCCAGCACGATCGGCAGCGTGATCTTGCCTTCGCGGAAGTCGTCACCGACGTTCTTGCCCATGGTCGAATCGCGCGAGGTGTAGTCGAGGACGTCGTCGACGAGCTGGAAGGCGATACCGAGGTTGAGACCGAAGGTCTCGAGCGCCTCCTCCTCGACCTTGGGACGTCCGGAGACCACGGCGCCGAGGCGGGTCGCCGCAGCGAACAGCTTCGCGGTCTTGGCCTTGATGACGTCGAGGTACTGGGTCTCCGACGTTTCAGTGTCGTTGGCGGTGGTGAGCTGCAGCACCTCGCCCTCGGCGATCACCGCGGAGGCCTCCGACAGGATCGCGAGCACGTCGAGCGAGCCGTCGGCCACCATCAACTGGAATGCGCGCGAGAACAGGAAGTCGCCGACCAGCACGCTCGGCTTGTTGCCCCACACCGCATTGGCGGTGGCGAGCCCGCGCCGGAGATCGCTCGCGTCGACCACGTCGTCGTGGAGGAGAGTCGCGGTGTGGATGAACTCGACCGCTGCGGCGAGGCCAATGTGGCGTTCGCCGCGGTAACCGCACATCCGCGAACAGGCGATCAGGAGCATCGGCCGGAGCCGCTTGCCGCCGGCGGCGATGATGTGGCCGGCGAGCTCTGGAATCAGCGCCACCGGGCTGTGCATGTGACGGACGATGAGGGTGTTTACGGCCGACAGGTCGCCGGCGACGAGACGCTGCAAGCCCTCGAGCGTGGGCTGCGGCCCCTTGCCGCGCGCGCTGTCCATGTCGACCACTGAACCCACTGTCGGCACCCCGTGCATCGTTGCGCCGGAGCGTTTCTTGACGCCCCGGGGCGTTCCCCCCATGTTACGCGGGGGAGCATAGAGGCGGCGCCCCTGCCGGGCAAGCAACCGGCACCCTGCGCGCCACGCCTCCGACCGACTTCTATGAAAGACATCCTGCGCACCACAGATCCGGTTCTGCTCTCGTTTGCCGAGAGCATTCTCGCCGCCGAGGGCATCGCGACGGCGGTGTTCGACGCGCACGCCTCGATCGCCGACGGATCGATCGGCGCGATCCCTCGTCGCCTGATGGTGGCGGACGAGCACGAAGCCCGGGCGCGCGGCATCATCGAGGCAGCCATCGAGAGCCGCTCCTGATGGCGGCACTTCCGGACGAGGATCCGCTCAACATTCCCAGCGCGAGCGACGTGACCGACGATTCGCTGCTCGGCGGACGCGTGCATCTGCTGCAGCCCGAGGACGGCTATCGCGCGGCGATCGACCCGGTGTTTCTCGCCGCCGCGGTGCCGGTGCGCGCGGGCGAGAGCGTGCTCGACGTCGGCGCCGGAACCGGTGCCGCGTCGCTGTGCCTGGCCATGCGCGAGCCCGACTGCCGCATCTCCGGACTCGACGTCGAGCCGACGACTGTGCGACTCGCCAACGAGAACGTGCGGCGCAACGGCGTCGCCAACCGCGTCAACATCATGATCGGCGACGTGACCCGGCCGCCGATCCGCCTCGCGCCCGGCACCTTCGACCACGCCATGGCCAACCCGCCGTACCTCGAGGCGGAGAAGGCGACGCCGCCGGCCAACGGCGGCCGCGCCACCGCGCACGTCGAGGGGACGGCGGATCTCGCGACCTGGATCCGGTTCGCACTGGCGATGGTGCGAGCCAAGGGCACGTTCACCCTGATCCATCGCGCCGATCGGCTCGATCATGTGCTGGCGGAGTTGCATGGTCGCGCCGGCGGCATCGTCGTGTTCCCCCTGTGGCCGGACTCGAGCGCCAAGCCCGCCAAACGCGTGCTGGTGCGGGCGGTCAAGGGCTCGGCGCAGCCGATGCGGCTCGCCGCCGGTCTCGTCCTTCATGAAACCGGCGGCCGCTACACCGCGGCCGCCGAGGCGGTGCTGCGCCACGCGCATCCGCTGGAGCTGTAGCGCGGTATGTTGGGTCTGTCGTTCGGTAAAATCGTTCTTCTCGTCCTGCTCGCGCTCGCGGTGTGGACGTACTTCCGCTATCGCGCGCGCGTGCGCCTGATCCGCGAGGCCTTTCGCGAGATGCAGCGCCAGGCGGAGCAGCAGGCCCGCCAGTCCGGTCCGCGGGAGCCGGTGAGCCTCAGGGAATGCCCCGTGTGCGGCGCCTACATCGCCGCCGACGCCGCACCATGCGGCCGCCCGGAGTGCCCGCAGCGGCGTTGACCCGGTCAGACGCCCTGCCTTAAGGTGCGCGCGCGTCGGGATACCCCCACGCCCGCGGTTCCCTGCGAACAAGTTCCCCACGAAATTCCTCGGATGGCGTCGACCCTTTCCTTTCAGGATCTGATTCTGCGGCTGCAGACGTTCTGGGCCCGGAAGGGGTGTGTCATCCTCCAGCCCTACGACATGGAGGTCGGCGCCGGCACGTTCCATCCGGCGACGACGCTGCGCGCGCTCGGGCCCGAGCCGTGGAAAGCGGCCTACGTCCAGCCGTCGCGTCGCCCCAAGGACGGCCGTTACGGCGAGAACCCGAACCGGTTGCAGCACTACTACCAGTTCCAGGTCATTCTGAAGCCGTCGCCCGCCGACTCGCAGGAGCTCTACCTTCAGAGCCTGAAGGAACTCGGCATCGATCCGCGCCACCACGACATCCGCTTCGTCGAGGACGACTGGGAGAGCCCGACGCTGGGCGCCTGGGGACTCGGCTGGGAGGTGTGGTGCGACGGCATGGAGGTGACGCAGTTCACCTACTTCCAGCAGGTCGGCGGCATCGAGTGCGATCCGGTGGCGGTCGAGCTCACCTACGGCCTCGAGCGCCTCGCCATGTACGTGCAGGGGGTCGAGAACGTCTACGATCTCGACTTCAACGGCGCCGGCGTGAAGTACGGCGACATCTTCAAGCAGTCGGAGATCGAGTATTCGGCGCACAACTTCGAGTACGCCGACACCGCGATGCTGTTCCGTCACTTCGAGGACGCGGAGAAGGAATGCAAGGCGCTCCTTGAGCGCAAGCTGCCGCTGCCGGCCTACGACCAGTGCATCAAGGCGAGCCATCGCTTCAACCTTCTCGACGCGCGCGGCGTGATCTCGGTTGCCGAGCGCCAGGCCTACATCGGCCGCGTGCGTACGCTCGCCAAGGCGTGCTGCGAGGGCTGGCTCGCGTCGCGCTCCAAGGTCGCGGCCGGGGGGAGCAAGGCCTGATGGCGGAGCTGCTGCTCGAGCTGTTCTCCGAGGAGATTCCCGCCCGCATGCAGTCGCGCGGCGCCGAGGACCTGAAGCGCCTCGTCACCGATGCGCTCAAGGCGGCGGGGCTCACGTTCGCCCGCGCCGACGCCTACGTGACCCCGCGCCGCCTCGCCCTCGTCGTCGACGGCCTGCCGGTCGAACAGCCCGACGTCACCGAGGAGAAAAAAGGCCCGCGCGTCGGCTCGCCCGACCAGGCGATCCAGGGCTTCCTCCGGGGCGCCGGCCTCATCAGCCTCGACCAGTGCGAAAAGCGCACCGTCGGCAAGGCCGAATTCTGGTTCGCCGTGGTGCAGAAGAAGGGCCGCGTGACGGCCCAGGTGCTCGCCGAAGTTCTGCCGGACGCGATCGCCAAGTTGCCGTGGCCGAAGTCGATGCGCTGGGGCGCCGAGAGCGTCCGCTGGGTGCGTCCGCTGCACTCGATCCTGTGCGTGTTCGACGGCCGCACCGTGGACTTCGCGTTCGGCCCGGTGAAGAGCGGCAACGCGACACGGGGGCATCGCTTCCTCGCGCCGGCACCGATCCACGTCGCGGATTTTGCCGAGTATCGGCAGAAGCTGCGCGCGGCCTACGTCGTGATCGATCACGGCGACCGCGCCAAAATGATCTGGGACGACGCGGCCGCCGAGGCGAAGACGCAGGGACTTGTGCTCAAGGACGATCGCGGGCTGCTCGAGGAAGTGGCCGGGCTGATCGAATGGCCGGTGCCGCTCGTCGGCACCATCGATGAATCCTTCATGGACGTGCCCGCCGAGGTGCTGACCACGGCGATGCGCACCCATCAGAAGTACTTCGCGCTGATGACCTGCGACGGAGCCCTCGCCAACAAATTCGTCACCGTCGCCAACATGCTGACCGACGACGGCGGCGCGGCGGTCATCACCGGCAACGAGCGCGTGCTGCGCGCGCGGCTCTCCGACGCGCGCTTCTTCTGGGATCAGGACCGCAAGATTCCGCTGGCCGAGCGGGTGCCGGCGCTCAAGGACATCGTGTTCCACGCGAAGCTCGGGACGATCGCCGACAAGGTCGAGCGCGTCGTGGCACTCGCGTCCGAGCTCGCCTCGGTCGTCGATGCCGACCGCGACCGTGTGCGCTCGGCCGCCGAACTGTGCAAGGCGGACCTCGTCACCGGCATGGTCGGCGAGTTTCCCGAACTGCAGGGCATCATGGGGCGCTATTACGCGCTCCACGGCGGCGAGGCGGTCGAGGTCGCCAACGCCATCGCCGAGCACTACGCTCCCAAGGGCCCGAACGACCAGTGCCCGAAGGCGCCAGTGTCGGTCGCGGTGGCGCTCGCCGACAAGCTCGACACGCTGGTCGGCTTCTTCGGTGTCGGCGAGAAGCCCACAGGCTCGGGTGATCCGTTTGCGCTGCGTCGCGCGGCGCTGGGCGTGATCCGCATCGTGCTCGAGAACGGACTGCGCATTCCGCTCGCGAGGGTGCTGCGGACGTCGGAGCGCATCTACGAGGAAGCGGCGCGTGGACGGCTCGGGCAATCGCAGGTCGACGAACTGCTCGCGTTCTTCGCCGACCGCCTGAAGGTTGCTCTGCGCGAGAAGGGCGTCCGTTACGATCTGATCGACGCGGTCTTCTCGCTCGGGGGCGAGGACGATCTGGTGCGGCTAGTCGCGCGGGTCGACGCGCTCGCCCGGTTCCTCGAGTCGGCGGACGGCGCGAACCTTCTGATCGCCTATCGTCGCGCTACCAACATCGTCTCGATCGAGGAAAAGAAAGACGGGACTGTCTACGATGGCGAGATCGATCCGGCACGCCTCGTCGCCGGTGAGGAGAAGCGCCTGGTCGATGCGCTCGGAGTCGCGCGGATGGGCATCGACTCCGCGCTGGTGAAGGAAGATTACGCAGGCGCGATGACGGTGCTCGCGGCCTTGCGCCCCGCTGTGGACACCTTCTTCGACAAGGTCACGGTGAACGCCGAGGACAAGGATCTGCGGGTGAATCGTCTGCGGCTGCTCGCCACGATTCGCGCGACGATGAACCGAGTCGCCGACTTCGCAAAAATCGAAGGTTAACTGTCCAAGACACGGCTGTGCCAATACGGTGCGGCTGCGATGTCATCGCACGGGCTTTTTTCGGAATTTCTGCTCCGAATGTGTCACGGGAAACGCCCCGGACACGTTTCCGTTCGTCCGTACACTCACCCTCCTCGCGCGCCGCGACTCGCGTTGTGTTTTTGGCCGACGTTCCTCTCTCGCGCCTCGGAGGGATCGATCGCCGGAAGCCTCTCGCCGTGTGCGCGTCACCATGGACAGGAGGAAGTCATATGGCGAAGTGGGTGTACAAGTTCGGGGCAGGTTCCGCCGAAGGTCGTGCCGACATGCGTGAGTTGCTCGGCGGCAAGGGCGCGAGCCTCCACGAAATGAGCTGGCTCGGGTTGCCGGTTCCGCCGGGATTCACCATCACCACCGACGTCTGCACGCACTTTTACGGCCATGAGAACTCATATCCGAGCGGCCTCAAGGCCCAGGTCGAGAACGCGATGAAACGCGTCGAGACGCTCGTCGGCATGACCTTCGGGGATCCGTCGAATCCGCTTCTTGTGTCGGTGCGCTCCGGTGCTCGTGCCTCGATGCCGGGCATGATGGACACCGTGCTCAATCTCGGACTCAACGACGTGACCGTCGAAGGCCTCGCGCGGCGCACCAAGGACGCGCGGTTTGCCTACGATTCCTACCGCCGCTTCATCGAGATGTACTCGGACGTCGTGCTCGGCCTCGATCGCGACGCCTTTGCCGAGATCCTGAGCGAGCACAAGAGCGCGAAGGGCTACGAGGCCGACACCGATATGAAGGCCGATGACTGGCGCGCGATCGTCGCGCGCTACAAGGACGAGGTGCTCGCCCAAAGCGGCACTCCGTTCCCCGACAGCCCGCCCGAGCAGTTGTGGGGCGCGATCGGCGCGGTGTTCCAGAGCTGGATGAACCAGCGCGCCATTACCTATCGCCGCCTGCACGACATTCCGGAGTCGTGGGGCACTGCCGTCAACGTCCAGGCCATGGTGTTCGGCAATATGGGCGAAGACTGCGCCACCGGCGTCGCCTTCACCCGCGATCCGTCGACCGGCGAGAACGTCTTCTATGGCGAGTATCTGGTCAACGCGCAGGGCGAGGACGTCGTCGCCGGCATTCGCACGCCGCAGCACCTGACCGCCGCCGCGCGCGACGCCGCCAAAGCCGACCGAGCGTCAATGGAAGAGGTGATGCCGGACCTGTACCGGCAGCTTTGCGACATCCGAGCATCTCTCGAAAGCCATTACCGCGATGTCCAGGACATGGAGTTCACGGTCCAGCAGGGCAAGCTGTGGATGCTCCAGACGCGCTCTGGCAAGCGGACCGCACGCGCCGCGGTGAAGATCGCGGTCGACCTCGTGCGCGAGGGCGTCATCACCGAGACTGAGGCGCTGATGCGCGTCGATCCCGCGGCGCTCGACCAACTGCTGCATCCGACGATCGATCCCAAGGCGCCGCGCACGGTGCTGGCAAAGGGCCTGCCGGCGTCGCCGGGCGCTGCGGTCGGCGCGATTGTGTTCTCTGCCGATGAGGCTGAGGCCCGTGCCTCGGGCGGCCAGGACGTCATCCTGGTACGCGTCGAGACCAGCCCCGAGGACATCCATGGCATGCATGCCGCCAGGGGCATTCTCACCACGCGCGGCGGCATGACCAGCCACGCGGCGGTGGTTGCTCGCGGCATGGGACGCCCGTGCGTCGCCGGCGCCGGCGACATCCGCGTCGACTACGCCGCAGGAACGCTCACGGTGAACGGCGAGACGCTCCGTGCCGGCGAGGTGATCACGCTCGACGGCGCGACCGGCGAGGTCATGAAGGGCTCCATGCCGACGATCCCCGCCGACACGACGTCGGGCGACTTCGGTACTCTGATGGAATGGGCCGACAAGACGCGGACGCTCGCGGTCCGTGCCAACGCCGACACGCCGTCCGACGCCGAGGTCGCGCGCGGCTTCGGCGCGGAGGGCATCGGCCTCTGCCGCACCGAGCACATGTTCTTCGAGCCCGACCGCATCGTCGCCGTACGCCGCATGATCATGGCGAAGGATGAGGCAGCGCGGCGCGCGGCGCTCGACGAGCTGCTGCCGATGCAACGCAGCGACTTCGTCGGCATCTTCAAGGCCATGAGCGGCCTGCCGGTGACGATCCGTCTGCTCGATCCGCCGCTCCATGAGTTCCTGCCGCACTCGGACGGCGAGATCACCGAAGTCGCGCTGGCAGCGGGCTTGACCGAGGATGAGGTGCGCCGCCGGGCGGCCGACATGCACGAGTCGAACCCGATGCTGGGACATCGCGGTTGCCGGCTCGGCATCACCTGCCCCGAGATCTACGAGATGCAAGCGCGGGCGATCTTCGAGGCTGCGGCGGAGGTGGCGAGGTCCCGCATCCTGGTCATGCCGGAGGTGATGTTACCCCTGATCGCCACCCGTTCGGAGTTCGACGTGCTCAAGACACTGATCGATCGCGTCGCGGCCTCAGTGAAGGAGGAGACCGGGATGAAGATCTCGTATCGCGTCGGCACGATGATCGAACTGCCGCGGGCGGCACTGCAGGCCGGCAGCATCGCCGAGTCAGCCGACTTCTTCAGCTTCGGCACGAACGATCTGACCCAGACGACGTTCGGGCTGTCGCGCGACGATGCGTCGCACTTCCTCGAGACCTACCGTAAGCGCCACATCATAGAGTCGGATCCGTTCGCGACGCTGGATCGCGAAGGCGTCGGCGAGTTGATCAAGATCGCGGCGACACGTGGTCGCAAGACTCGGAAGAACCTGAAGCTTGGCATCTGCGGCGAGCACGGCGGCGATCCGGCTTCGATCATGTTCGTCGCCGAGATCGGGCTCGATTACGTGTCGTGCTCGCCCTATCGCGTGCCGGTGGCGCGGCTCGCCGCCGCCCAGGCGGAGATCGCGATGGGCAGCGCCAAGGATTCGCGCACCGAAATGGTCGCCTGAGGAATGGGCGTCTGAGGGACGTGCCGCCCGGCCGGGCTATGCGCCCTGGCCGGGCGGGCTTTCCGCCGGCTCGTCACCCGGGTTGTGCTTCAGCCAGCCCGGGTGCAGCACGTTAATCGCGGCGCCGCCCGAGGTGATCGGCGTGCTGGCCGCCACGGCCTTATCCAACAGTTCGACCCGGAACAACGCGATGCCGTGGCCATCGAACGACGTCCGCATCTCGCCGATGTCCT
This sequence comes from Alphaproteobacteria bacterium, assembly GCA_035493495.1. GTDB lineage: Bacteria > Pseudomonadota > Alphaproteobacteria > SMXQ01 > SMXQ01 > DATJIG01. The sequence goes on from DATJIG010000259.1 coordinate 19,511, forward strand.
CGCCGCCCGCAGTCACCGCGGCGCCGTACGGCGGCGCTTCGCCGTCGAACTGCACCGGCAGGAGGAGTTTGCGCACGAGCGAGCGATAGCGGGTTCGCGCTGTCAGCTCCTGCCCGACGTAGCAGCCCTTATTCCAATCGATGCCGTGAAGGTCGTCGAAGCCCGATTCAAGCAGGAGCGCCTTCTCGACCGGAAGATCGCGGCTGCCGTCCGGTAGCCCGTAGTAGAGCCGCAGCCGCTCGTAGGCGGACGGATCCTTCTCCTCGAATCCGGCTTCCATCAGCTCGCCGATGCCGGCCACGGGCAGCAAGGCGCGCGCGCCGACGCCGGCGTAGCGGGGATCGACGTAGCACATGCCTCCTGCGAATGGCCCGCCGCGCCCTTCGAAGCCGCACAGCGCTTCGCTGTCGTGCGGTCCGTCGCCGAGGAGCGCAATGACGCGGTAACGGTCGGTCACATCCTCGATGGTCACCCTGGAGCGCAGCTTGTAGGCGTTGAGGCGTTTCACGAGGTCGGCCGTGCGCTGACCTTCGCAGTCGAGGTGCAGCGACTCGCCTTGTTCATCGGGCAGCGCCACGATGAAGAAGTCGTGGAGGTATTTCCCCTGAGGGGTGAGCAGGGCGGCGTAGATCACGCGTCCGGCCACCGCCCGGTTGACGTCATTCGAAACGAGGCCTTGCAGGAAGGGACGAGCGTCGGGACCGCCGACGCGGATGACGCCGCGGTCGGCGAGGGGAACGAAGGTTTTCTGGCCGAAGGCAAACATGTCTCTGTCAATCCCGATTGTCGCGCCTGCAACAGGTAATCGTCCCCGTTGTAAGGCGCAAGGAGCTTGGTTTTTCAGCGGGATGGCGGCGCCCAGCCGCGTCCTTGTGGCGACCGGCGGCGGCGCGTATAACCCCGGTCGCGCGGCGGTCCTCCGGCCGGCGATCAACGGACGGTTCTACCCGGTACATGCGAATTTTGTTCGTCACCTCGACGCGGATTGGCGACGCGGTCCTCTCCACCGGCCTCCTCAATTATCTGATGCAGCGCCATCCCTCGGCGCGCGTGTGGGTCGCCTGTGGTCCGCAGCCGGCCCCGTTGTTCACCGCAGCGCCCCAGGTCGAGCGCGTGATCCCGGTGGTCAAGAAGCCGTTCGCGCTGCACTGGCTGATCCTGTGGGCAAAGACGGTGCTGAAGCCGTGGTCGCTCGTCGTCGATCTGCGTGGGTCGACGCTCGGCTATTTCCTTCTCGCCAAGGAGCGGCGAGTCTACCGCGCCTCGAAGGACCCGACCCACCGCGTCGAGCAGATGTCGAGCTTTTGGGGCCTCAAGGAGCCGGCGGCGCCGCGGCTGTGGCTGCGCAGCCGTCATGAGGATACCGCGCGGCGCATGATCCCGCCGGGAACGCCGGTGCTGGCGCTCGCGCCGACCGCCAACTGGCGTGGCAAGGAATGGCCGGCGGAGAACTTCGTCACCTTGGCGGAGCGGTTGACTCATTCAGGCGCGCCTCTCGCCGGTGCGCGCATCGCGATCTTCGGTGCAGAGTCGGAGCGCGCCGCGGCCTTGCCGGTGATTGAGGCCTTTCCGGAATCGCGCCGCATCGACCTCGTCGGGCGCACCGACATGCTGACCGCCGCTGCGTGTCTCGCGCGCTGCTCGTTCTTCATCGGCAACGACTCGGGCCTGATGCATGTCGCCGCGGCGGCGGGCGTGCCGACGCTGGGGCTGTTCGGACCGAGCCGGCCCGAGCATTATGCGCCGTGGGGCCGGCGCGCCGCCTACGTGACGACGGCGACGCCGCTCGAAAAGCTGTTCCCGCCGGACTACAACCACGAGACCACCGGCACGCTGATGGGTAGTCTGTCGGTCGATTCCGCGGAAGCTGCGGCGTTGGAGTTGTGGCGCAAGGCATACGGGGCGGCTGCGTGAGACGGTCTCACGACGGGCGCGCGGGGGATATCCGGAATGGCAGTGCTCGCTGACCGGCCACCGTCTGTCGACGGAGCGGGCCGATGAGCGGTGGCGGAGCAACGCCGTCGCCGAGGCTGTCCGTGCTCGTCGTGGCCCACAACGAGGAGCGCGAGCTCGCCGACTGCCTGTCGACGCTGACGTTCGCCGATGAGATCGTCGTCGTGCTCGATCGCTGCATCGATCGCTCGGCGGAGATCGCGCGGCGGTTCACATCGTGCATTATCGAAGGCGCATGGGAGATCGAGGGCCCGCGCCGCAACACCGGCATCGAGGCCTGCACGGGAGACTGGATCCTCGAAATCGACGCCGACGAGCGCGTAAGCCCGCAACTCGCGGCCGAGGTGCGCAGTGCCATTGCCAAAGCGCCGTATGGTTATTTCCTCATTCCCTACGACAATTACATCGGCCGCCGCTGCGTGCGTTACGGCTGGGGAGCCGGATGGGGCGTCAGCGCCACGGTCCGACTGTTCGCCAAGGGCGCCAAGCGCTGGGGCGACCAGCGCATCCACCCCGCAGTGACGTTCGCCGGGCAGCGCATGGAGCTTCACGAGCGGATGATCCATTACGTCGATCGCGACATCTCCGACATGCTGGTGCGCCTCGACCGCTACACCACTGCGCGCGCCGCCGACATGCGCGAGCACGATCAGATCGGCAGCTTTTCCGACAACGTCCGCCGCATGTTTTCGCGGTTCTTCAAGTGCTACGTCGGTCGCAAGGGCTATCGCGAGGGGCGTTACGGCTTTCTCATCGCGCTGATGGCGGGACTGTACCCGCTGCTGTCGCACCTCAAGGCCCGCGAGAACGAGCCGGACGGAAGGGCGTGACGTGAACGATCCCCGCGTTCTTCATGCCATCGCTGGCGCGGAAGTGGGCGGCGCCGAGGCGTTTTTCGAGCGCCTCGCGGTGGCGCTCGAGGAAGCCGGCGTGACGGAGCATTGCGTCATTCGGCGCAACGCGGCGCGGCGTGCCCTGTTGGAGGCGGCCGACATTCCGGTGACCGAGGCGCCGTTCGGCGGCTTCTTCGACTTCACGACCAGAGGCCGCCTCAAGCAGGCCATCGCCGCATTTCGGCCTGAGGTCGTTCTGTCGTGGATGAGCCGGGCGACGGACTTCGTGCCGTACGGCACGCCCGAGGACAAGGGCTTCGTCCACGTCGGGCGACTCGGCGGCTACTACGACCTAAAGCACTACCGCCACTGCGATCATCTCGTCTGCAACACTGAGGATCTCTGCGCCTACGGGGTGCGCGGCGGATTTGCGTCGGAGAGGGTCCACTACGTTCCCAACTTTGTGCATGCCGAGCGCGCCATGCCGATCTCGCGCGCGACCGTTGGCACACCGGGCGATGTGCCGGTAGTGATGGCCGCTGGCCGGCTCCATCCCAACAAAGCTTTTGATATCCTGCTTACTGCATTCGCCCAGGTGCCGCGGGCGCATCTCTGGCTCGCGGGGTCGGGCCCGCTGGACGCCACGCTGAAGGCGCTTGCCGGTTCCCTCGGTATTGCCGATCGCGTCCACTTCCTCGGCTGGAGGCAGGACGTCGCCTCGCTGATCGCTGCAGCCGACGCGCTGGCCTGTCCGTCACGCCAGGAGCCCCTTGGCAATGTGGTTCTCGAGGGTTGGGCCCAGGGCACGGCCGTGGTGGCCGCGGCGTCGGTGGGACCCGCATCTTTGATCAAGGACGGCGAATCGGGGCTTCTGGTGCCGGTGGACGACGCCGACGCGCTGGCGGTGGCGCTGAACCGGGTGGTGTCCGACGCGGCGCTCCGGACACGCCTCGGCGACGGCGGCCGCGCCACGTTCGAGGCCGCCTTCACCAAGGATGCGGTCGTGAAACGGTATCGCGACCTGTTCCAGACCATTGCGCGCCCGTTGGCGGCGGGTGCGGTTGCCCCTAAAGTCTAGGCAATGTGCGGTATTGCCGGCCTGCAGCTTTGTGACGGGCACCCTGACGAGGGGGTGCTTGCCACGCTCGCGGCGTCGCTCGGCCACCGTGGCCCCGATGGTGACGGCCGCCTGGTGTCCGGTTCCACGGCTCTGATCCACAAGCGCCTCGCGATCATCGATCTCGCCGGCGGCCGCCAACCCCTGGTGGAGGACGGCGGCGCCGCATTGATCGCCAATGGCGAAATCTACAACTACCGCGAGCTGCGGGAGCAGATGCCGGGCGTGAACTTCCGCACGGCATCGGACTGCGAGCCGCCGCTCCATCTTTATCGCAAGCTCGGCCTCGGCTTCGTCAAGCACCTTCGCGGCATGTACGCGATTGCGATCCACGATCCGCGCGAAGGCAAGCTGGTGCTGACGCGCGATCCGTTCGGGATCAAGCCGCTCTACTACACTGAGGACGACCGCGGCTTCGCGTTCGCATCTGAGCCCGAAGCGTTGCTCGCCGCGGGGTTCGCGCGCCGAGCGGTCAACGAGCGCGCGCGGCGCGAGCTCCTGCAGCTTCAGTTCACCACCGGCGCCGAGACGATCTTCCCCGGTGTGCGCCGCGTGCTCCCGGGCGAGATCATCGTCGTTGCCAAGGGACGCATCGTCTCGCGCGAGCGCCAGGACGCGCTACCCGCAGGTGGTCCGGTGGAGTGGAGCGAGACGGAAGCACTCGAGAAGCTCGACGCGGCGCTCCTCGATTCGGTCAACGTCCACCAGCGCTCGGACGTGCCTTATGGCATGTTTCTGTCGGGTGGCATCGACTCGGCGGCGGTGCTGTCGCTGATGGCCCGCCTCAACGATCGCCCGGTGCTGGCCTTCACCGCGGGATTTCCCGGCTCCGATGCCGCCGATGAGCGCAGCGCGGCCCGTCAGGTGGCGCGGGCGCTCGGCGCCCGTCACGAGGAGATCGCGGTCACCGCCGCCGATTTTCATGCCCTGATGCCGAAAGTCGCGGCAGCGATGGACGATCCCGCCGCCGATTACGCGGTGTTGCCGACCTACAAGCTCGCCGCCGCAGCCCGCTCCGACGTCAAGGTGATCCTGAGCGGTGAGGGCGGCGACGAGATGTTCGCAGGTTACGGACGCTATCGCAGCGTGATGCGGCCGTTCTGGTTCGGCGGCCGCACGGTGCGCGCCCGCGGCATCTTCGACGGTCTCGGCGTGCTCCGCGCCTCGACCACCGGATGGCGCGACGGCATCGCCGCGGCCGAGGCCCGCGCCGCGGCGCGGGGCGACAGCCGGCTACAGGTCGCGCAGGCGGTCGATTTCGCGGACTGGCTGCCGAACGACCTTCTCGGCAAGCTCGATCGCTGCCTGATGGCCCATGGTCTCGAGGGGCGTACGCCGTTCCTCGATCCGGCTGTTGCCCAGGTCGCCTTCCGCCTGCCGGACAAG
>DATJIG010000260.1:0-5690 GCA_035493495.1 Alphaproteobacteria bacterium
CGCCGTTCGCCCTATGGCTCGCGACGAGCGGCTACCAGTGCTACCGCGACTGGATCGTCCACGGGCCGGCCGGATTGCAGGTGGGGGAGAGCGCGCACTGCTTCCAGTTCATCGTGCTGACCAGCATTCCGTTCGGGGTCGTGCTGTTGCTGGCGCTCCGCCGCGCGTTGCCGCTTGATCCCAATCGGGTTGCGATGATGGGCGGACTGGGCGTCGCCGCGCTGGCGGCGTTCGTGCTCCAGTTCTTCCACCCGTTCGACGTCACGGTGATGGACCTCACGCTCCACATCGTCGCGGTCGTGCTGGTGATCGGCGGCGCGGCGCTTGGTGAGCGGATCCTCGACCATCGCGCCGCGCGCGCCTGACCTTACTTCGTCGCGAGCGCCGCCTGCAGCTTCGCCACCACGTTGGCCGGCGTCTCGAACAACTGGTTCACCATCTTGGCGCTTGCGTCGGCGTTCATCGCCTCGATGTCGACCTGAAGCTTCTTCGCTTCCTCGATCAGGTCCGGATCCTTCATCGAGTCGTCGAACGCCTTGCGCAGTTGCGCGGTGCGGTCCTGCGGCATCTCCGGCGGACCGGCGAACGGACGGCCGAGGCCCAGCGGTACGAACAGGAACTCGAGCGCCTGCTTGGCCTCCGGCGTCTTCGCCTGGTCGAGGATGTTCGGCACGTCGGGATAGGCCGGGTCCTTGGCGCTGCCGGCCTGCGCGACCAGCAGAACCTTGCCTTCCTTCGCCGGCTGCGCGAGCACTGCGCGATAGGTCGACGTGGTGATGCCGCACGCGCCGTGCAGCTCGCCGCGCTCCATCGCGAGCATGCGCTCGGGCGTGCCCGGGTAGCCCGAGATCACCTTGAACTTGGTGCCGAGCAGTTCGTTGTAGACGATCGGGAACGAGTACGACTGCGCGCCGGCGCCGGACGCGCCGACGATCACCTCGCGCTTGTAGAAATCGTCGATCGTCTTCACGCCGCTCGACGCCGACATGATGCAGGCGTCGTAGTCGCTGTTCATGTTGCCGATCCACACGAACTTGCGGCCGTCGAACAGCGCCTGCGGGTTCTTGTAGACCTGCTCCTGGATCACCGTGCCGCGAATCATGCCGAGGTACGAGCCGTCCTTCGGCGCGGTGTTGTAGACCTGGTTGGCGAGTGCCATGCCGCCGCCCGCCGGAACGTTCTGGACGACGATCGTCGGGCTGCCGGCGATGTGCTTCGCCATGTGGCGCGACAGCAGCCGCGTATAGGTGTCGTAACCGCCGCCCGCGTTCGATGGCGCGCCGAGCGTGAGCTTGTGCGTTTTGTAGAAATCGCTGCTCTGCGCGCGGGCGGCGTGAGTTGCGCCAGCGACGAGCATGGCCGCGACAACGGTGAGCCCGACGGCGCACGGCGGACGCCGAAAATCGAATGACATTTTGAAATTTCTCCCAGGGACAGGCGGTGTGACCGGTGCCGGCCGTTGTCGCCTTGTCGATTCGGTCGAGGGTGCCTTTACGCCCTCTCCAGTGAACGGCTAAAACAGACGCTATCCGAGCGCGCGCTCCGCCGCAACCGCCTGCCCAAACACAGGAAAAATCGAAATGCTGTTCATCTCGAATCCCGACGTCGAGCGTCTGTTGTCCATGAAGGAAGCCATCAAGGTTCAGGAGGAGGCGTTCAAGGGGCTCGAGACGGGTGCGTCGATCCATCGCCCCCGCATCGACATGTATGCGCCGTCGAAGACCGTGGCAGACGGTTATTACCGCTGGGGCACGATGGAGGGCTGGTACGACGGCATCTTCGCGATTCGCATGAAGTCGGACCTGATCACCTGGCCGCGCCACGGCAACGGCTCGATCACCGAGGAGAAGTACTCGGTGCAGCCGGGCACGTTCTGCGGACTCATCATGCTGTTCTCGTCGGACAACGCCGAGCCGCTCGCGATGATCAACGACGGCGTTCTGCAGCACATGCGCGTCGGCGCAGGGGCGGGCATCGGCGCCAAGCTGCTCGCGCGCAAGAACGCGTCGACCGTCGGCATGCTCGGGTCGGGCGGCATGGCCGAGACGTTCCTTGCGGCCTACTGCGAGGTCCGGCCGATCAAGAAGGTGAAGGTGTTCAGCCCGACCAAGGCCAACCGCGAGTCGTTCGCGAAGCGCATGAGCGAGCGCCACAATATCGAGGTCGCGCCGGTCGACTCCGCGCGCGAGGCGGTCAAGGGCGTCGACATCCTGTCGACCAACACCGACAGCATGGTGCCGACGTTCGAGGCCGACTGGATCGAGCCCGGCATGCACGTCGGCATGCTCGGGCCGTGCGAGATCTCGCCCGCCGCCGAGAAGCGCTTCGACGTGTCGATCCGCCAGGGCGTCGGCGGCCTCAAGATGCCCGAGACCGATCGCATCAAGATGGAGATCGGCATGAGCCCGCTCGCCTACATCGGCGGCACCAAGGAGGAAATGAAACGCCTGCCGGAAAAGACCCCGGGCTCGGGCTTCGGCGGCAACTGGCCGGACTTCTGTGATCTGACGTTCGGCCGCGCCAAGGGTCGGACCAAGGACGAGCAGGTCACCTTCTATCACAACATGGGCAACCAGGGCCTGCAGTTCGCCGCCGTCGGCGGCCTGGTCTACCGCAAGGCCAAGGCGGAGCAGGGCATCCGCTCGGTGCCGACCGAATGGTTCGTGCAGGACATCCGCGACTAGCGGATGTCCCTTCAACGGGGAATCCGCGACTGACGGACTAGCTGTTATTCCAGCCGGAAACCGCGAGTGACGCTGGCAAGTGCTCGCGGATTCCGGAACAATCGACGCCTCGCAAGGGAGACCAACATGACCGACACCCAGCGCAACGTCGCCGCCCCGTATCACGCCAAAATGCTGATCGGCGGCGAGTGGATCGATTCGGCGAATCGCATCGAGGTGAAAAATCCGGCGCGGCCCGACGAGCTGGTCGGCACCGTCGTGCGCGGCACGCCGAAGGACGTCGATGGCGCGGTCGCGGCGGCGAAGGCCGCGCAGCCGGGCTGGGGCCGTCTCTCTTACGTGCAGCGCGCCGCGCAACTCGAGCCGGCGCTCGCCAGGCTCGAGCAAAACATCGACGAGCGCGCGGCACTCTACGTGCGCGAGAACGGCAAGACGTTCAAGGAGGCCAAGGGCGAGCACATGGGCGCGGCGGCGCGCCAGCGCCTCACGCTCGCGTATGCCGCCGACCTCGACAAGGACAAGACATTCACCAACCAGCAGGGCCGCACCTTTGTGACCCGACGCCCCTACGGGGTTGTTGTTTCGATCGTTCCTTGGAACGCGCCGATCGGTCTCGCCTTCATCCAGGTCGTGTCGATGCTGCTCGCCGGCAATGCCGTCGTCGTGAAGCCGCCGGAGAGCTGCCCGCTCGCGCTGATCCGTGCGCTCGAGCTGTTCGCCTCGGCGCTGCCCAAGGGCCTCGTCAACATCGTCACCGGCATGCCGGGCGAGATCGGCGATCGCCTGACGACGCATCCCGACGTCGGCAAGATCGGCTTCACCGGCTCGATCGCGTCTGCGCGCACGATCATGGCCAACGCGGCGCAGAGCATCAAAGGCGTGACCCTCGAGCTCGGCGGCAACGATCCGGCGATCGTGCTCGACGATGCCGACATTTCGGAACCGGCGATGGAACGCATGGCGGGTGCCGTGTTCCGCATGACCGGCCAGGTTTGCATGGCGATCAAGCGCGTCTACGTGCCGGAGTCGATCCACGACCGGTTCGTCGAGGCGTTCGCGAAGGCAGCCGACAAGGTTGTCGTCGGCGACGGCCTCGAGCCCAAGGTGACCATGGGGCCGCTGCACACCGAGCGGGGCAGGGCGCGCGCCCGCACGCTGATCGACGACGCCAAGAAGCGCGGTGCCACGGTGCGCGAGTATGGCCAGGTCGACGACGCCAAGGCGTTCGATCGCGGCTGGTTCATTCGGCCGATGGTGGTCACCAACATTCCCGACGACGCGCCGCTGATGGTCGAGGAGCAGTTCTGCCCGGCGCTGCCGATCGCCCGCTACAAGGACCTCGATCAGGCGCTCGCGCGCGCCAACGATTCGATCTACGGCCTCGGCGCGTCGGTGTGGGGCAAGGACGTCGACCGCTGCTTTGATATCGGCCGCCGCATCGAATCTGGCACGGTGTGGATCAACGCGCACGGCACCGAGTACATCAACCGCAGCACCGCCTACGGCGGCGTGAAGCAGTCGGGCATCGGCCGCAAGGCCGGTCTCGACGGCGTGCTCGAGTACTCGCAGATGCAGACGCTGACGGCGTTCGAGACGCCCTGACGGGTGTCTCGTCGCACCGGTGCGGCGCGGACCCTTCGCGCAGCCATATCGCTTCGCTATGGCTATAGCCAAATTGTCTGGCCGGGCTCGGGTCATTTCCTTTTGATTGGGGATGACACCAGTGCTACAAAACCGCGCCCGCGCGCGCGTTGCCGCTTGGGCCTGGAGCCGATAGGGTGACGGGCCTTTTGCGCAAGACAGCGGCGCCTCCCTCTGGAACGCCCACTGGGACGGCCGGCCGGTCGCGCAGGCAAGCATTTCGCTGAACCAACGTCCCAAACGAGGGAGATACGAGTGGCATACAAGCAATACGACACGCCCCATCAGGACCTGCGCGAGTGGCTCGACCGGGTCGAGAACCTGGGCGAGCTCCTGAAGGTCGACGGGGCGGACTGGAACCTCGAGATCGGCGCCGTCGCCGAGATGGTCTACCACTCGACCCCGGACAACCCGCCGGCGATCCTGTTCGACAACATCCCGGGCTACCCGAAGGGCTTCCGCGTCCTCGCGGGCATGACCAACTCGGCGCAGCGCCTGGCGACGACGCTCGGCTTCCCGGAGCCGAAGGGCGGCCCGATGGATGTGGTCCGCAACTACCGCGACCGCATGAAGGACTTCAAGCCGATCCCGTCGCGCTTCGTCAACACCGGCCCGATCCTCGAGAACGTCGACCGCGACGAGAAGGTCGACATCTTCAAGTTCCCCGTTCCCTTCCTGCATGAGCTCGACGGCGGCCGCTACATCGGCACCGGCGACTGCGTCATCATGAAGGATCCGGACTCCGACTGGGTCAACTGCGGCACCTACCGCGTCATGGTGCACGACAAGAATCACGTCGGCCTGTGGATGAGCCCCGGCAAGCACGGTCGCCTGATCCGCGAGAAGTGGTTCAAGCAGGGCAAGCCGTGCCCGGTCGCCATCAGCGTCGGCCATGACCCGCTGATGTTCCTCGCCGCCGGCAACGAGATCAACTACGGCGTCTCCGAGTTCGCTTACGCCGCTGGCCACCGCGGCAAGCCGTTCGACATGATCAAGTCGTAGCTCCACGGCCTGCCGATCCCGGCCCACGGCGAGATCGTGCTCGAGGGCGAGATCATCGCCGACGACATGCGCCCCGAGGGCCCGTTCGGCGAGTGGACCGGCTACTACGCCTCGTCCGTGCGTCCGGATCCGGTCGTGCACGTCAAGCGCGTCTACTACCGCAACAACCCGATCATCACGATGGCTCGTCCGGGCCGTCCGCCGTCCGACTACACGATGTCCAAGTCGGTCATCAAGTCGGCGCTGATCTGGGACCAGGTCGAGGCCGCGGGCCTGCCCGGCGTCGAGGGCGTGTGGTGCCACCAGAACGGCGGCGGCCGCCTGTTCAACGTCATCTCGATCAAGCAGGCCTACCCGGGCCAC
>DATJIG010000261.1:0-14281 GCA_035493495.1 Alphaproteobacteria bacterium
AACGGCGATCTCGCCGACGCGCTCGGTCTCACTGAGGCATTCGATCCCGCGCGGGTCTACGACCTTGCCGTGGTCGGCGCGGGACCGGCGGGCCTCGCGGCGGCGGTCTACGGCGCATCCGAGGGGCTCGACACCATCGTCATCGAGTCGCTCGCCCCCGGCGGGCAGGCGGGGACGAGCTCGAAAATCGAGAACTATCTGGGCTTTCCCACCGGCATCTCGGGCATGGCGCTTGCCGGGCGCGCCCAGGTGCAGGCGCAGAAGTTCGGCGCGCGGCTCGCCATTTCGCGGCCGGCGGTGCGGCTTCACTGCGACCGGCGACCGTACACGATCGAGCTCGAGGGCGGCGCGCATGTGACCGCGAAGGCCATCGTCGTCGCCACGGGGGCGCGCTACCGCCGCCTCGATGTCACCGACTACGCGAGATTCGAAGGGCAGGGGATCCACTACGCCGCCACCGCCATGGAGGCGCGGCTGTGCGAGAATGAGGAGGTCGCCGTCGTCGGCGGCGGCAACTCGGCCGGCCAGGCGGCCGTGTTCCTCTCCCGCACCGCGCGCCACATCCACATCCTGGTCCGGGGTGGCGCGCTGTCGGCGACGATGTCCGACTACCTCGTGCAGCGCATCAACACCTCGCCGCGCATCACCGTGCACCCGTTCACCGAGGTGACGGCGTTGGCCGGTGACGAACTGCTGCGCCGCGTGTTGTGGACCGAACGCAAGAGTGGCGCGCTGGAGGCGCGCGACATAAGCAATTTGTTCGTGATGATCGGCGCCGCGCCCAACACCGAATGGCTCAAGGGCTGCCTCGACCTCGACGAGAAGGGATTCGTCATTACCGGTCGCACGCCCGATACCTACGGCATGACCTCGCCATACGCGACCTCGCGGCCGGGCGTATTCGCGGTCGGCGACGTGCGCGCCAACTCGGTCAAGCGCGTTGCATCCGGCGTTGGCGAAGGCTCGGTCGTGGTGCAAGCGATCCACCGCTTCCTTCAGCCGAGCGGGACGTAGCGGGCCGGGCGCGCAACCTTTCTTTTACGCCATGGTCGGCCTTCGCCGATCATGATGAAAAAACAGGGGAGGACCTTCGTCCCTCACCGCGGATTGCGCGCCTGTCCGAGATCGAACATCACCTCGTCGACGTAGCACCAGCCCCAACCTTCGGGTGGATCCCAGCCTTCGATGATGGGATGGCCGGTGGCGCGGAAGTGCTTGGTCGCGTGCCGGTTCTTCGATTGATCGCAGCAGCCGACGTGGCCGCACGTGCGGCACAGCCGCAGATGCACCCAGGTATCGCCCGTCTTCAGGCATTCCTCGCACCCTTCGGCGCTCGGCTCGACGATCTCGATCGTGTTGAGGTGACTGCAGCGAACCATGGGATCTCCTGAGCGTATGGCGCGATTATCCCAATCCAGCCCATAAAGGCAAAATCGGCCGTCCGCCTGGCGTTCCAGAGCGACGGATGAGGGTTTGCCCGGAGGTGTACGTTTCAGGGGCCGAATCCGGCCAGCCACGGACACTGGCACATTTCCAGCGAAAGGCAGATCGTGACGGCACGGCGGCCGACACTTCGGTCCGCCAGACGGGGGAGGACATTATGAGAATGCTGAACGCAGTTGCGTTAGCCATGCTCGGTGGCGTCGCGGTCGGCGCGGCCGCCGTCGAAGGACTTCACGCTCAGGCAACACCGCCGGCGTACGTCATCTCCGAGATCGATCTGACGAACGCCGACGCTTACGCGAAGGAGTACGTCCCGCTCGCCCAGAAGGCGCTGCGCGACAGCGGACAAAAGGTGCTGGTGAGCGGCGGCCGGACGGCCTCGCTCTCGGGTGAGCCGCCGCGGGCCCGCGTCGTGGTCTCGATGTTCGAGAGCCTCGATAAGGCGCGGGCCGCCTACACGTCGCCCGAGTATCTGGCGGCGCGCAAGATCGGCGACCAGTACGGCAAACTTCGCATCTTCGCCGTCGAAGGCGTCGCTCAGTAACGGCCCTCGACGCCGATAAAGCAAAACCCGCCGGAGGTGCCTCCGGCGGGTTTCGGTCTCCGGCGCCCTGTCATAGACGGGCGCCTGACGCTCTGCCTCCGTTAGGCGACGAGCAGGCCGTGCTTCTGCAGATTGGCCTTCTGCTTGTCGTTGCGCGGCGGCAGCTTGAACAGACGGTGCGAGTTGCCGCCGAGGATCGAGTGCTTGGCCTTGTCCGAGAGGAAGGGCAGGTCGTAGATCGTCGACGGAAGGTCGAAGTCCCAGTGCGGGTAGTCCGAGGCGTAGAGGAGCTGTGTCTCGGCGTTCATCATCCGGAACGTGCACTCCACCGCTTCCATGTCCTGGAGCTCGATCGGCTGGGTCGAGTAGTACATGTCGCGCATATAGTCGGACGGCTTCTTCTTCAGCGTCGGGCACTCCGACGAGCGCATCATGTACTCGTGGTCGAGGCGCTGCATCAGGAAGGGGATCCACGACAGGCCACCCTCGATCCAGATCACCGGGAGCTTCGGGAAGCGCTCGCCGAGTCCGTTGATGACCCAGTTGGTGCAGTGAAGGATGTTGTAGAAGCTGAAACCGAGCGCATGCACCGAGATGAAGCGGTTGCACGAGCGGAACACCGGCTCGAGCCAGTTCGGGCCCGAGTGGAACGCCAGCGACAGGCCGCGCTCCTCCATCGCCCGGTAGACTTTCATGTAGGCATTGTCGTGCACCGGCAGGGTGCGGACCGTCGTCACCATGAATCCGGTGACACCCGGACGATGGCCGAAGGTCTCGACGTGGCGCAGGCACTCGTCGGGATCCGAGAACGGCAGGCACAGCGCCGAGAACAGCCGGCCGCCGGACTCCGGCAGCACCTTCTCGGTGAGCCACTTGTTGTAGCCCCAGCACAGATCGGCCTCCATTTCCTTCTGCGGGTGGAGCCCGATGTTCAGCATTCCGGTCGGGAACATGCAGGAGTAGTCGACGCCCATGGCGTCCATCCAGCGCTGGCCGAGAACGACGTCGCGGTGCGCGACGGTGTCGCCGCCCTTGCCGACTTTCTCGGACGAGCGGAGCGGGTAGCGCGGAATGCGGCCGCCCATGTCCTGGTAGCCGATGTTGTGCGGAACGATCGCGCGGCGGCCGAAGCCGCGGCCCGCCGTGACGAGCTGCTTCAGGACGTCGTTCTCCATGAAGTCGAGCCACTCGCCGTAGCTCTCGTTCTCGTAGTGATGGGCGTCGCAGTCGATGATCAGCATGTCATCGTACTTGCGCTTGATCGCCTGCTGGGTGGCGTGGGCGAGGAGCTTCGTGGTGTTGAGCTCCTCAACCGATACCCGTCGGCCGTGGTCGGCGATGAGTTGTTCCATGGGTCTTCTCCTGGTTCTTCTCTAACTTATACGTACGTCGTTCGAATGGGTCGCCCTTCGGACGACGGGGATCAGCGACCGGTCCAGCTCTGCCACATGCCGAGCTCGAACACTTGCAGGTTGGTGGCGCGCAGCAGCTTGCTCGCCACCACCATGACGTCGGTCGGCGTGACGCCCGAGCGCGAGTTCACCGGCAGATAGGGCGCACCCTGCTCGACGTTCGCCGAGTAGAGCTTGCACAGTGCGGCGATCAAAACCTGCATCGCCTCCGGCGTCAGCACGTCGAGCCGCCCTTCTTTCAGCGCCTGCTCGATCTGCTGGGCGACGCCGATGGCCTCGCTCGACAGATTCGACGCGGGCGCGGCGACGGGGACGGCCTTCGGCTTGTTTGCCTTTGCCGCCCTTTGGGCGACGGGGCGCACCGCGGCCTTCGGACGCTTCGGCGCCGACGTCACCTTGGCCGGTTTACGTACCGCTTTCGCCATCCGGACCACTCGCTCAGACGACGACATAGACGTCGTCGCCCTTCGTGACGACCTGGAACTTCTTGAGCTTGAGGCGGCGGTCGGCGACGCACTCGCCGGTCTTCATGTCGTACTCGTAGCCATGCCACGGGCAGACAAAGTGCATCTCGTTTTCCGAGAAGTAGAGGCCGCGGGACGTCTTGTCCGGCATGATCCGCTCCTCGACCTTGGCGATCGTCAGGCCTTCACAGGCCGGACCGCCCTGATGCACGCAGTTGTTGGAGTAGGCGTAGAACTGGCCCTTCTCGCGGAAGACGCCGATTTCGATGTCCTTGTGGATGACGATGCGGCGATCGCCGTCGTTGAATTCGGAGGTCTTGGCGACGAATTGCTCCGCCATGTCGGTCTTTCTCCTGAACCTGTGCGCGATGGTATGGGGCGCGGACCCCCGTCGGCGGACGCCAACTGTTCTGCCCTCGTGGGGCGTTTTTGGCGGTCGATGCCTAGGGCCGCGTCGCCGGATTGTAACGGTGCGCCCCGTAATGTAAATTTGAAGCTTATTCAACCTCAGCTATAATTCGGCTCAAGCTCGAAAACGATGGTTTTCAGACCGCCCACAGGCGGTTCGGACGCCCTTCCGGTGCCGAGCGAAGCGTAGCGGAGCGACGGATGACTCCCGAAGACCTCGATCTCAAGAAGCTGCGGGCGTTCCAGCTCGTCGCCCGCCACGGCAGCCTGCAGAAGGCGGCCGACCGCCTCGGCCTCACCATCTCGGCGGTGTCCTTCAGCCTGCGCCGGCTGGAGGAGGGGCTCGGGATGAAGCTCCTCAATCGACTGCCGAACCGCGTCACCCTCACCGCCACCGGCAAGGTGTTCGCCGAGGAGGCCGATGCGCTGCTCGACCGCGCTGACGGCATGCTGGCGAAGTTCCGCAGCCACGAGAGCGCGCCGACGGCGCTGTCGCTCGCCATCTGCAATGGCGAGATGGGCACGTACCTCGCGCCCCGCATCTGCGACTTCATCGCCGGCAACACGCACGTCGAGCTCAACGTGCAGATCCTGAGCTCGCGCCAGGCCTTGGAACACCTCCAGGTCGGCGACGTCGACGTGTGCATCGGCCGGTTCCCGGCGCTGCCCGAGACGCTCGGGCAGGAGTTCGTGGTCGAGAGCGGCCTTACGCTCGCTTGCGCGCCAGGGCATCCGCTGCTGAAGAAGAAGCGCATCGGACTCGAGGACATCGCCGAGCACACGCTGTTCACGCTGGCGCGCCATTCGCTCACTCGCGACAACATCGACCGCACGTTCGCGGCGGCGAACATCCACGTGAAGAGCTGCATCGACGCCGGCAACTGCTCGACCGCGCGCGAGTTCGCGGCACGCGGCGTCGGCGTCGCCATCATCCACTCGCTGTGCGCGCTGCCCGAGGCCAAGGGCCGGCTGAAGTTCGTCGACCTAGGCGCGACCTTCGGCCGTCTCGCGTTCTTCGCCGTCTACCGCAAGAAGAACGTCTCGCCGGCGATCCTCGCCCTTATCGAGGAGCTCACGCGGCCGACGCAGCGGGCGGCCTGACGCCCAGCGTTCTCCGGACTTTAAGCCGCTGGTATCGCCGCGGACGAGGCCCGGGGGAGCGGCCAATTTCCGGGCCGGAGCGGACGCGCTCCTGTGCTAGGGTCGATGCGAAACGGCGCCGTCAGAGCGCCTTCGGGAAGGCCCCGGGATTAAATCCCGTTCTGAGGAGCACGAGATGACCCCATTGCGACCGATCTTCATTCGAGCCGCGTGTGCGGCGGCGTTCGGGCTGTGCATTGGCGGCGCGTCCGCCGAGGCGCAGTCCGTCGCGGACTTTTATAAGGGTAAGCAGGTCGATCTTCTGATCGGCTACACCGCGGGCGGCGGCTACGACGTCTACGCGCGCATGATCGCCCGCTACATCGGAAACCACATTCCGGGCAATCCGGCCATCGTGCCGCGCAACAAGCCCGGCGCGGGAAGCCTTCTCGTCGCCAACGAGCTCTACGGCATCGCGCCAAAGGACGGCAGCGTGTTCGGCACCTTCGGTCGCGGCAATTTCCTGGAGGCGTTGTGGGGCAATCCCGGCGCCAAGTTCGACCCCACCAAACTTTCCTGGATCGGCAGTGCCAACAATGAGGTCAGCGTGTGCGCGTTCATGACCTCGGCCGGAATCAAGACCACCGAGGACTTCCTGACCAAGGAGATCGTCGTCGGCGGTACTGGCCCGGGTGCCGACACTGATCTCTTCCCGATGGTGATGAACAACGTGCTCGGCACGCATTATCGCCTCATCACCGGCTATCCGGGAGGCAACGACATCAATCTCGCCATGGAACGCGGCGAGGTGCAGGGCCGGTGCGGCTGGTCGTGGTCGTCGGTGGTGGCGACGCGGCCGCAATGGCTCAAGGAGAACAAGATCTACGTCGCCGGCCAGATCGCCCTCAACAAGCATCCCGATCTGCCCAACGTGCCGCTGGTGCTCGATCTCGCCAAGAACAAGCGCGATCGCGACGTGCTCGAGGTGGTGTTCTCCGGTCAGCCGATGGGCCGGCCCTATGCGGCGCCGCCCGCGATTCCCGCCGATCGGCTGAAGGCGCTGCGCGATGCGTTCGATGCCACCATGAAGGATAAGGACTTCCTCGCCGAAGCCGAGAAGGCGAAGCTGGAGATCACGCCGGTCGACGGCGCGGCGGTGCAGAAGATCGTCGACACGGTCGCGGCGAAGCCCAAGGACATCCTGCAGCAGGCGAAGGACGCGACGACGCGCACCGACAAAATCCAGATTCAGAACAAGTAACGGTACGCACGGTCTTCATGCAGACCCCGCCGCGGGCGTCCCGGCGGGGTCTTTTATGCCCGGATTTTCGGCGGTTCGGAGGTGTGCGGCCGGCGTGCGCGCTTGCAGCACCGGCACCGCTTGCCTAAAGTGCCGACCCTGTTTGCGTCAAAGATAACGTACGAAAGGGGAGACGATGGCCACCAAGGCGCCGAAAGCCACCAGCAAGACCAACGGCAAGACGTTCCGCAAGCCGATTCCGGAGCCGAAGCCTTCGGGCGTCGTCGTCGCCAAGAAGGGGCGCTATAACTCCGACGTTATCGTCGACATGCTTCATCGTTATGGCTTCCCGTACGCGGCACTGAACCCCGGGGCGTCGTACCGCGGCCTTCACGACTCGCTCGTGAACTACGGCAAGAACGTTCCCAATATGATGCTGTGCCAGCACGAGGAGACAGCGGTCCAGATCGCCCACGGCTACGCCCGCGCGACCGGCAAGCCGATGGTGGCGATCGTCCACAATCTCGTCGGCCTGCTGCACTCGAACCTGGCCATCTACTACGCCTACATCGACCGCGCGCCGGTGTTCATCATCGGCGCCACCGGCCCGATGAATGAGACCAAGCGTCGTCCCAAGATCGACTGGACCCACACCGCGAACGTGCAGGGCGAATCGATCCGCCACTACACCAAGTGGGACTATCAGCCCTCGACCGTCGACGGCATCCCCGAGGCGATCGCGCGCGCCTACTCGGTGATGATGAGCGGCCCGCAGGGGCCGGTTTACATGTGCTTCGATGCATGGCTCCAGGAAGAGAAGCTCGAACACACG
Source organism: Alphaproteobacteria bacterium (assembly GCA_035493495.1). Taxonomy (GTDB): domain Bacteria; phylum Pseudomonadota; class Alphaproteobacteria; order SMXQ01; family SMXQ01; genus DATJIG01. The sequence goes on from DATJIG010000261.1 coordinate 7,424, forward strand.
GTCGAGATGCCGCGCAAGGACTTCATGGAAGTCCCGACCAAGATCGCGCCGGATCCGGCGGCGCTCGACGAGGCCGCCGAGCTCCTGGTTCGCGCCAAGAAGCCGGTGCTGCTCGCCGAATTTTCGGGGCGGTCGGAAACCGGCTACTACGGCCTGATCGAACTCGCCGAGGCGCTGCAGGCGCCGGTCGTCGACCTCGACATGCGCTGCTGCTTCCCGGGCACGCATTCGCTCAACCTCTCGATGCATGACGATGTCTTCGAGGGCGCCGACGTAGTCTGCGGCTTGGACGTGCGCGACTGGGAGCGTCCGACGACGCATCTCACCTCGACCACTCGCAAGGTCGAGCGCGTGACGGCGAAAGGCGCCAAGTTCATCGATATCGGCTTCAACGAGGTCGTGATCTCGAAGTGGTCGATGGACTATCAGCGCTTCATGGACGCCGACATCAAGATCACCGCCGACACCGACCTGGCGCTGCACGAGCTCGCCAAGCGCGTGAAGGCGCTGATGAAGAAGAACCCAAACCTCGCCGCGGCGGCGCAGAAACGCGGCGCCGAGATCGCCAAGAAGCACAAGGCGGCGCGCGAGAAGTGGATGAAGATCGGCCGCGAAGTGGGTCGCAACGAGAGCCCGATCCCGCTGCCGACGCTCGCCTACGAGGTCTGGCAGAAGATCAAGAACTACGACTGGGTGCTGACCGCGGGCACGCTCGAGGACTGGACGCGCCGCATCTGGGACTTCGACAAGCCCTACCGTCACGCCGGCAAGTCGCTCGGCACCTCGACCCAGATCGGCACGTCGCTGGGCGTGGCACTGGCCCATCGCCAGCATGGTCGCCTCTGCGTCGATATGCAGCCCGACGGCGATCTGATGTTCGACGCCGGCGCGCTGTGGGTTGCGGCCAAGCACAAGATCCCGATGCTGATCGTGATGTACAACAACCGCGCCTACTACAACGACTGGGAACACCAGATCCGCATGGCCCGCCATCGCGGCACCGACGAGGGCAAGGCCCACATCGGCATGGACATGTGCGATCCGGATCCGGATTTCGCCGGGCTCGCCAAGTCGATGGGCTGGTACGGCGAGGGTCCGATCGACCGGGCGAAGGACATCGGGCCGGCGCTCGAGCGGGCGATCGAGAAGGTGCGTCAGGGCCAGCCGGCGCTGATCGACACCATCACCGTCAAGCGCGACGAGTACAACGAGTAGCGGCACGCGCACGGCGCAACCGCGTTGTGTCCCTGGGGCCGAGGCTGGACTTGTCGTCCGGCCTCGGCTTCAATGCGCCCGGCCAGATTTCGAAACGGTCTCGGCCCTCCCGAACGTCGGGCGCCCAAACCTCGGGTAATTGTCCAAGAACGCGTTTAAAGTCTCTGAAACGGAACGAATCATGCGTCGCATCATCGTCGGAATGTCGGGAGCCTCCGGAGCCATCTACGGCATCCGGGCGATGGAGGCGCTGCGCGCGGCGGGCGACATCGAGATCCACCTCATAATGTCGCCGTCGGCGGGCCAGACCATCGTCGACGAAACCGACTGGAAGGTCTCCGACGTCAAGGATCTGGCCCACGTCGTCCACAACTTCCGCGACATCGGCGCGTCGCTGTCGTCGGGCTCCTACCGCACCGAGGGCATGATCGTCGCGCCGTGCTCGGTGAAGACGCTGTCGGGCATCGTCAACTCATACGACGACAACCTGCTGACCCGCGCCGCCGATGTCGTGCTCAAGGAGAAGCGCCGCCTCGTCCTGCTGGTGCGCGAGGCGCCGTTCCACCTCGGCCACCTCGAACTGATGACCCGCGCGGCCCAGTACGGCGCTGTCGTCATGCCGCCGGTGCCGGCGTTCTACATTCGCCCGAAGACGCTCGACGACGTCATCAACCAGTCGATCGGCAAGGCGATCGACTTCTTCGACGTTCCCCATACGCTGTTCAAGCGGTGGAAAGAGAACGAGTAGCACCGCGCATCGGCGGGAAGTGGAGCGGGGCTTGCCCCGCTCTTTTCATATGCGCGTCGTACACGCGCCCCGTCGCGGGTGTCCCTGAATCGACACTGGACCGGCAATTCCTCGGCGCAATGATGGACTGTTCGACCGATCGATAATCCAGGGAGGTCGCCATGGCCAACGCGCGACTGGCGCCGGAAGGCGGCGGACGCACCCGCAAGGGCGCCCGAACCGGGGTTGTGAGCACCCATCGCAAACGCAAGGTGGTGCGGAAGTCGAGCGCGGAGATGGCCCCCGGTTCCGACCGCAAGGAACCGTACCCGGTGCGCCAAACCCGCAAATAGCCGTCGGTGGGGCCGAGTGTCCTAGCGTCCCATCGCGTGCTTGGTCCGCTCGATCACCGCCGGCGGCAGCGCCTGGACGCGCGTCAGCAGCGCCTCGATGTCCTGGCCCGTGGCGGGGATGATCTCGAGATTCGACCGCTTCGCGTCTTCGAGCAGTGCCGGATCCTTGAGGCTTTCGGCGAACGCGCGGCGCAGCGTGTCGCGCCGGTCGGCCGGAAGCTGCGGGGGCGCGACGAACGGGCGGCCGAGCACGTCGCGGGCGAGCAGGAGCTCGAGGCATTCGCGCTCCTCCTCATTGCGGGCGAGCGAGCTCACCAGCGGGACATTCGGGATGTCGGGGTGGGCTTCGAACCCGGTCTGGAACAGGAGATTGATCTTCTTCTCCGCCAGCCAATCGGCCTTCTCCGACTTGATCGCGACCCACGCCCAGTAGCCGACGCCCTCGGCCTCGCCGCGCTCCAGCGCCAGCGTGGCGTTGCTCATGGCGTAGTAGCCCGACACGATCTTGAACTTGGTGCCGATCAGGCCGTTGAGCGCCTGCGGGATGATCTGGTTGTCGGAACCGGCCGAGGTCGCGGCGGTCAGCAGCTCCGTCTTCATCAGGTCGCTGGCGGTCTTCACCTTCGAGGTGTGCCAGGAGATTGCGAGCGAGCTCTCCTTGTTCATGCTGCCGAGCCAGGTGAACTTCATCGGGTCGAAGTCGATGCCGGTTCCCCCGAGCATCGGCTCGAACGGCAGGCCGCGGCCGATGGTGCCGATGGTCGTGCCGTCTTTCGGCGCGTTGACGTAGAGGAAACGCGCGGCGGTGATGCCGCCGGCGCCCATCATGTTCTTGGTCACGAAGATGGGCTGGCCCGGCAGGTGATCGGGCATGTGGCGGGCGAGGAGGCGGGCATAGACGTCGTAGGTGCCGCCGGCGCTCGAGTAGACGATCATCGTCATCTGCTTGCCGGCAAACGAAACGTCATCGGCGGCCGGCGCGGACACGCTGGTCGCGGCCACGCACACGGCGGCGCAAAAAAGCCTCCGGAATCCGGATACCATTAGAACCAAGCGATGCCTCCCCAGGCAGACGCGGGCAGCACCCGCGAACCTTGTTTTAGATTTGAACTCGCGTTGGGCTTCGTTCAGCATACGCGAGCAAGCGCCCGATTCAATGCGCCGATTAACGGCGACACGAGGCCACACGACCGGCCACAGGACCAAGAGGGCGCTCAGGGAGGGTGCATGAAGACCATCGACGCCGATGGCCACGTCATCGAGACGCCGAGGACCTGGACGTTCCTGCGTGAGCACGAGCGCGCGTTCTGTCCGCAGATCTACGCCCGCGATCGCCGCGACGGCGCCGGAGACGGCGCCCGCGCCCAGGAGGATTACTGGGTCGTCGGCGGCAAGCTGGTGACCAAGAACAACGTCGGCAAGGACGTTCCGGCCGAGGCGCGCGACATGGAGGACATCCGCCGCCGCCTCGAGCACATGGACCAGATCGGCATCGACGTCCAGGTGCTGTACCCGACCATCTTCCTGCGTCCGGTCACGGTGGATCCCGACGTCGAGTTCGCGCTGGCGCGTGCCTACAACCGCTGGCTCGCCGACATCTGGAGCAAGTCCGACAACCGCCTGCGCTGGGCGGCGGTGCCGCCGCTGCTGTCGCTGATCGACCCGGGCAAGGTTCGCGCCGAGCTCGAATATTGCAAGGAGCACGGCGCCTGCGCGATCTTCATGCGCGGCCTCGAATGCGACCGCCTGATCAACGACCGCTACTTCTTCCCGTTGTACGAGATCGCCCAAGAGCTCGATCTCGCGGTGACGCTCCATGCGGGCGTCGGCAGCGCCACGTATCACGACTGCCTGCCGCGCACGGCGGCGCTGATGATCTTCAAGTTCCCGGTGCTGGGCGCGTTCAACGCCATCCTGGAGGACGAGTTGCCGGCGCGCTTTCCGGGCGTGCGCTGGGCCTTCGTCGAGGCGAGCGCGCAATGGGTGCCGTACCTGCTGGGCGAGGTGCGCCTGCGTCTCGCGCGGCGAGGCCGTCGCGGCGCCGACAACATCCTGGGTCCGGCCAACTACTACATCACGACCCAGAAGACTGACGACCTCAACTGGCTGCTGCGCGAGATCGGCGACGACAACCTGATCATCGGCACCGACTACGGTCACCGCGATTCGGCGACCGAGGTCGAGGCGCTGAAGCGGCTCGCCGAGGACGGCAGCTATCCCGCCGAGTCGGTGCGCAAGATCCTCCAGGACAACCCGTCGAAGCTGTTCGCGATCAGCTAGCGGCTAGGCGGCGCGCGGGCGCGGCGACTTCCTCGCCTTGCTCGGGGAGGGTTTTTTGCGCGCGGCCGTTCGCCGGCTCCGCGCGCGCGGACCATAGGTCGGCTTGGCCTCCGTCGCGCGCTCGTCCATGGCACGCTGCTGTTCGGGTGGCACGGCCTGTTCGGACTCGAGGCTGCGGCCGGTGAGCGCCTCCAGTTTGACGATTAGGCTGTGGGCATCGCGGGGCGCGCGCACCTTCACGTCGTTGTCGAAGTAGACGAACACGTCGCGCGTCTTTCGCTTCGGAGCGGGCTGCGGACTGGCGCGATCGCCGTCGGGGGCGTCGTGGCCGCGCGACCAGTAGTCGATGCGCGCGGCCCATTGGTCGAGCGCCTTGTCGCCGTAACCGCTGGTGTAGAGCTTCACCGATCCGTGCAGCCGGCAATAGATGAAGTCGGCCGTGACATCCATCAGCCGCGGCCAGTCGACGGTGTCGGCGCAGACCATGCCGATTCGGTACCTGCGGAGGAGGGCGACGAAGGCGGGATCGCGGAACGTCTCATTGCGGATCTCCATGGCGTGGCGCAGCGGGAAATTGTCGGCGTCCTTCACCGTCGGGCGCACGCGGGCGCGGTCGGCCTTGCGGCGCGCGAGGCTTGCTGCGGTCGCCGCATCGTGCGGCAGCAGCTTGAAGAAAGCCTCGATGCGCTCGGCGTCGAACTTGAAGTTGGGCGGGAATTGCCACAGGAACGGCCCGAGCTTGGGGCCGAGCCCGAGCACGCCGCTCCCGTAGAAATTGGCGAGCGGCGTCTCGACGTCCTTAAGCCAACGGATGTGGGTGATGTAGCGCGGTCCCTTCACCGCGAACATAAAGCCGTCGGGAGTCTCCTCCGCCCAGTGGGCGAACGACGACGGCCGCTGCAGGCTGTAGAACGTGCCATTGATCTCGATCGTCGGAAGCTGACGGCTGGCGAAGCGCAGCTCGTCCTTTTGCGGCAGGTCCTCAGGGTAGAACGCACCGCGCCACGGCTTGTAGCGCCAGCCGGAGATTCCGATCCGGATCGCGCCGCGCTTCGCGGAGCGACTTGGCCGAGGCGGGTGAGCGGCCGCCCTGGCGCGCGTCATCGTCCGGTCAGATCGCCCAGCCGAAGCAGAAGGCGACCGCGGTGGCGAGGAGCAGGACTCCGACCATGCTTACGATGGTCGCGAGCCGGTGTCGGCGGCCGGTTACGACCGTGAGCTCGTTCCGCTGGCGGCCCGGGTGGTCGCCACGCGGCGTCTCGCCGCCGAACATGTTGTCGGGATCCCTCGGCATGGAACTGCTCCTCGTCTACGGTTACGCTTCGGCGGCCTCGGGCGCTTTGGACTTCCGCTTGTGGCCGCCCTTCTCGAGTTCTTGGATGATTCCCTTGGTAAACGCCTCAAGGTCGCCCGGGTTGCGGCTCGTGACGATTCCGTCGGACACCACCATCTCGCGGTCGACCCAGCGGGCGCCGGCGTTCTTCACGTCGGTCTTGATCGAATGATAGGAGGTCGCCTCGCGACCCTTCAGCGCACCGGCTTCGACCAGCAGCCACGGGCCGTGGCACACCGCCGCCACCACCTTGTCGCCGTCCGAGACGAACGCGCGTACGAGCTTCATCGCGTCGGGGTTGACCCGCAGCAGGTCGGGATTGATCTGCCCGCCAGGAATGACCAGCGCGTCGTAGCGGGACGGGTCGGCGTCGGCGATCTTCATATCCGCCTCGATGGTCTGCCCCCAGTCCTTCATGTTCCAGCCGCGGATCGGCTTACCGTCGGGCGAGGCGACGTCCACCGTGGCGCCGGCCTTGCGGAGCATATCTCGTGGCTTCATCAGCTCCGACTGCTCGACGCCGTTGGTGGCGATGATGAGGATTCGAGAGTCGCGGATGTTGGGCATCGCTTCCTCCTGAAAAACCGTGAGCAAAATGGGCGCGAATGGCGACTCAACGCGTCGGTCATGGAGCGGTTCCGGACCGGGCGTTGCCAAATTGGGACGTTCCGGGGCGGAAACGGGGACGCATCGGGCCGCAATTCCGGCCCGCCGTTAACACGGCGCTAACCATACCGATGGCTGCGGCTAAGGACTTGTTAGGCACGCGGCGGCGAAAATGCCGACAACGCCCCGGGGTGACGTCATGGCTGCGAATCAGTACCTGAAGCCGATGCTCGACGCGGGATCTCCGCGCGTCTTCAACTGCAACGAGATGACGCAGAAGATTCTCGCCAAGGATCCCGAGGCGCCGCGCTTCTTCCGCAACAAGCCGCTCAACACCGCCGTCC
>DATJIG010000262.1:0-4378 GCA_035493495.1 Alphaproteobacteria bacterium
CGCCGAGATCATGGCGAAGGTCGCAGCCAGCAAGGATGGCCAAGCGCTGGCCGAGGCGGGGGCCGCGGAGCTCGAGCGCGAGCTCAACGTCATGTTGGCGACGGTCCCGAACCTGCCGGCGGACGATGTCCCCGAGGGACAGGACGAGACGCAGAACGTCGAAATCCGCACCTGGGGCACGCCCCGCGAATTCGCCTTCAAGCCGAAGGAGCACTTCGAGATCGGCGAGGCACTGGGTCAGATGGATTTCGATCGCGCCGCGAAGATATCCGGCGCGCGGTTCGTCGTGCTGTTCGACGGCATCGCCCGGCTCGAGCGCGCGCTCGCCGCGTTCATGCTCGACCTCCACACTCGCGAACACGGCTACCGCGAGGTGCTGCCGCCGTATCTGGTGCGCGACAACGCCCTCTACGGCACCGGCCAGCTCCCGAAATTCGCCGACGACCTGTTCCGCACCACGTCGGATCACTGGCTCATTCCGACCGCCGAGGTGCCGCTGACCAATCTCGTCGCCGAGGAGATTCTCGACGACGACACGCTGCCCCGTCGCTTCTCGGCTCTGACGCCGTGCTTCCGTGCCGAGGCCGGCGCCGCCGGCAAGGACACCCGCGGCATGATCCGCCAGCACCAGTTCGAGAAGGTCGAACTGGTGTCGATCGCGCATCCGGACACATCCGTCGAGGAGCACGAGCGGATGACCGCGTGCGCCGAGGAGGTGCTGAAGCGCCTCGGCCTGCCGTACCGCGTCGTCACCCTGTGCTCCGGTGACATGGGCTTCTCGGCGCGCAAGACCTACGACATCGAGGTGTGGTTGCCGGGGCAGGGGCGTTATCGCGAGATTTCGAGCTGCTCCAACTGCGGTGATTTCCAGGCCCGGCGCATGAACGCGCGCTTCAAGGCCAAAGGCGAAAAGGGCACGCGATTCGTCCACACCTTGAACGGCTCCGCTCTGGCCGTGGGGCGGACGCTCATCGCAATCCTTGAAAATTATCAGGAGTCGGACGGATCGGTGCGCGTGCCCAATGCGTTACGGTCCTACATGGGTGGAGTCGAGACGATCGCCCGCGCCTGATGGCGCATGGAACCGTTATGAACCTCAAGCCCATCGACTTTCGTCATTCGCGCATCCTGATCACCAACGACGATGGAATCCACGCCCCAGGCATCCGGGTGCTGGAGAAGATCGCGCACACGCTGAGCGACGATGTCTGGGTCGTCGCGCCGGAAATCGAGCAGAGCGGCGCGAGCCACTCGCTCACGGTCCGCATCCCGCTGCGCATCCGCAAGCTGTCGTCCCGCCGCTACGCGGTGAACGGCACGCCGACCGATAGCGTGCTGCTCGGCATGCTCCAGATCCTCAAGCGGCGACCGCCCGACATCGTCCTGTCCGGCGTCAACGGCGGCAGCAATCTCGCCGAGGACGTCGGCCACTCGGGCACCGTCGCGGGCGCGATGGAAGGCCTGATGCTCGGCGCACGCGCCATCGCGCTGTCGCAGATCATCAGCGAGAAGGGCCCGATCAACTGGAAGGCGGCGCTGGCCTACGGACCGCGCGTCGTGCGCAAGCTGATCGAAGCGCCGTGGGCGAGCGGCGTGTTCGTCAACGTCAACTTCCCCAATCTCGCGCCGGAGAAGGTCAAGGGCGTGATCGTGACGTGCCAGGGCCGGCGCCAGTTGCAGGAGCGCATCACCGAGGCGTTCGATCCATTCGGCCGGCCGTACTACTGGATCGGCGCGCCGCGCCAGGACGTGCCGTCGAAGTCGAAGGAGCCGACCGACACCTATGCGACGACGATGGGCTATGTATCGGTGACGCCGATGCACCTCGACCATTCCCACAAGGGCATGATGAGAACCTTGCGTACCGCGTTCCCGTCGAAATGACCGAACCCCGCCAGATCCGCCTGCTGATGGAGCTGCGCACGCTCGGCGTCCAGGACTCGCGCGTGCTGTCGGCGATCGAACGCGTGCCGCGGGAGGCGTTTGTGCCGCCGCAGTTCATCGACCAGGCCTACGAGAACACCGCGCTGCCGATCGGCGAGGGGCAGACGATCAGCCAGCCGCTCGTCGTCGGACTGATGACCCAGGCGCTCGAACTCGACAAGCGCATGAAGGTGCTCGAGATCGGCACCGGATCGGGCTATCAGGCGGCGGTCCTCGCGAAGCTCGCGCGCCGCGTGTACTCGATCGAGCGTCACGCCAGCCTGCTGGCGATCGCCGAGAAGCGCTTCCACCAGCTCCGCATCACCAACATCACCGCTCGCGCGGGCGACGGCGCAAAGGGCTGGCCCGAGCAGGCGCCGTTCCCGCGCATCATCGCCACGGCGGCGGCGACCAGGATACCGGAGGCGCTGATCGAGCAACTTGCCGTCGGCGGATTGATGGTCATCCCGGTGGGCGATCGCGCGAGTGATCAAAACGTGGTGCGCGTCACCCGAACCGAAACCGGCTGCACGACCGAGACTCTGTTCCCCGTCCGCTTCGTGCCGTTGGTGAGCAACGGCACCGAAAAGCCGAAGACGGCCTAGGACCTGAAGGTGAGGCCGGTTGCCCGCGCGATTCGCCCTCGGCTAGAGTGACCGCCATGACGCACGACGCCGACAGACGACGGGCGACGAGGACGCGCGCGAAGATCTTCGCGAGTCGCGGCGTCACTCTGCTGTCACTGCTCGCCCTCGCGGCCTGCGTGCGTACCCAGCCGCCGGCGCCGGTGGACGACCGCACGGGAGCCTATACGCGCACACCGCGTCCGCCGGTCGCCAGCACGAATGCCGCAGGGCAGGCACCGGTCGCAAATGCGCCCGTCAGCTCGGCGCCGAAAGCCTCGGCTCCAGTGTCGACCGGCCGCAACTCCTCGGGTTCGATCAGCTCGGCTCCGCTCGACGCGCCGCCACCGGCTCATGGCACGTCGGTCCCACCGCCCACGGCCTCGACTCCACCGCCCTCCACGTCGGCGCCGTATTCGTCGCCGAACGCGACCATGGTCTGGCCGCCACCACCCCCGTCATCGGCAATCCCGCAGTCCAGTGCGTCGCCGGCGCCGGTCGCCGGGCTCGGGACGCCGAACGAGGTCACCGTGCAGGTGGCACCGGGCCAGACGCTGTATGCCATCGCCCGCGAGCACAACGTGCCGGTACGGGCGCTAATCGACATCAACAACCTCGATCCGCCGTACGCACTGCGGTCGGGTCAGCGCATCAGAGTGCCGATGCTGCCGACCCACACCGTGGGCGAGGGCGAGACGCTGACCACGCTCTCGCGCCGCTACGGCGTCGGGGTGCGGTCGCTCGCCGAGACCAACCACATCGAGCCGCCGTATCGGATCGTGCCGGGGACACGCCTGCTGATCCCGCGCGCCGCGGTCGAGGAGCCCGTTGCGACCTCGAGCCCCGACCATGTGCTGCGCGCGCCGCCCAGCGTGGAGGGAACGGCGCCGACCGCGCCTCCGCCCAATCCGGATCACGTGCTGCGTTTGCCTCCCGACGTTGCCAGCAGCACGGCGCCGGCTCAGCCGCCGCCCGCGACCGAAATGGCCACGCTCACGCCACCCCCGCTGCCGCCGCCGTCGACGCGCAACCTGCCGAGCCGCCGCGGGTTCCTGTGGCCCATCCACGGTCCGATTGCCTCGCCATTCGGGCCCAAGCCCGGCGGCGCCCAGAACGACGGCATCAACATCACGGCGAAGCGCGGCACGTCGGTGCACGCAGCCGAGGATGGCGTCGTCGTCTACGCCGGCAACGAGCTGCGCGGCTATGGCAACCTGATCTTGATACGCCACGCCGGCGGCTGGACGACGGCCTATGCCCATAATGACGAGCTGCTGGTGGGCCGGGGCGCCCACGTCAAGCGTGGACAGGTGATCTCGAAGGTGGGCGGGACCGGCGGCGTGTCCTCGCCGCAGCTCCACTTCGAGCTGCGCCAGAGCGGTCGCCCGGTCGATCCGGTCGCCGTGATGGGGCCGATGTCGTAGCTGCGCCGTGCACGGCGCAGCCTTCAATGAGCCGCGGTGCAACCCGCAGCTTCAGCGCTTGCGCTGGGCGGCTTCGCCGAGTTCGCCGGCGAGATCCTGGATGAACTGCCACGCCACGCGCCCCGAACGGCCGCCGCGCGTCACCGACCATTCGTTGGCGCGTGCCAGCAGGTCGTCGCGTCCGATCTTGAGCCCGAGATCCCTGGCGTAGCCTTCGACGATGGCGAAGTAGGTGTCCTGGTCGACCGGGTGGAAGCCGAGCCACAGCCCGAAACGGTCTGACAGCGATACCTTTTCGTCCACGACCTCGGCCGGATTGAGCGCGGTGCCGCGTTCGTTCTCGATCGCCTCGCGCGGCATGAGATGGCGCCGATTCGACGTCGCGTAGAACAGCACGTTGTCGGGCCG
>DATJIG010000263.1:0-7618 GCA_035493495.1 Alphaproteobacteria bacterium
TTCATCGACGCGCTGTACGGCAAGACCCGCGACGGCAAGCCGCTGAATTAGGGCAGGCATAACCGGGGCCGCCGCTCCCCGCGCCGGGCCGTCGAGGGCGCGGCGCTGCAAGGATGCGGCGGCCTCGTCCGTTCTGTGCCATGCTGGCGGCCCGATATGCCGCCCGATTCACGTGATCCGATGGCCACCGACACGCTGCTCACCGTTCCGATTTCGGCGATGCGCTATGACGTGGTGCTGCCGCTGCTCGATGGCCGCGTGACGGTCGAGGGCGTGCGCCTGCAGACGGCGAAGACCACGTCGATGGTCACCAGGGACGTGCCGGAGCTGCGCTCCGGCGACTTCGGCCTGTGGGATCTCAACGTCGGTTACCTGCTGCCGGCGATCGAGGCGGGCTGGGACCTGGTCGCGCTGCCGGTGTTCCCGAAGCGGAAGTCGGTGCTGCAGTTCATCTTTTGCAACCGCAAGTCCGGCATCCGCTCGCCCAGGGACCTGGCCGGCAAGCGCATCGGCACGCGCCAGTACCGGACCGCCGTGTCGCTGCTGGTGCGCGGAATCCTGAGCGAGCACTACAACGTCGACGTCGATTCGATGCGCTGGGTAGCGCAGACGCCCGACGTGTTCCCGACCCACGGCAAGCCCGGTCCGGAGATGGTGCCGGAGAAGCCATCGATCGCCGAACGACTGATGGCGGGCGAGGTCGATGCCATGGTCACCGACGTGTCCGACGCGAAGCTCCTGCGTCAGCTCGAGAGCCATCCCGACATCGTGCGGCTGTTCCCGGATTATGCCGCCGCCGACCGCGCCATCTGGCAGGAGTCCGGCCTGTATCCGCCGATGCACGTCCTCGTCATGGGCGGCCGCCTGAACCGCGAAAACCCGGACCTGGCGGGGAAGCTCTACGACGCGCTGGTCCGGGCCAAGACCATCGCCGACGACGACATCGCCAACGACCGCGCCGGATTCTCCGTTCTCTATCTGCGCGAGACCTTCGAGCGTCAGCGCAAGGACTGGGGCGACCCGATGGCCTACGGCATTGCCGCCAACCGGCGCATGATCGACGCGCTGATCGACTACAACGTGCGCGAAGGCGCGACCCGCGAGCGCCTGGCGGTCGAGTCGATCTTCGCCGCGGGCACCCTCAACACGTAGACCGGACCTGACCGATGCTCTCCCAGAAAGACAACGATCTCCTGACGCTCACCGGCCCCGGCACGCCGATGGGCAATTTGATCCGGCGTTACTGGGTGCCGGCGCTCCTGTCGGAGGAGATTCCCGAGCCCGACTGTCCGCCGGTGCGCGTCCGCATCATGAACGAGGAGCTGGTGGCGTTCCGCGACTCGAACGGGCGCATCGGCCTCATCGGTGAGCACTGCCGCCACCGCGGCGCGTCGCTGTTCTACGGGCGGAACGAGGAATGCGGCCTGCGCTGCATCTATCACGGCTGGAAGTTCGACGTGGAGGGACTTGTCGTCGATACGCCGGCCGAGCCCAACGACGCCATGGTGCGCGAGGGCATTCGCCACACCGCGTACCCGACGGTCGAGAAGGCGGGCATCGTCTTCGCGTATATGGGCCCCGCCGACCGCAAGCCGCTGTTTCCGAACTACGCCTGGGCGACCATGCCCGGCAACCACACCTACGTGACGAAGTCCTTCCAGGACTGCAACTACCTGCAGGGTCTCGAGGGCGAGTGCGATTCGTCGCACCTGTCGTTCCTGCACCGGCCGTTGCGCGGGCCGTTCACCAACCGGCCGATCTTCACCAGCCTCAACCCGGCCTACGACACCGAGATGACGGACTTCGGCCTGCGGCTGATCGCGACGCGATCGCTCAACGACGCCGAAGACTACGTGCGGATCTCCAGCTTCGTCATGCCGAACACCTGCTGGGTGCCGGCGCGCAACAAGGAGGCGCACATCTACGTGCCGATCGACGACACTCACAGCTGGCGTTACGACCTCGGCTTCGTCGATCACCCTGTGACCGAGAAGGATCTCGGCGACGACCGCCGCCAGTATCTGACCGCCGACTACCGCAAGAAGGCCAATCTCGCCAACGACTACTTGCAGGATCGCGCCGCCCAGAAGATCGACAGCTTCACCGGCATGAAGGGCTTTTTGTCCCACGATTCCTGCGCGACCGAGAGCATGGGACCGCGCTTCGACCGTTCGAAGGAGTATCTCGGCTTCAGCGATCTCGGCGTCGTCGCGGTGCGCAAGCGCCTGCTGACGGCGGTCAGGGACCTGGAGAAGGGGAAGGAGCCGCCGCATCTCGTGCGCGACGAGGCGGACAACTGCTTTCCGCACATCGACACCTTTGACGTCACGCTCAAGAAGGGTGAGGACTGGCGCGGGCGGATTCCGTCGGCATGGCATCGCGCCGACCGCCAGTAGCCCAACCATAAAAGAGAGGAGGAAGCTTCATGTCTGCCGACAAGGACCTGCACGCGCACGGCGATCACCACCACAGCCATACCCATGTGGGGACGCACGCCCACACCGAGAACGATCCCCAACTCGCCATCGGCACGCTTGAAGCCGATCTCAAGATCGCCTCGACCATCCTCGAATGGGAATCGGGCGACATCTTCGGCCACGTCGGTGTGCGCCTGCCCGGTGGCGACGGCATCGCCTGCAAGCTGTTCCGCGAGCCGGGCGCGCGCGACGAGGATTGGCTCGTCCACTTCGACTTCAACGGCAAGAAGATTGGCGGCGTCGGCACGCCGCCGCTCGAAGCGCCGATCTACACCGAGATCCTGAAGCGCCGGCCCGACGTGCGCGCCGTGGTCCACACCCATTCGCCGGCATGCGTGGCGCTCAGCCTCGCCGACAAGCAGATCAGCGCCATCCACATGCAGTCGGCGAAGTTCGGCTACGGCGTGCCGATCTACCCGCGTCCGATCCACATCAAGGACATGGACGAGGGCAACGACCTCGCCAAATTTTTGGCCGATGGCCGCGCGCTGGTGATCAAGGGCCACGGCGTGGTCGCGGTCGGCGATTCGATCGACGAGGCGTGCATGAACGCGCTCTACCTCGAACGCACGGCGAAGATCCAGGGCCTCGCGATCTCACTGGGCTTCCAGGGGCCGACCAGGGAGTTCCAGGACGAAATTCTCGAAAGCCGGCGCCGCTTGCTGTCGATGGACGACAACAAGGAGAACCGCGGCGCGCGCGGCGGCTACTCGAACGAGTGGATGTACTTCAGGAAGAAGATCATGAAGGGCGAGCGCTGGAACCGCGGCTGGAGCTGAGCCTTACGCCCGGATCCCGAGCCTCAAGCCCAGCGCCCGCACGATCAGCGCGACGCCGGTGCTGAGCGCGATGACGACCACCGAGACCACGGCGGCGTACTCGTAGCGGCCGTCCACCATGTAATCGAGCTGGAGCAGCGCCAGCGTCCGACTCTCGTTCGTCGCGAGCAGCGCGACGCTGGCGATGTCGCGGGCCGCGGTGACGAAGATCATCACGCCGACGACCGCGAGCACCGGCACCAAGATCGGCACGACGACGCGGCGGTAGGTGCCCCACCACGTGGCACCGGCGACGCGACCCGCTTCCTCCAGCTCGGCGCCGAGCTGGATCATGTTGCTCTTGATGATCTGGGTTCCGAGCGTCATGTGGCTCGCGACGATGGCGATGATCAGCAGCCACAGCGTGCCGTAGAGCGGCCGGAACAGCGGATTGCCGAGGAAGACGTAGAGCAGGCCGACGCCCAGCAGCACGCCCGGGATCGCGAACGGGATCCACGACAGGAAGTCGAGCACGGCGCGGCCGCGGAAGACGCTGCGCACCGTGAAATAGGCGATCAGCGGGAACAGGATCACGGCGAGCAGCGCCGAGCCGGTCGACAGCAGCAGCGTGTTCTTGAGCGAGCGCAGGAACAGGTCGTCGCCCAGCACCGTCGCCCAGTTGCCGAGCGTCCACGGCTCGGCGATGTCGAAGAAGCCGAACAGCTTCATCATCGTCGCCGCGACGAGAAAGCCGAGCGGCACGACCGTCAGCAGCCCGACGACGAGCGAGACGAACAGGAGAGCGGGGAGCCGCATGCGCCCGAGCCGCGTCGGCTGGACCTGGACCTTGCCCGACAACGTCGTGTACTGGCGCCGCGAGATCAGCACGCGCTGCAGCACCACGAGCGGCAGGATCACCAGCAGCCCGATGGTGGCCAGCGCCGAGGCGGGGGCGAACTGCGGCGGTTCCTGGGAGATCAGGCCGTAGATCTTGGTGCTGTAGACGTAGAAGTCGAACGGCGGCCCGAGCACCAGCTCGATCTCGAGGCTCTGCATCGAGCGGATCATCACCATCATCACGATGGTGAGGATCGCCGGCAGCATCGTCGGCACGACGATGCGGGTGAGCGTCTTCAGCCGGTTGGCGCCGCAGACGCGCGCCGCTTCCTCGAGCGCCGCGTCCATGTTGCGGAACGCGGGCGTCAGCAGCATCACCTTTACGGCGATGGCGTTGGTCCCGAGGTGCGCCCAGACCACGCCCCAGAACGAGTAGATGTTGAATGGGCCCTCGCTCACGAACGGCAGATGCAGCGCCAGCTTGTTGAACACGCCGTACTGCGGATCGAGGCACAGGATCCAGCCCAGCGTCACCGACAGGGTCGGCAGGAAAAAGGCGATCCAGAACAGGAATTCGAAGCCGTCGCGCCACGGCAGATCGGTGCGGGCGATCAGCCAGGCGGCGAGGATCGAAATGGGAAAGGCGATGGCCTGGATCGCGACCAGCAGCTTTATCGTGTTCCACACCGATTCCAGCATGTCGGGCTCGGCGAACGCCGCGTGCCAGCCCGCGAGCGAGAACTGGAACGATTCGCCCGGCACGCCGCCGTGAAAGCTGAAGGCGATCAGCAGGACGAGCGGGTAGAGGACGAAGAACGCGACCACCGCGAATACGGCCGTGTAGATCGCGGCCTGGACATCGAGGCGGCGGCGAAGCCGGCGCGCGGGCCCGGCGATCTCGGTCACGCGGGCCACACGAAGAGGCGGTCGGGCGGCAGCCGCACGGCGATTTCCTGGCCGCGGACCAGCGCCGCGCTCGCCGGAACGAACGTAAAGATCATCTCGTCGCCGACGCGGATCTCGCATTCCGAGCGCTCGCCCTGATAGAGCAGTGCCGCGATGGTGCCGATCAGCACGTTGTCGCGCGCGCCGCCGTCGGCCAGCGTCACCGACTCCGGACGGATCGAGACGGTGACGGTGGCACCCACGGCGATGTCGCTCGACACGCAGCGCAGGCGAACATTCGCTTCGGTCTCGACCGTGGTGTCGGCGTCGTCGTTGGCGACGACCCTGGCCTTCAGCGTCACCGACTTCCCCAGGAAATCGCGCACGAACGGCGTCGCCGGGCGCTCGTAGAGCTCGCGCGGGGCACCGAGCTGCTCGACACGGCCCCGGTTCATCACCGCCACGGTGTCGGACAGACTCAGCGCCTCGACCTGGTCATGGGTGACGTAGACGAGCGTCAGGCCGAGCTTCTGCTGGAGCGTTCTCAGTTCGACGCGCATCTGCTCGCGCAGCTTGACGTCGAGGTTGCTGAGCGGCTCGTCCAGCAGCAGCACCGCCGGCTCATAGACCAGTGCCCGGGCCAGCGCCACCCGCTGCTGCTGTCCTCCGGATAGCCGCGGGGCAGGGCGGTCGGCGTACTCGGCGAGGCCGACGAGGCCGAGCGCAGCCATGACGCGCGCGCCGATGTCGCCGCGCGGCGCGCCGCGCACGCGCAGCGGGAACGCGACGTTCTCCGCCACCGTCATGTGCGGCCAGATGGCGTAGGACTGGAACACCATGCCCATGCGGCGTTTCTCGGGCGGGGCGAACACGCCCTTCACCGCCGAGACGATCGGCTCGCCGTCGAGCAAGATCTCGCCCGAGTCCGGCATCTCGAGGCCGGCGATCATCCGGAGCGTCGTCGTCTTGCCGCAGCCCGAGGGACCGAGGAACGTGAATGTCTCGCCGGCGCGGATGTCGAGGCTGACGCCGTCGACCGCCGGCGCGTTCCCCGCGAAGCGCCTGGTGACGTCGCGCAGCGACAGACGGATGGTGTCCATGAACGTGGCGCCCGACGCGACCTTACTCAGACTCGCCGCCGGCCATCTTGCTCTTGATGGCCTCCTTGGCGATGACCATCGCGCGCTCGCGCAGCGGAACCGCGTCCTCGTCCTGGCCCTTGAAGTAATTATCACCGGCCTTGGCCAGCGTATCGCGCCCGACCTGGCAGGTCTCGTCGCAGGGGATGTCGAGACGGCGGCTGGTGCGCTCGGTGTCCGTCCACGCCCGCTGGCCGTCGGCCGACAGCAGCCAGTTGACGTAGACGATCGCCGCGTTCCGGTGCGGCGCGCGGTCGACCAGCGACACCGCGCCAAATCCCGGCGTCATCTGGATCTTTTCGCCCGGCGTCATCGGGATCGGGCCGATGTTCTTGCCGAGACCCTGCTCGCGAAAAATCGCAAGCTCGTTCATCCCGGTGCCGAAGACGATCGGATAACGCCCACGCACCAGCCACTCGGCGGTCTGGCGGCGGTTCTCGTTGACCGCCACCTTCTGGGCGTAGAGCTTGCGCAGGAACTCTTCGCCGAAGTTGACGAGGATGCCCATCGAGCTGCCGTTGCCCGATCCGCCGCGGCGCGGCTCGTCAAACAGGATCTTGCCGGCGTACTGGGGCTTGAGGATGTCGCGCACGGATTTGACGTCCTCGCGCTTCACGACGTCCCAGTTGATGATCGCCGTTTCCTGGAGCCCGGCGTCGAACGCGTAGACGTACGTCTTGCCGCGGTCCATCCATCCGTCGGCGAACCCGTGCACCCACTTGTCGTCGGCAGTGGTATCGCTGTAGAGCACCGGCGGCAGTTGTGCGAACACGCCCTTCGGCATCATCTGCGACAGCGTCGTCGCCGGACCGCCGATCCACACGTCCCACAGGAAGAGGCCGGCCTCCCGTTCGCGGAACAGCTTCGGCACCGCTGTGCGGTTGTTGGCGCCGCTGTACTCGACCTTGATCCCGGGATTGGCCTGCTCGAAGCCCTTGGTCAGCGCCGCCTCGTAGGCGCGGCCCGGCGGACCATGGACGACGACCGTGCCTTCGGTCTGCGCCGCCTTCAGCGTCGCGGCAGGATCGGGCGCGGCGGACGCTGGGTGTGCGAGCAGCGCTCCCAGCAGGACCAGCGCCACACCCATGAACCATCGAAGTTGAAGCTGCATCGTCGCCCTCTGACTCGCCTGCGTGATTTTTGTTTTTCGCGCGCGCTCCGCACGCGTTTTCGGGAACTATAGGTGGGGCGGCACTGCGGTCAAGGCGATCGTGCCCGAGTTCGTCGTGCGTCTCGTCGCGTGCGCGCTCCTCGACGCGCTTCGTCTATGGTTCGTCATGCCCGCGAAGCCTGTCCCCGCGCAGGCGGGGAGCGGGCATCCAGGGGCCGTTGGACTTCGAGTGTGGGCTCTGGACCCCCGCCTTCGCGAGGGTGACGAAAACGAGCATTGAACCGCTTCAGCGATTCCCGACTTTCCACAGCCCCCTTGTGCGGGATTTTGCGCGTGTGCATGGTGCGCGCATCGCGCGACAACGGCGTCGCCGGCACCTGCAGGCCACTAGACCCCGCGCGATGAAACCGG